>CAXMOO010000186.1:0-2403 GCA_964195005.1 uncultured Gammaproteobacteria bacterium
GCATGTGGCGCGCCGCGAATTGGACCCGCCGGCAGGCCTCCTCGCCCAGCTTCAGCGGCGAGACCGGTCCGATCAGGTCGAGGCCGCAAGGCTTCTCGGCCAGCTTGTCCCAGCCTCCCATCTCGGCCCATAGTTTTCCCAGCTCCGGCGAGCCCTCGGCGTGACGTGGAAGGCCATCGTCCATCTCGCACCAGCTTATTTGCGTTGAGGTGTATGCGTGGGACTCAGGTTTGATGAGATTGGGGTCATCCAGGCAACCCAGAACGATGGCTATCAATTTGGGGTCCTCTGCCGCCCGGTCATGTTGCTTCAGCTCCGCCAAATTCGTATCGTTTCGATAGAGTGGTGCGCCGTGACGATGAACGAGCATCGGGCGAGCCTTAAAGGGAGGGGAAAATGGCGACAAATTCAGTAGTCGGTTCCGTGGCCAGGCTGTGGACGTTCCCGGTCAAGTCCATGAGAGGCGAGCGAATCGAACAGGGGGAGTTCACGGATCGAGGTCTCGTCGGTGACCGGGCGTACGCGCTCATCGACGCGGAGACCGGGAAGGTGGCGAGCGCCAAAAGCGTGCGGCTGTTTCCCGATCTATTCGGTTGCCGGGCCGCTTTCGTCGAGCCGCCGCGATTGAACGGCGAGCTGCCATCGGTGCGCATTACCTTGCCGGACGGCGGGTCGGTCACCAGCGATTCCGGTGACGTGGACCGTGTGCTGTCGGCGTTTTTCAAACGAGACGTCACCTTGGCCCAGGCCGCGCCGGAGGATTATACCATCGACCAGTATCACCCGGATGTCGAAGACGCGGACCCAGCAGGCTACCGAGACATCGTGGTCGAACAGAAACTTGGGTCGGCGTTCTTCGCCGAGGCCGGTGTTCCTTCCCCCGTACAGGTCGGTTCGTTCTTCGACCTGTTTCCGGTGTCGGTGCTGACGACATCGACGCTCGATCGGCTGAGTGAGATTCAGCCCAATATCAGCTTCGACGAGCGCCGGTTCCGGATGAACGTGATTGTCGGCACCGAGGAAGCCGGGTTCGTCGAGAACGACTGGGTCGGTCGCGAGCTCGCAATCGGTGACGGGGTACGGCTTAGTGTCGCTCTGCCCGATCCGCGCTGCGTGATGACCACGCTCGCGCAAGACGAGCTGCCCCGGGACACCGACGTCCTCCGCACGCTGGTTCAGCACAACAGAGTTCAAGTCGGCGATGCCGGCCGGTTTCCCTGCGCAGGCGTGTATGCCGTCGTCCAGGCGCCGGGAGCCGTGCGAACAGGAGACCGCGTGTCACTCGCCTGAGCCCAATCGTCTTTAAAAGACCTCCTCTCAACCAACAACGCTGCCTGAATGTCGGCTGTTGGCTAAGAACGGTCCTGACAGCTCCTGACAAACAACGTCCGCTCCTCCCCTGGAAGCGGACATTGACGGTCATATCGAAATGCAATGGAATTGATGATCTCTTGCGTTCGCTGACCAGGGTCTACGGCCTAATTCACCGCCTCGCCCTCTTGCGGCACCTCCCGCTGGATTTCCTTTACGGCCGCCAGCACCCGCTTCCACACCCGCTGCCCGTCAATCACCCCCTTCTCGAGCATGGCGTCGGCGCGCTGGGCGGCTTCCAGGGCAGCGTCCTCGCCGTGCTCCCGGATCAGGACGTTGGCGGTGCGGAAGACGTCGATCTCGGAGGTCATTCGCGCTGCACCAGGTGCACGGCGGCCAGAATCTCGGAAGCCGTCATGTCCGGTCTGGCTTGATGGACGGCCTTAACGGCGAGCTGGGTCTGCGTCAGATGGTCCCGCCCCTTTGCCCGGGCCTCTTCGAGGGCTCGGCGGATGATGCGCTCGACGGATTCGTCCATGGCGGCCAAAGACGCAACCCTCACTTACTCGTACTGATCACGAAGCGTCGAGCACTCACGCCAAGCCTCCTTGGTCTTGCACTTCGGACAAACCCGCTCGCCTGGCCAGGAGCTCGTGAAGCGCTTGTGGCACATGAGGCAGCGACGGGCCTTGGCCTCGTAAGTGTGCAGCGGTTCGGGCTTTTGATTGGTGTTTTTACTTGGACGGAGCCAGTTTGCCATCTTTCGGACTGCTGAAAGGACTTCCGCTCCCGAGAACAAGCGTGCGCCCGATCAGGCACGGGTGTCAAGGTGTCGGGGGTTGATCTGAAGAAAAGCCCCGCCACGGGGACGGGGCTGAGGAGTCATTGTCAATTGTAAGCAGGACCTGAAATCTACTGCCATTCCCTCGCGCCGGCTAGGCCGAAAGAAAGCCCCCGCCGAACTGGAACATACCGGCAGGGGCTTCCTCGGTCCGGCTGCGAGGGGCGGAAACCCCACCGGCCCTACCCAGGATCATACCCCCGTTAGCGGAAGCCCAAAGAAAAGCCCCGACCGGAGCTGGGGCTTTCCCT
>CAXMOO010000187.1:0-1892 GCA_964195005.1 uncultured Gammaproteobacteria bacterium
GGCTGCGAGCACCTTCGAGGGGCTCCTGGATCGCAAGGCGCCCGACCTCTTCTATGCCGGAAGCAAGTTCAGGCGAGAGTGGCTTGTCGAGTGGCTGCAAGATCCCGTGCCTATCCGCTACTCGGGCGTCGTCTACCTCAACCACCTCGCGCTCGATGGGGGCGCGGACCGGATCGCCATCGATACGGTCCGATCGTGTTCGGCAAAGCTCGATCCCGAGCGCGCCGAGGCCGTCACCGAGTATCTGATGACCTTCGAGGACGCGACCATGCAAACCGGCGTGATTGAGCCGGGTAAGAAGTTCAGTAAGCCGAAGGCGCTGAGATTGTTTCGCAAGCAGCTTCCTTGTATCGGATGCCATACCGTCCAATGGGGTAAGAGGGTGATGGGGGGCGTCTCGGGACCGAACCTCGCCGACGCCGGCAATCGACTGAATCCAGACTGGGTGTACGCGAGAATCGAGAACCCCCAGCATTGGGATCCCAAGACCTGGATGCCGAGGGTAGAGATGTCGCACAAGAAACGCGCGCTCCTGACCCTTTTCATCAGCTCCATGAAGTCGCCGGCCAGGCTCGATCTCGAGAAGCCCGACGCCGTAGTCCAGGGGCCCGCGGCGCCGATGTCGGTATTCGTGGCTCGGGAGGCGGCCAGCGGGAGTGATGCGGAAAAGAACTATCGACTCTACTGCGTCCAGTGCCACGGCTCTCGGGGCAACGGCAGAGGCATCAACGACACGGCCGGCGGCCTGTCCGTGTCGCCGAAGAACCATGTGTACGCCGAGGAAATGCGCCAGCTCAGCGACGAGGAACTCGGCACGGCGATCGTCGAGGGCGGCGATGCGGTGCAGAAGTCGGGGCTCATGCCCCCTTGGGGCGAGACCTTGTCCGCACAGGAGATCGACGACTTGGTGTTGTATCTTCGGCAGCTATGTCGGTGTGAAGCCGGTGGCTGAGCGTCGATGGGACTGCCGGGATGTTATCCGAGGCCTACTGCGCAAACATCACACTGCCCGATTATGTCGTGCAGTTCCCGGCTCAGCGTGTTCCTTGTTCCTCCGTTTCAGAGATGCACCTGCACCTATCGACGGGCGTTCCTACAACGATAGGAGAGGTAACAAACATGCCACACATAATTCACATCCTACTGGTTCTGACGGTGGTTTTGTTCGCCACGCCCACCGCCGCCGATCACATGTACGTCGACACCGAGACCTTGTCCGGCTGGTGCGAGCCCTACGAGGTTGGCGACCCCGGCCCCGGACCGCTGTGCGCGGGATACATCAATGCCATCGTGGATATTCTCGCGCACGGGGTGCCGCTGCACGCCCAACAGGCCTGTGTTCCCCATACGGTGAGTCTGGACGACCTTCGGAATCTAGTCATCAATGAGTTGGATCCGGTCGTCAAGACGTTGAAACAGCGTTCCAGTGGCGACCATAGGAACGCCCATATATGGGTGGCCGAAGTGTTGGCGGGCGCTTATCCTTGTTTTCCCGCCAACAGTCAGTAAATGCGAATCACGGGATCTGACCCGTTGAATTCTCGATGGCGATCGCCGAGGGCGGCGATGCGGTGCAGAAGTCGGGTCTCATGCCCCCTTGGGGCGGGACCTTGTCCGCACAGGAGATCGACGACTTGGTGTTGTACCTCCGGCAGCCATGCCGGTGTGAAGCTGGCGGCTGAGCGTCGATGGGACTCCCGGCTGGAACCTCCTTCAGCGCCGGGTATTCCAGATGAGCCATGTCGTGCTCAGCCGCGGAGAATCGTCCACAGGCCGATGACAATAAAGCCGCAGCCCGCGATCCACGAGAGGACCTTCTCGTTCAAATGCGCCGACACCAGGGAGCCCGCCAGCACGGCGATTGCCGAAGCCAGTACCAGGGCCGAGGCTGA
>CAXMOO010000188.1:0-4082 GCA_964195005.1 uncultured Gammaproteobacteria bacterium
GGAACCTCATAGGTATGGCCGGCGAAGGCCTCAGTGGTGATTCCGAAGTTGTACCCGGCCTGAAAGGCCATCGAGTTAGCTGCCGCCACCTCCGGCTTGCTGGCAAACTTCTCACTCACCCAATCCAGAGTCACTTGTACGGGACGGTCGAACATCCACGCCAGGGCTCCCAGCGCAAAGAAATTCTTGGACCGCAGGACCTCGCGGCCTTTTACGCCGCTCTCCTTGACCGCTTCCTTGGTGAGCTCGTCCATCGGGGCAGCCAATACTGTGAATCCATCCAGGGTGCCATCCTCGAGCGGGTTGGTCTGGTAGTCGGCCTTGGCCAGATTCCTCTCCTCGAAGGTGTCTGTGTTCACGAGAATTGTCCCGCCCGGCTTAACGTCCCCGAGATTCTTTTTCAACGCGGCCGGATTCATGGCGACCAGGACGTCGGGAGCGTCGCCCGGGGTCAGGATGTCGTGTTCGGCGATGTGGATCTGAAACGCTGAGACTCCAGGAAGGGTACCGGCCGGGGCTCTGATCTCGGCCGGGAAATTTGGCAGCGTGGCGAGGTCGTTGCCGAACGCCGCGGAAGCGTCGGTGAACCGTGCCCCCGCCAACTGCATGCCGTCGCCCGAGTCGCCGGCAAACCGGATAACCACCCGAGGAACCTTCTTACGGTCGATCTTGGGTGGAGCGAGGTCTTCTTGTGTTGCCACTGCCGGAAGGTTAGGCCACGCCGGCGGCTTTAGTTGGTGTTATCTGGGGCCGGGAGATGGCTGCCCGGCGTCGAAGGCGGGAGGCGAGCGGAAGGCCACGATGCCTGCCTGCTCGAGGGCGGTGCCGATCCCTAACAGACGGTGCTCGGACCAGTCGGGCCCGATCAACTGCAGGGCCGGCGGCGGACCTCCCGCCTCAGACAGGGGCAACACGATGGCGGGATGGCTCGTGAAGTTGACGAGCGCTGAGAACATCGAGAGCGCCCGCCGGTAGGTCATCTCCTCGCCGGCTACCAGCAAATCATCCACCCCGATGGGTTTGTGATTCGAGGCCACGGCGGGGGTGGCCAGCACGTCAACTTGACGAAACAGATCGAAGGTGTGCTCACGGAGCTGCTCCCTCCACTTCTTGGCCTCGACACTGGCAGCCACAGTGATCCCCAGGGCGTTTCCCAGGCGATCGGCCACCTCGGGGCCGTACTCGTCTGCCCGGCTCGGGAACCATTTGCCGTGCACGACGGCGATCTCGCTGTAGGCCCCGGCTTCAATCATTCCCGGCGGCTGCACGAAGTCGTCCTCCAGCTGGTTGATCTCGGCGCCGAGACCCGCCAGGCGCTCCAGGGATGCCTCAAAGGCAGCACGCAGCTTGGGATCGGTTGGCTGGTCAACCCAGGGGTGGGGCACCCCCACCTGGAGACCGTTCACGGAAGTGGGCTCAGGCTTCTTCACCGGCTCAACCACCGAGTAGGGATCCTTCGGATCGGGCCCGGCAATGGCCTCGTACACAAGTGCGGCGTCGCCGACCGTGCGGGTGAGGGGCCCCACAGTGTCGAGGCTGGGGGCAAGCGGAAAAACCCCAGTCAACGGAACCCGGCCGTGAGTCACCTTGAGGCCCACCGTGCCGGTCAATGCCGCCGGCACCCGCACCGATCCTCCAGTGTCGGTGCCAATGGCAACGGCGGCCAAACCGGAGGCCACCGCCACGGCCGATCCCCCGGATGAGCCGCCGGGCGATGTAGCGACATCCCACGGGTTGCGCACCGGGCCGAACCAGTGATTCTCGGAGGAGAACCCGAAGGCAAATTCGTGCAGCCCGGCCCGACCAATGATCACTGCTCCTGCTGCTTCGAGTCGCTGGACGACGGTGGCCGACCGCTTAGCCAGGTGGCGGTAGAGGGAAGAGCCGCAAGTGGTAGTGAGGCCCTTCTGGTCGATCAGGTCTTTGAGGGCCACGGCCACGCCGGCCATGGGTCCGGGGTCCTCGCCGAGTGTGACTCTGCGGTCGACGAGTTCGGCCCGCAGCAGAGCCTCGCGGCGGTCGAGGAGAGTGTATGCATTCAATTGCTCCTGGGCAGCCTCGCTGCGGTCGAGATAGCCAGCAACGAGCTCGCGGGCCGAAAGCTCTCCGGCAAGTACCAGGCGGGCCTGTTCAACCGCAGGCAGGTATGGGTCCATTGAGAGTGGAGCCTATTATGTCGCAGTCGGCAGTGCTTGTCTGTTCTTCGCCTTATGGCTCATCACTGGTCGGCCGTAGGTGGTTGGCACAGGGCTCCGCTTGGGGAGTGGGTGAACGCTCTGCCCTGCGCCACGGCTGGCGGCGCCGACCCGTCAGTCGGCAAGAATCTCTTGCTGATTGCTGATTGCTGATTGCTGATTGCTGATTGCTGATTGCTGATTGCTGATTGCTGATTGCCTATTTCATAGCGGAGGCCGGATACGAACGACGTGATAGCGTCGGCTACTTCAGTAGGGGCTTGCGCTTGCGGGTAGTGGCCGGCGCCTTCGATGAGTGTCACGGTTCCACCCACGATGTCTGCCAGTCCGCGTGCCTCTGCCTCGGGATCCGGGAAGTCTGGATCGGCGGTGCCCATGATCACCAGCACCGGACAGGCAACCCGGCCGAGCCGGGACTCGCTTTCGGCATGCGAGTTGAAAGCCAGACTTCGGAAAGCCTGGAAACGGCTGCCTTCACTCAGGTTTTTCTTGAGCGACGTCACGTATTCATCATGGTCCGGTGGCTTGGTTCCCGGGTACATCTGTTTGCGGTAGTACGAAACCCACGCCGACTTGCCCCACGGGGGAGTCAGGGTCAGTTTGAACAGGGCTTTCTGCCATCCCGGAGTCGGTATATCGCGCGCAAACGGTCCGATGAGAACGAGACCGGCGACCAACTCTGGCTCCTCGGTGGCGGCGATTACGGCGGAAGCAGCGGTCAGCGAGTTCCCAACCAGTACGGCAGGGCCCGCCCCGAGATGGGCTGCCAGCGCAAGCATGTCGGAGCCGATGGCTGCATCCGAGTAGTCGGGCCAGGGCAGGCTCGACTCGCCAACGCCTCGGAGGTCCATGGTGACAAACCGCACGCCCCCATCCACCAGCGGTGGCCGAACGTGCCGGTAGACCTTGCGCAGGTCGCCCATCCCCGGCGCGGCGACAACAGGAGGGGCCGGACCGCCGGTGTCGTCGTATGCAATGGTCCCGTCCGGTCGCTGCAAGGTGTCGGTCATTGGCACATACCAGCATCTTCTGTTCCCAATGCAAGTAGGGCCATGGGTCGGTGGCCTAGCCTGCGCCGGTGAGAGTTCTGGGTGCAAGCGAGCAGCTGGTCACAAAGATTTCTCAAGACGGATTGGCGGTTTTCGAATAGCGGGTACTAGTCGATCTGTGTCCCGGAGGGAGCGAGCGATCTCAGCAGGTCTGTTCGGTGCGGTCCTCGGTACCGCCGGCGGAGCTGCGATTGGGGGCAGCTTCTCGTGGCCCGGGGCTGCACTGGGGGCCGGCCTGGGCGCGGTAGTTCAGGGCGCCGGGGAAGGCCTGGCCTTACCGATTGGTTCCGGGAGCCCGGGGAGCTGAAACCGGCGTGGTGGCGGATCATCGCCGCCGCCGGCGTGCTTGCCTGGTTTTCCTGGCTGGTCGAGGTGGCGCTCGGCAGGTGGAACCCGATCCTGTTTGGCGTGCTTTCTGGAGCCACCCTCGGCATCCTCGGAGCCCGCTGGACGAAGGTCGCGCTCGGCATTGTTACCGGAGGGTTCGTTGGTTGGGCGGTGGGTAGTTGGCTCGACGATCCGCACCTCCCCGTCGTCGGCGCTTCGGTGGTAATCGTGTATCGGACCATCGCCCTCGGGCTTTTTCGCGGACAGCCGCTGACCGAGGTCAAGGGAGAGGCAGTCGATCCAAGCTCAATGCCGTTCCTTGTTGCCTTTGCCGCGACGGGACCGTCAGTCGGCGCCGATTACCTTCGCGACCTGGCAGACAACGAGAACTGGGGTTTCGAACGTAATCCAGAAGGTGGTGGGATTGTCGGCTCGTTTGACGAATTGGCCGGTCCGGATTTCTGCCCGGCTGAGGTGAATCCCCTCATCCGGGAGTTCTACGAGCACACAA
>CAXMOO010000189.1:0-1596 GCA_964195005.1 uncultured Gammaproteobacteria bacterium
GATCGTGGAAACTTGCCAATCCATTTGTACCTCCGATTCACCCAATTTAGAACAACACCTGAACGATGTGGCCGGCGGCGAGCCCGTAGAGCCCCTCAACGAGGTCGTCGCTGGTGACGCCGACAGCTCCAGGGAGACGCTCGGCGGCTGCAACACCAGGGAAGACGTCTTTGAAGATGTCGGCGGCCCTGAAGACAACAAAGGCCACAACCCCTCCAGGCCAGACACTCAAGCCGACTACGGCGACGAACATGCCCGCTGCCTCATCTACCACCATCCAGCCGGCGTCTCCTTCGGAGTCAACAAATCGACCGGTGGACCAGATGCTGAGCATCACCACCGCTGCCGCTGCCGCGAGTTGAGCCACCCATCCGTATCTCGACCCGATGGCGAGGGCAATCACGACGGCGAGGAGCGAGCCAACCGTGCCGGAGCCCGCATCGCTTCCCCTGACCTTTCCGAGGATCAGGCCGCTGCCGAACCAGGACGCCACAAGACGGTGCATGGGCGGCGAGCCTAGAACCAGGTTTGGGCTGCGGGTGGTTGCGTTTAGCCTTTACGCGATGGAACCTTCATCTCATATCTGGAGCGATGGCGAGTTTGTCTCCTGGGACGACGCCACGGTCCACTTTCTCAGCCACGCCATGCAATACGGAACTGGGGTCTTCGAAGGCATCCGTGCGTACAACACTCCCGAGGGAACCGCCGTTTTTCGGCTTCACGAGCACATGGTCAGGCTGGTTGCCTCGGCTCGGGCATACGACATTCCGATGAAATACACGGCCGATGAACTTTCCGAGGCCTGCCTCGAGTTGCTTCGCGTTACCGAGTTGGAGTCGGCGTACATCCGACCCCAGGTGTTTTACGGGCTCGGTGCTATCGGGATCAGCCCATCCAACACTCCAGTCCACACGATGATGGGTGCGTTCTCCTTCGGCTCTTATCTCGGGGAGGAAGGAGTGCTCAAGGGAATCACGGCAATGGTGTCCAGTTGGCGACGGATTTCGCACACGTCACTCATTCCCACCGCCAAAGGCTCAGGCGGGTACCTCAACTCGGTCCTTGCCAAACAGGAGGCACTGCGGGCAGGTGCCGATGAGGCCATCATGCTCAACGACGCCGGAACTCTCTCCGAGGGGAGCGGGATGAACTTGTTCCTCGTTAGCAAGGGTGTGGCTTACACACCACCCGTTTCCTCAGGGATTCTCGAGGGCATCACTCGCAACTCTGTCATCGAACTTCTGAAAGCCGAGGGCGTCGAGGTGAAAGAGGTCGAACTGGCTCGTGGGGCCCTCTACATCGCCGACGAGGTCTTCATCACGGGGACGGCCGCCGAGGTAACGCCGATCCGTGAGATTGATGGGCGGACGGTCGGTCTTGGTGAGCCGGGACCGGTCACTCGCAAGGCACAAGACCTGTTTGCTGCCGCTGTTGCCGGCAAGCTCGACGAATACAAGCACTGGCTCGAATTCGTTTAGTGGCCCAACAGCCGAACGTGGAAATCGTCGAGGGAACCAAACCTCGGCAAATCTCCGAGCCGGGACATGCCAACAAGTGGCGAGCAGATAAGCCCGGCGTCGCGTCAGGTACGTCCGA
>CAXMOO010000190.1:0-2667 GCA_964195005.1 uncultured Gammaproteobacteria bacterium
CCCGGCAACCGCGCGAATACTCAGGTCACTTGGTTCGCCCGCGTACTGTTACGGGTGACATGGTCTTTGATCTGATTTGCCATGGCCCGGGTAGCGGGACCCGCGCCGTCTTCGTCGGTCAGCAGAAGATAAAGATCCGCAAACCTGTTGGTGCCGTGCTTCATGGGCAGGGGCTTGAGCAGGCCCGCTTCCAGCTCACGGGTGATCTTGAGCAGCGGCGACCAGGCGAAGCCCAATCCCTTGCAAAGGGCCTGTATGCGGGTGCCCATGGTGCTCACCGTCAGGCGTTGTTCAGCACCCAGCCAGCCGGCGTTGAACGTGCGTTGCTCACCGGATTCACGCACTACCAGCTGGCGGTGCTGGCGAAGGTCGTTCTCGTCAAGCGGCCGGCCGAGCCGGTGCAGTGGATGCTCCGGGTGGGCCACGCAGCGCATCTCCAGCCTGATGAGATGATCCCCCAGCCAGCCCTGGGGCACCCTGGGGGTGATGGCGAGTTGCACCTGGCCCTCGGTGACCAGCTCTTCGACCCCGGAGATCACGGTTTCCACCAGCTCGATGCGGGTATCGGGGAAGGCCTCGGAGAAGGACTGGAATGCCGGCAGGAGGATCTGATTGGGGAAGATGGTATCCACCGCCAGATGGATCTCCGCTTCCACGCCGGCCGCCAGGGTCCGGGCAAGACGCTCGATGTTGCCCGCTTCAGCCAGCAAGACTCGGGCGCGGCGCAACACCACTGCCCCCACTTCGGTGAGCACGGCCCTGCGGCCCTGGAGACGAAGCACCCGGGTGCCCAGCAGCTCTTCCAGCCGCTGAATGCTGTGACTGACGGTGGACTGGCTTTTACCCAGGGCCTCAGCGGCTCTGGCGTATCCGCCTTCGTCCACCACCTTCTCCAGTGCCCGCCAGTGATCCAGGCTGACCCTGGCGAGCTCGGTGTGCTTATCATCTATCATTTCGATTGAACTGTACGATATTTATCCATTTATTCAGCAATTTTTCGATAATAGAGTGCGCTTCATGCAAATTCACTGAAATGGAGCGCAGTCATGAACCGCATCCTTTATCTACGCAGCAGCCTGTCAGGGCACGACAGTGTTTCCAACCAACTGGCCGACGAGTTCCTGGAAGAGTTGAAGGTCCGGAACCCCGGTGCTCGAATCACTACCTTGGACCTGGCCGAGGATCCTCTGCCACACCTCGGTGCCGAAGAGTTCGGGTCGTGGACGGTGCCCGACGAGCAGCGCAGCGACGCGCAACGGGAGTTGGCGGCGCTATCGGATCGGTTGATCGATGCCCTGTTCGCCCACGACACGCTCGTGCTCGCGGTGCCCATGTACAACCTGGGTATCCCCTCGACTCTGAAGGCCTGGATCGACCGGGTGACTCGGCCGGGAAAGACCTTCCGCTACACGGCGGAGGGGCCGGAAGGGCTGGTCAACGGTGTTCGGGCCTACGTGTTCTTTGCCCGGGGCGGCGTCTACGGCAATACGTCTCTGGACACTCAGACCGGTCACCTTCTGGCCGTCCTGGGCCTGATGGGCATCACCGATGTGGAGACCGTCTACGCCGAGGGCTTGAACATGGGCGACGAGGCCAGGAGCTCCGGTTTCGCCGAGGCCCGTTCGGCAATCAGCATGTTGGCCGCGAATGGAACATTGGAGGTGACTTATGAGGCCGCTTGAGGTCAAGACGCCAGCTCACGGGCCGTCGAAGGTGACGCCGGAGATAGCTATGAATTCGGCCGATCAGCTCAATCACCAAGGTGAGTTCGAGCGCGCGTGGGTCGACCCCCGCAACACGCGATTCGAGCTGCCGCCGGTCGACGTCAACCGGGTGCTCGCCGAGCACTACCGCACCAACCAACCGCTCACGTTCACCCGCGCGATGCTGTGGGACACGGAGGTGCGGAAGGCATCGAGGCCCGACCGCTACATCCCCTCCGTCGTACGGGAGGGCAGCGCCCGGGCCTGGGGTCGGCGTTCGGCATCCGACGGAGCCGAGTCCTTCGTGCGCTCATCGCAGCAGCGCCTTTGGCTCGAGCCGGCGGAGTACGGGCTGGTCCTGGAACAGGTTCACCTCGATCACGCGCAACAGAAGGTCACCTTCATCGGAGCCGCGGAACTTCCGGATCCCGACAGGAACATTCTTCGCGCCGGGGCGGGACAGCCTCTGTTTCACGTCGAGCACTCGGTTGACAGCGACGAATCGCGACCACTGAACAGATGGCGCATCGTTCACCTCACCGACAGGCCCGAGCGCAAGCTGATCGAGCGCTTCACACGCATGTCGAGAGACGTGTGGCTGCCCGAGTTCATCGAGATCTACATTCGCAGCAATCTGAACATCCAGCTGACCCGCCGCAACATCAGCGTTGGTGCGAAATTGGAGGTGAGTCATGAGACCGCATGAGGTCGAAAAGGTTGTCTCATCACGGCAGGCCACCGATGACTTCGGCGTCAATGTCAATCGCCCGACAGGATTGAAACAGATCACCAGAATCAATCATGTCGGATTGCGCGTCCGCAACTTGGGGAAAGCTCGTGAGTTCTACGAAAAGCTAGGCTTCGAGTTCATCGTTGGCCCCATCGGGCCGGAGCCCGTAGCTATCATGGAGCACCCCTCTGGCATCAATATAAACTTCATCCTGAACGCCTCAGAGGACGCATC
>CAXMOO010000191.1:0-11090 GCA_964195005.1 uncultured Gammaproteobacteria bacterium
GAGCTGTGCCGGCGCCACGGCATCCTGGTGTTGCTCGACGCCACCAGGGCGCTGGAGAACGCCTGGTTCATCAAGCAACGCGAGGGCGGTTACGAGGACAGATCGGTGGCGGAGATCCTGCGGGAGATCTGCTCCCACTCCGACGGAGCCACCGTCTCGTCCAAGAAAGACAACCTTGTAAACATCGGTGGCTTCCTGGCGCTGCGCGATCCCGAGCTGGCCCGCGAGGCCCGGGCGCTTCTCGTCGCCTTCGAGGGGCTCCACACTTACGGGGGCATGTCGGGCCGTGACATGGAAGCGCTGGCCCGGGGAATCGAGGAGATGGTGGCCTCCGACGACCACGTCCGGGCCCGGGTCGGACAGGTCGAGTACCTGGGCAACCGCCTGTTCAAAGTGGGGATCCCGATAGTGCAGCCGATCGGCGGACACGGGGTATTCCTCGACGCCCAGGAGATTCTCCGGCACCTTCCCCAGGACCAGTTCCCGGCCCAGGCACTGACCGCCGAGCTGTACCTGGAGTCAGGAGTGCGGGGAATGGAGCGCGGGGTGGTCTCGGCGGGCCGGGACCCGGCCACCGGCGACCATCACTACCCCCGGCTGGAGCTGGTCCGTTTGGCGATCCCCCGCCGGGTCTACACCCAGGCCCACATGGATGTCGTCGCCGAGTCGGTGATGGCCGTGCACGAGAACCGGGGGGCGGTACGCGGGCTGCGCTTCACCCACGAGCCGGCGACGCTGCGCTTCTTCCAGGCCCGGTTCGAGCCCATCCCATGATCCTCGGATCCAACGCGATCCACTGAGAACCAAAGGAACCCACTATGCAGTTTGACACCATCATTGAGCCATTCCGGATCCACAGCGTCCAGGCCATCCGCTTCCCCGACAAGCGGGAGCGCGAGGAGGCGTTGCACCGGGTCGGGTACAACCTCTTCGGATTGAACGGCGACGAGGTGATCATCGACCTGCTCACCGACTCGGGCACGGGGGCCATGTCGTCGCGCCAGTGGGCCGGGATGATGGACGGTGACGAGAGCTACGCCGGCAGCCGGTCGTTCTACCGGTTCCAGGCGGCGGTGCGAGAGCTCACCGGGTTCCCCGAGGTGGTTCCCACCCACCAGGGGCGGGCAGCCGAGCGCATCCTTTTCTCCGAGACCCTGGGTGAGGGACACGTCGTACCCAACAACACCCACTTCGACACCACCCGAGCCAACATCGAGTACCAGGGCGCCGAGGCCCGCGACCTTGTCATCTCCGAAGGACTCGAGCCATCCACCGTCCACCCCTTCAAGGGGAACATGGACGTACAGGCGCTGGAAGTGCTGATCGACGAGGTCGGCGTCCAGCGGGTGCCGTTGGTGATGATGACCATCACCAACAATTCCGGCGGAGGCCAGCCGGTGTCGATGGCCAACCTGCGGGCGGTGCGAAAGGTGTGCCACCGGTTTGGCATCCCGTTTTTCCTGGACGCCTGCCGGTTCGCCGAGAACGCCTACTTCATCAAGCTGCGCGAGGAGGGCTACGCCGACCACACTCCCACTGAGATCGCCCAGGAGATGTTCTCACTGGTGGACGGCTGCACCTTCTCCGCCAAGAAGGACGGGCTGGCCAACATCGGTGGCTTCTTGGCGATGAGAGACGCCGAGCTGGCTCGCCGTTGTCGCAACCTCCTCGTCCTCACCGAGGGGTTCCCCACATACGGCGGGCTGGCCGGATACGACCTAGAGGCGATCGCCATCGGGCTCCATGAGGTACTCGACGAGGACTACCTGCGGTACCGGATCCGCTCGACTGCTTACCTGGCGGAGAAGGCCGAAGCTCGCGGCGTCCCCATCGTCAAGCCCCCGGGGGGCCACGCCGTGTACATCGACGCCAAAGCACTGCTGCCGCACGTCCCACCCGATCAGTACCCGGCCCAGGCGTTGGCAGTGGAGCTGTATAGCACCGGCGGGGTGCGGGGAGTGGAGATCGGTTCGGTGATGTTTGGCGAGGTGCAGCCCGACGGAACCGAGACCCCGGCGCCGATGGAGTTGGTGCGACTGGCCATCCCTCGTCGCACCTACACCCAGAGCCACATCGACTTCGTGGCCGAGATCATCATCGAGGTGGCCGGCCATGCCGACGAGATCCGGGGTTATCGAATCGTGCAGCAGGCGCCCTGGCTGCGCCACTTCACTGCCCGGTTCGAGCCGGTCGGAAGTTGACGCACACGGGCGGGACCTGAGGCCGTGACCTTGGGGTATGAGTTGAACGTTTGCGGTGACACGTGGTATCTGGCCGATTATTTTTCTCGGATTGTCGGATCGGGGAGCCCATGTCGATTATTAGCTGTGGAAAGGGTTTTCGCGCCTTAGTTATCGGTTTCGCGTTCATTGATCTCACTCACAGTGAAGAGGTCGCGAAAAACATGGTGTAGATTCCCGTCCTAACACGCGAAGGGGTTGGCATCGGCGTCTTACGGAAGCGTCGCACAGCTGCAGGAAACAGCACCGCTCTGCGGGAACTCGCCGAGCTGGCGTTCCCGGGCCGAAACGCGATCTACGTCCAGGCGGGAATGCGCAGGCTGAGTGAAGTAGGTGATCGCCTGGGAATGACCTCGGGCGACACCGTCCGCCTCGCGACCGAGACGTTGCGAACACTCGACGAGCGCGGAGACCTCCAACCCGCCATTGAAGATGTCGTCGAGGCCTTCGATGAGGGCCGCTTGTTAACCGAAGTCCGCGAGCCGATGAATCTCTATCTGGACCGGACCGCCGTGTCCGCTCTGGCGGTGGCGGTGTGCGAAGCGTGCCGACCGAACATCGCAGTCCGGGAATCCAACCCGGAGCCGAGCGACACGGAGGAGTCGGTCCCGGCCGCAACCTCTGATGAAAGCGGCGTTGGGCGCGAGCGGCCCGACGGCGAGACCGGGGTGCCCCCGGTTCAGCTCGAGCATCTTGCCCACTGGCCGGAGCGAACCAGAGACGGCTTTCCCCAGATCACACTGGACGTAAGAGTCTGGTGGCCGGGACTACCTGAGTGGGAGCAGGCCACCCTCACCGCTCATGTCAGTCAATCACTCGCATTCTCGGGAGAGAACTTCACTCTGCTGATCGAACAGGAAGGCGATGTCGAGCCCGGCCGGACCAACTCGATCTGGCTCCTGGAGAGAGGCGACCTGGAGGAAGACGTTCCGGTATACGAGCTCCGAGCATCCACCTGGAACGTGGGCGACGACGACGCCCACCGGTACCGCTTTCTTTTCACTTCCTCTTCACCCTGGTGTGAGGAGCTCCGGGACTATCTCGCGACCCGCTGGATCAGGCAGGGCGAGAGCCCGACCGGCCCGGACGAATTCGACTCCACAAATCTCGGAGGCGACCACCCACCGTTTCGACCATTTGCCAAGTTGGCGGGCAAGGACTCCGTATCACCACGGCTCTGAACATGACTCGCCTCTGAAAGCAACCAGTAGGGGGCGTCGCTGGTTGAGTTTGCACTCATTCCGCCGATCCTGCTGTCGCTTTTGCTGGGCACCGTGACGGCAGCTCTTTCTTTCAGCAGCAGCCTCGCATTGAACAATGCGGCCCGTGAGACGGTGCGCGTTATGTGCCGTTTGAACGGGCAAGCGGAGGCGTCGGTGGGAGAGGCATTTTCCGCGCGAAACTGGGGCTGATGCTCACACGTGCCGGCCCGTCATGCTCCAGTAGGTCCTCGATACGGACCCCGCCATATAAGTCGTGGTGGCATCCGCCGTCCTCGCAGTTCGCGTAAGGGTCTTCGATTGGCTCAGAGATGTACATGGGCTGGTTGTGCCAAGACTCCCTTGGCAATTGTTAAGCCCCCTGCAGGAAACCAGCAGGTAAACCTGTTGGTCGGATCTGCATCCCCGCCCATGCGACGGATGGAGCACGCTAGCCACCAAAGTATCTTGGAGGTGGGATTTCCGGGCGACTACACGTAGCAAACTCCATGCTGAGGCCGTATTGACCCACCGCTCGAGGCGACAGCCGTTATGAGGAGGTTCCTCTGAGTCCGCTCCGTCTCGTGGCTAGCGGCCAGTCTCGGGGGCTAACAGTGCGTTGCCGTAAGCGCACAAGGCCCTCGCTCCGTCTCCCCTATTCAGGGTGGAAACTTTCGCGAAGAGCCTTAGCGATGCGGTCGACGAGATTCTTGACGTTGGCCTCGGCAACACGGTGGAGCACCCATCGATCCAACAGCCTGCCGGGTAGGCCAAGCGGTGGCGTATAGGACCCTTGGAAAGTGAGCTGAGTCAGATCCGGGCCGAGGGGTTCAATCATCAGTTCGGCGTCCATTTGAGGAAAGAGAGCGGTAGGACCAGTAGCGGTCCAGCTAATTGACAGGGTGACCCTGTCCGCAGTGGCAACGGTGTTTTCTAGATGAAGCTCGACCGTCTTTGCGATCAAAGGCGTCTCGGTGCCGCCAACACCGATCCTGGCGGTCAGGCTCTCACCCTCGCGGTATGCGTCGGTGGCCCACTCGTTCAAAGCAAGGTTTTGCGCTGTAAAGGCCGTTGCCAACTCAGGGAAGGACTGCTCCAGGTGGGTGTAATACTTAACGAACACCGTGTACCTCAAACCCTCCTGTGTTCGCCTGCCAATCACCAAGGCTCACATGCGGAACGCCATTGCACCACAGGTAACTCGGCGTTTTTAGGAGCGAAGGTCCCAACATTCCACCAACGAATCTAGACGCCGATAGAACTCCTCAGACCGGACTTTCAAGCGGTGCCGTTCTGTGCAGTTCATGACTTAAGCCTCTGTTGAGCTTCCCGGTCTGGTCAGACACTTGACGGCCTAAGGGGGGGCGAGGAGGCGACTATGGGGTTTGATAACTCGCTCACCGACTTCATGACGCACGCTCTGTGCGCTGGGGATGATGAGTTCATTGCCCTCTTGCGGGAGGAAGCAGACTGTGGACTCTTAGCGAAGAATTACCGGTGTAAGGCAATTTGTTCAAAATGTTCAGTTACTCGGGAGTGCATGACGTGGGCGTTGCATGTCCAGCCGGTGGCCGGCGTGTGGGCTGGCGTGAACTGGGGGGTTGAGAAGGAACGCCTAGCAGTGCAGAGGAGGAGAACGGCGGCGTGACCGCTGAGGAGACCAGCGTTCAGGCGCTGACGCTGAGGTCGTCATGACGACCGACCTCACCCTGGCAAGGCAAGGCTGATTCGGGGAGGGGTGCCCTTCTCACGACGAGTCGCCTCACACGCGAGCAAAGGCGGTTCAGTTCGCCAATGAATCACCCCGTCACCTGTGTCTGGTCGGCCACCGACGACTTCCTTCACACTGCTGGAGTCGACACGTTGGAAGGGAGAATGACCCCGACCATTCGCGACGGCCTGATCTGGCGGCATTTGGACCTGCCGATTTCCCCACGGTCGGGTAACGATTGGGACCGGGTCTTCACCGAGCTGGGCGAGCGGGTCCAGGCAAATCGCGCTGAGAGCTACATCGCTCATCTTGAACGCACTCCCGAAACCGCTGGACTCCACCTCCAGCTGGTCCGTGAGTGGGTCCAAGCTCAATAAGAAACCGGAAAGCGGCAACGAGCGACACGTAATCAGTCGCATCACCAGCTCCTTGAGCGATCACACAGTTTGTCTGGCCTTCTTACGAAATGCGACACCGACGCAGCCACGCAACCCGGCTCGAACCTCCCTCACAGAGCAGCGAACTGGGAGCGGAACATCGGCGTTAGTGCCCGACTTGTGCCAGTGTCTGTCTGGCCAGCTGAGCAGCCTCGACGAGGCTCAACGCAGATCCTGCATCGACCTCACGGGTAAGCACATCGGCAGGTAGAGCGGCGCTGAACAACGATGTGGCGCCGGCGCACTGGGAGGTCGTGCTCGGCCATGGGCGAAAGCTAACCGGAAGCCACTGAGAAAGCCCACTGTGGCCCCGTCACGCGTGTGGTCATCGAGCCCGTACACCGGGGGGCCTCACCTACCGTGAATAGTCAAGGTCGAAGCCCATGTCGTCGAAAGGACCCAGATGGACTACTACCTACGGCACCACGAGCGAGTCGCTTTTGTACTGGAGGCGCATCTCGCCGAAGGTGTTGACAAGGACCTGGCCAAACTCCGGGCCGCCGCCCTTGTTCCGCCAATCGGTGAGATTCGGACGGCAGGCTACAAGCGAGCGCTCCGCCGTGAATCCCGGGCTTACTCCCGAGCGAGCAAGCAGCTTGGCATGCGGGACGGTTCTCGGCAGGAGCACGAGGACCTGGCGCTTGAGACGTTGAATAGCTACGCCGCCATTGGACAGGAGCACAACGACGAATGGCTACCTGGCTTTGTCGACCGCACCGTTGGCGAGTACGCCGCTGGAACTAGTGAGTATCGAACGCTTCGATTTGAACAAATCGACAAGGGCGCTGGGGATTCGGAATTTCCCAACTGAATTGTTTCCACAGTTCCGACTGGTAATTGAAGCGCTTTGCGCGTCGTGATTGCTGGGCGCGACCTTCGGGTTATGTGTTATTCCGTTGCCGTGGCAGGTTACCCCTTCGGATGCTTCCGGTGTGGGCCGATTACCTGCGGGGCTAGCGCCGGTTCGGCGCCCGCCTTAGACCCGGTTGCGATATCGGGCGATGGTTAGCGGGCTGAAAACCGCGGTGATGCCGATGAGCCATCCGATCGACTTCAGCACCGGGGTGGCTACCGGACCGCCCAGCATGAGTCCTCTGGTGGCATCGATGAACGCCGTGAGCGGGTTGACTCTGGCAAGGGCTTCCAGCCAACCCGGCATTGTCTCTATCGGCACGAAGGCCGAGCTGAGAAAGGTCAAGGGGAGGATGATGAGAAACCCCCAGGTGTTCACCGATTCTGGTGTCCGGGCTGTCACTCCGATGAAGGCCATCGGCCAGCACATCGTCACTCCGAATGCTGTCACCAGAATGAATGCCCCGATCGCACCTGTGAATCCACCGCCAAAACGGAAGCCCAGCAGCACGCCGAACCCGGTCATGATGACGGCGCTCCACACGATGGGCACCGCATCGGCGGTGATGCGGCCGCCCACGACAGCCGACCGGGCAATCGGGAGCGAGCGGAAACGGTCGATCAGCCCTCGGGAGAAGTCCGAATTCAGGCCGAGCGCTGTGGTGAACGGTGTGAATGCGATCCCCTGGATGAGGATGCCGGGAAGAGCAAATTGCAGGTACACACGACTCGAACCGGCAATGGCGCCGCCGAACACGTAGACAAAAAGCACTAGGAACATCAATGGCTGAATTGTCATCTCAAACAGCTGCTCGGGGTTGGCCCGGATATGCAGCAAGTTGCGCCGGGCGATGGTGAGCGTGTTGCTAACGACGTTGGCGCGAGGGGGGAGAGCCCCGGTCTCGACGGTCATATGTTGCTCCTCTCTTCAGCTTCCTCGGTTTCGGGTTCACCTTCTTGGGTGGTGTGCCCGGTGATTGCCAGAAACACCTCGTCGAGGCTGGGGCGTCGCAACGACAGGTCGTCGACTGCGATCCCCGCCTCGTCGAGCTTGCGCACCGCCTGTCCGAGGGCGGATCGGTCGTTGATGGTTACGGTGACCAGTTGCCCATCGACATAGGTGCCGTCGTCGTCTGCCGCGAACTGAGCCAGTATCTGCTCGGTGGCGGGAACGTCCCTGGGGTCGAGAGGCCGAGCCTCGAGCACCTGTCCTCCCACCCGGGTCTTCAAGTCAAGCGGCGTCCCGGCAGCGATGACATGCCCATGCTCGATTACGACGATCTCGTCCGTGAGGCGGTCGGCCTCGTCCAGGTACTGGGTGGTCAGAAGTACCGTGGTTCCGTCGGACACCATCTGCCGAATGAGGTCCCATAGATCGAGGCGGCTGCGGGGGTCGAGCCCGGTAGTCGGCTCATCCAGATAGAGAAAGGGCGGCCGTCCGACCAGGCTTGCGGCAAGGTCCAGTCGGCGCCGCATGCCGCCCGAGTAGGCCTTCGCCAGTTTCGACGCCGCATCCAGGAGGTCGAAGTAGCGCAGAAGCTCCCGGGCGCGACTCCGGGCGTCTCGAGACGAGATACCCAGCAGCCGTCCGATCATGTAGAGGTTCTCCTCGCCGGAAAGCATCTCATCCACGGCGGCATTTTGCCCCGTGAGCCCGATTCGGCGCCGGACTTCGGCCGGCTGGCTGAGTACGTCGAATCCGCCGACGGTCGCTCGTCCTGCGTGCGGCTTCAACAGTGTCGAAAGGATCCTGATCACCGTTGTCTTTCCGGCCCCGTTCGGGCCGAGCAGCCCGAATACAGTGCCCTCCGACACGGCCAGGTCGATCCCGTCGAGTGCCTTCACTTGTCCGAAGTTTCTGACCAGGCCCTCGGCTTCTATCGCTGGTGAATCCACGGTCTCGCTCCTTCTTCGAGGCGGATCGGCTTTCGATCCGCGCCTCCTGAAGTCAGAGAGGTTACGACCTCACACGGTACAAGGGTTGCCTGGGACGGCTGATCCCTTGCCAATACAGAGAAACCCGGGCCAAAGACCCAGGTTTCTCTTAGTAGCGGGGGCGGGATTTGAACCCGCGACCTTCGGGTTATGAGATTGATAGGACCGCCAAGGCACCTACGGACGTTTTGGCCATTTCCCAGCTAGTGAGTGGGTTTCCGATGCCTTCGCGTTCTCTTCTCTACCTGGTGTTTCTTGATGTCGCGCGGACCAAATCCGGACCAATTGGCTGGAGGTCTCATAGCGGCAAAGGAGCCTCACTAGTGGTCACCAGCGCGAGACCCAGGGGATAGAGCACCGGTTTCCTAAACCGCTTCGAGGTAGTTCGCTGACCTCGGCGTTAGCCCGAAAACCCAATCGATGAAAGGGATTTCTCTTCCCGGTGGTTCCCTCCATTTCCCGCCGTTTCCCGGTGGGCTGTGGGGTTGTGATGGGGCTGGGGAGGTACTTCGGGACGGGCCTAACCCCGCTAGATATTGCCGGTTATGTGCGATTTGGCTGGCTGGGTGGAGGTGTTCGATAGTGGACCCCGTGCTCGGCCTGTTGCGATCGCGACTATCTGATCCATCTCAGGGCGACGAAGCGGCCTTCGAACCACTTCTGGAGACTGAACGGGCCGGGACCGACGTAGGCGATACCGAGGAACACCACCATCTCAATGATGTGGCTGCTGTTGATCGGGTTGTTCTCCGGCCAAACATCGCCAGCCACGAACATGAAAGCCATTAGAATCGCACCACCGATCGCCGCGAGTCTGGTGCCAATCCCAAGCATCAGAGCCACCCCACCCAACAGCAGCGCCAACATGAACAAGACGTCGGCGTAGTTGATCGAATCGGGCGCCGATGGTGCCATCCAATCGACCCACCCTCCTGTGTGGCTTCCCTGAGTCGCGAAGTTCAAGAACCCATAGGTCGGTGACCCGCCCTGCATCATGGCGGCGTCACACCCAAAATCGATGGCTCCGTCCTCAAGACGGCAAGTAGAGAACCCCAACCCGAACATCTTGTCGAGAAACCCCCACAGGAAAGACCAGCCGAGCAAGAGGCGCAGCAGGGTCCAAGCCCACATGCCTCTGACTTCCTCATCCTCAACCACGCCACGAAGGCGAACCCCAACACTCTCACCCATCTCGACCTCTCTTCCAGGGGAATGCGGGATGCTACACACGACATCCGGGCCAGGAAGGGGCGATAACCGTCCCTCCATCCAGGAACACAGAACGGCACATATAGAGCGGGTTATGCCAGCTGCGTAGGGTCCGGTCGAATGCAGCAGCTAGCCCGGACGACCACTCCATAGAACCTGGCGATTCCTACATGCATGCACATTGCAGGGGGTCGGTTGAAGCTCCCCCTACCGTTTCCCAGCTGAGGAGGACATCGCTCATTTGTTCAAGAACCTCACGCTGGTGGATGATGTCCTCCAGCCATGCCTGCCGGTAGCCCGAGCGCCCGAAGATGGCCCGGTTTTCAGGGTCCTCACGCAAGGCGGCGAGCAGATCAAGACACTCTTCCGCGAAGAAGGACTGCTCGCGGAATCGGTCGAGCGAAGCTTCGACTTCGTGCCCCTGCTCTATCGGGTTGTCAATCATCTCGATTCGACTGGCCGCCTGGTATGCGCTCACTACCTGCCGCATTGCTATCTCCTCCGTCATCCTCAGCGAGGTTCTCGGCAAATACTCGTTTTTACTTAGCAGCGACCACTCTGGCCTGACCCTTCCAGCTATCAGCTCCCCGCCCCACGGCCCTCGACATCCGATCCCACCCGCACATATCGGCACATATAGAGCGGTAAATCCGGGCGTTGCTGTCGGGGCGTTAGGGGTCTGGCAAAGCTGAGTTCGTGTCCGTTTGGGTCGGTCAGGTGGAAGTACCGTTCGCCCCATTCAGCATCGCGTGGCGGCGCTTCCGGGGATAGTCCCAGCTCGACCGCCTTGTGGTAGAGAGCATCAACATCGGAGACGTGGAAGATAAGTCGACCCCACCCTGACCATTGCTGCTCGGTCGGTCGAGTAATCAGGTTGAGGTAACCGTCCCCGATGGTGAAGCTGGAAAACGTAGCGTCGCCTCCGCCGGAGAGGAGTTGGAAGCCAAGCGATGTGTAGAACTCAACCGAGTGGGCCATATCGTGAGTCGTCAGGGTTACTGCGCTGATGGACTCGATGCTCGATGGGCGATTCGTTTCATAGTCGCGCATAAGGCAAAACGTTACCGGGCGGTTCGCCACCCGCACATAGTGAGCGGAGTCGGGCATTAGTAGAGCCTGCTAAGCGAAAATTCCTCGCCGGCATTATCCGGTGTTGGTAGTGACGGTCTCCGACTCCTCTTGTCGAATCTCAGCCGGGAAGACACCCAGCGCCCGTTCTCGCCTCGCAGGCTCTGACACTGTTATACCCCCACGCGACGAGCCGTGTCTAGACCTTTTAGCAATCTCGCGAAACATTTCCCAAGCCTCTCAGCTTGCATACCCGCCCCGCACATATCGGCACATATTGAGCGGCCTAACCCCGCTAGATAATGAATCTCTTATGTCAAGGTGCGTTGCGGGTTGGGTGGACAGGACTGGGATGGGCCACACAGTTGTGGGCAGGCTCTTATTAGGTCACACCGTCCGCGGAAAGGGTTGGGTGGGGCCGACAGGTCATTATCAGGAC
>CAXMOO010000192.1:0-11068 GCA_964195005.1 uncultured Gammaproteobacteria bacterium
ATCGACTTGGCGGGTTTGCGATTCGATTCGGCACTAGCGGCCTACGTTGTGAACCCTTCACAGCGCGACTATTCCCTCGAAAACCTCGCCGGCCGGGTCCTCAACCTCGAGCTCGAGTCGGGGCCCGAGCAGGAATCCGCTACCGGCGGCCAGGTCGCTCTCGATTTCGAAAGCCAGGGTGGTCCGGACCTGGAATCTGTTGGACGCCGGGCGCAGGCCATCGGACTTCTGGTCGAACCGCTCAGAGAGCAGTTGGAGGTCCGCGGGGCGACAGAGTTGTTCGTTGACATCGAGCTCCCGCTGGTACGGGTGCTGGCACGTTTGGAGCAGGCTGGAATTCAGGTGGATTCGGATTATTTGGAGGAGCTGGGTGAGAGCCTGCGTGATCGCCTGGCAACCCTCGAAAGCAAGATCCATGACCTGGCCGGTGAGCCCTTCAACGTCAACTCTGCCACCCAGTTGCGCGTTGTCCTCTTCGAGCACCTCGAGTTGCCGGTGCTCAAGAAGACCCCCAAAGGTCAGCCGTCGACAGATGCCGGGGTCCTGGAAAAGCTGGCCGAGGAGCACCCGATCGTCGAGTTACTTCTCGAGTATCGGCAGCTTGAGAAACTGCGTTCGACATATGTCGACGGCCTGCTGCCGCTTATTGCCGACGACGGCCGGCTTCACGCCTCCTTCAATCAGATGGCGGCATCCACGGGGCGTTTGTCTTCTGAACGGCCCAATCTGCAGAACATCCCTGTCAGGTCTGAGGAGGGCCGGACGATCCGCCGGGCTTTCGTGGCTCGCGAGGGCGCCAGGTTTGTCGTGGCCGACTATTCGCAGATCGAGCTGCGCATATTGGCCCACCTCACTGGCGACGCCGGCTTGATCGAGGCCTTTCGCCGGGGGGTTGATATCCACGCGGCCACTGCCGCTCGCGTTTCCGGGATCAAACCAGAGGAAGTTACGGTCGATATGAGACGCCGGGCCAAGATGATCAACTTTGGGCTTTTGTATGGCATGGAGGCTTACGGGCTGGCGCAACGTCTCGAGATCGACCTGGAGGAGGCCCAGAGCCAGATCGATGCCTATTTCGGGCAGTTCCCCGGCGTGAAGGCCTTCATGGAGGGGATCGTCAAGCAAGCCCATGACGACGGGTACACGACAACGATCTTCGGGAGACGCAGATACCTCCCTGAGCTGGCCGCATCCAACTTCCGAACCAGACAGATGGGGGAGCGGATGGCCCTCAACGCCCCGATTCAGGGTTCGGCAGCAGACATCATCAAGAAGGCGATGATTGCGGTTGACGCCGCCATCGAGGCCCAGGGCCTGGAGTCGGTTCTGGTGCTGCAGGTCCACGACGAGCTGGTTCTGGAGTGTCCACAGGGGGAGATCGAGGTGGCATCCGCGCTGACAAAGGACCTGATGGAGGGAGTGGCCGGGCTGGTGGTGCCGCTGACGGTCGATATGGCAGTCGGCGCCAGTCTGGCCGACGTCAAGGCCTGAGCCTCATTGAGCCCAAACCGTGTGCTACCCTGTGGCCGCTTTACGTTCGTAGAGTGATTTCCTACCAGGAGAACCCTTGTCTGATGAGAAAACCGAGGTGGTAGCGGTCGAAGAGACCGCCGGCGACGCACCAGCTGCCGCTGGCGCTGCGCCTACCACCCCTGATACCCCCGAGAACGCCGCCGAAGCTACTCCGGAGGCGGCCGAAGCTACCCCTGAGACGCCCGAGAACGGCGCCGAGGCTACTCCGGAGGCGGCCGAAGCCACCCCTGGGACCCCCGAAAACGCCGTCGTAGCTGCACCCGAGCCGGCCGCAGCTACCCCGGAGGCGGCCGCAGCCCCTGTCGACGCTCAGGCAACTACCGCGGAAGAGGACGACGAGACTCCGAGGAAAGCTCCCCGTACCGAGCTTCACGTCGTGAAGATGAATCTCAATCTCGAGGACCTTCCCGACGATTTGTCTGCCGACGATTTTGAGAGCGCCCTCGAGCGGACGGTGATGGAGTTCCGGGAAGGGTCCCTGGTCGAGGGAACGGTGGTACGAGTTGACCCGGACGAGGTGCTTATCGACATCGGATTCAAGTCCGAAGGCGTTATCCCCACCAAAGAACTGTCCATTCGCAACAACATCAACCCGGCCGAGGTGGCAACCGTAGGGGAAACCATTGAGGCCATGGTTCTGGAGATGGAAGACTACGAGGGGCGCATGATCCTCTCCAAGAAGCGAGCTCAATACGAACGAGCCTGGGGTCGCATCGAGACGGTCATGGAGGAAGGGGGCACGGTCAAGGGCCCGGTCATTGAGGTGGTTAAGGGGGGCCTGATCGTTGACATCGGCTTGCGAGGGTTCCTGCCCGCTTCGCTTGTGGAGCTGCGCAGGGTCCGCGACCTCCAGCCATATGTCGGGGAGGAGATAGAAGCCAAAGTCCTCGAGCTCGATAAGAACCGAAACAATGTCGTTCTGTCACGGCGAGCGTTCCTCGAGGAGGAGCAGGCCGAGCAGCGGCACGCGTTCCTCGACGATCTCGAAGAGGGGCAGATTCGGGACGGAGTGATCTCGTCGGTCGTGAACTTCGGCGCCTTTGTTGATCTCGGCGGAATGGACGGCCTGGTGCATGTGTCGGAGCTGAGTTGGCAGCACGTCAGCCATCCCAGCGAAGCCGTAACGGTAGGGCAGGAAGTCAAGGTCAAGGTCCTTGAAGTAGACCGGGATCGGGAACGAATTTCACTGTCGATACGCCAAACCCGCGAGGATCCCTGGGAGGCGTTTTCTGCCGCCCACGAAGTGGGCGGGGTTGTTGAAGGCAAAGTGACCAAGACGGTGCCATTCGGAGCCTTCGTTTCGGTGACCGACGGAGTTGAAGGCCTCGTCCATGTATCTGAGATCGCCATGCATCACGTCGAAAGCCCTGAGTTGGAATTGACGGTGGGTCAGGCAATCAATGTCCGCATAACTGAGATTGACGATGACCGCCGCCGGATCAGCCTTTCGATCAAGCAGGCGATGCCCGAGTATGTTGAACGCACGCAGCCCCAGCCTCCGCGCAAGGAGCGGCCGGAGCCCGAATTCGAGCGAGAGGAAATCGCCACTGAGGGTGCCCATTTCAAGGCCGACGAGTCCCTCGAAGCCATTCTGCAAGAGCTCAAGGAACGTGGCATAGGCCGTAAATAACGAAAGGTCCTCGACAAAGCGCGAAAATCCGGCTAAATCTAGGTCTGCACGAGAACGCGAAAGCCTTACTAACGGTTGGAGTTGCTGAGGCTTGAAAATATTCCGAGGGGACCTAACCAACTCTCAAGCGTCTGGCCGCAGCTTCCGATACAGATCAGGAGCACATCGGCCGACCCTCGGCCAGTGTCCAAGGAGTGTTGAATGGTTAAGCGCACCGTCGTCCTAGTAGTCGCCCTGGTTTTGGCTGGAGTCGCGGCGTTCTCGATCTGGCAATATCTCGACGGCGTGGATGATGACGCCCGCGCCGCCTTCGAATTGGTTCCCGTTGTCCGGGCGACCGAGGACATCCCGGCCCGCACACCGGGAAATACGGTGATCGATGATGAGTTGTTCACCGTAAGTAACGAGTCGTTCGACTTCTTGCCGGGCCCGAGCCCGTCTTCGACGGTCGCCTTCTCCACCGTCGAAGACATGACAGTTCGCTTGCGAGACCGCTTCGCCGTCGGCCCGATCAGCGCCAACCAGATTCTTACTTCAGACCAGTGGGAGGATGCACTTCTCGCCCCGGTGGTCACAAAACTGGCGGAGATCATAAGTCCCGGGAAGCAGGCGATATCGATTCAGGTCGATTCCACCCGAGCGGTGGGCGGCTTTATCCGGCCGAACGATCGCATCAATCTGATCGTGACGATCCAGGCTCCACGGGTGGAGTTCGACACCCTCGGAGAAGGCGAAGTCACAGAGGAATCGATTCGTGAGCTCCTCGACCTGCTTTCCGAGGCGAGTGTAGAAGAGGCGAGCCGTTTCCTCCTGCAGGGCCTGCCGGTCCTGGCGGTTGGCTCGCAAGCTCGCACAGGTGACCCGACCTTCGACAACGCCGTGGGGCGCGTTCAGACCGTCGTTGATGAGGACGGCACGGTCACCGAGTCCGGAGAAGGCACCCAATTCGGAATCATCACTCTCGAGGTGACCGCTGACGAGGCTGAGCGCCTCGTGTTCGCCTTCGAACGGGGCAACATCTGGCTCACGCTGGTGCCGGAAGACTTCATAACCACTACCACGGGTGGGATCAACCGGGAGAACTTGTTTGAGCAGTGAGCAAGACTTCGACGCTGAAGGCATTGTCTTTGTCGACACCGACGAAGACGAGAGGCTTCAGACCAAGGCAATCTTCGAAGGCCGCATAGATACCGCCGACTCAATGGAGGATGTGGCGCGAGCCGTTGCCGCCGGCGCAACCGACGTTGTGTTCGTCGGTCCTTCCTTCGCCACGGCTGAGGGACTGGAGGAAGCCGCCGCCCTACTCGACAGCGAACCGGGACTGATCGTGATCCTGGTCGCTCCGGCCAACGTCGAGGGCTCAGTGTTGAGAGCCGCCATTCGCTCTGGTATCAGTGATGTCCTCGAAGCGCCGTTGACAATTTCTGCCGTTACTGATGCTCTGATGGAAGCTGAGCGCACCCAGAATCGACGCCGGGAGGCGCCTCAGGAGGAGCCGAGCCCGCCCCCGCGCGAAGGCAAAATCATCACCGTGATGGCGGCCAAAGGGGGGAGCGGAAAGACCGTGTTCGCCTCTAATGTGGCAATGTTGCTGGCGCGGTGGGGTGATCCTCAACGAGTGGTCATTGCCGATGCCGACCTCCAGTTTGGCGATGTCGCGCTCGTGCTTCAGGTCGACCCCAAGCACACAGTTGTCAACGCCGCCAAAGAGGGTGACCGCCTCGACGCACAGTTCCTGGATTCGGTCCTCGCCTCGCACACCTCAGGGCTCCGTGTCCTGGCCGCCCCTCTCGAGCCCGCCTTTGCCGACGAGGTCTCGTCGCTGGCATATACCCGAATACTCGAGATGCTGAGTGACTCCTTTGATTACGTAGTGGTCGACACCGCCCCCAGTCTCGACGAGCGCCTATTGGCCATTCTCGACAAATCCGATGTGGTGCTCTTCGTCGTTGATATGGATCTACCAAGCGTGAAGAACGCCAAGCTGGCGCTGGAGACACTGCGGGTTCTCAACTACCCGGCCAACAAGATAAAGCTCGTGCTGAACCGGTCTAACTCAAGGGCTCGTCTTGACGTTGATGAGATTGAGCGTTCGCTCCGCCTTCCAATATCGGCCTCAGTGCCTTCCGACGGTCTGCTCCCGGCTTCAGTCAACGAGGGAGTTCCGATTGTCGAGTCCCACCCAAGATCGAGACTGGCCAAAGCTTTCGAGGATGTCGCCCGCCTGGTGGTGGAAGGCCGTCACGGCCAAGACGATGCGAAACCGAAGCGCTTTGGCCGATGATTGTTAAGGATGGTGTGAGATGAGTTCACTTTCGGAGCGGGTAGCAGCTGCTAAGGCCACTGAGATCGGGCAGGACGACGTCAGTGAAGAGGACGACAGTGTCCAGGAGCTTCGGCGTCGGCTGCATTTCAAAGTTGTCGAGGGCCTGGGCCCTTCGCTCTACGACCGACAGATGAGTGATGCCGAACTGAAGGTTCGAGTCATGGAAATGCTTGACTGGGCGCTCGAGACTGAAGAGAACGTCCCGCTGAGCCGGTCGGATCGCGAGGCTCTGCTACGAGAGATCGCCGACGACGTTCTCGGCTACGGGCCCATCGACCCCTTGCTGGCAGACGAAACCGTCACTGAGGTAATGGCCAACGGCCCATTCGCCGTATTCGTCGAACGAGACGGCAGGATCGAAAAGACGCCTGCCCGGTTTGTGGACACCACCCACCTTTTGCGGATTATCGAGAAGATCGTCAGTCAGGTCGGCCGAAGGATTGACGAGTCGACACCGATGGTGGACGCCCGCCTTCCCGACGGATCGCGGGTTAACGCCATTATCCATCCGTTGGCTATTGGTGGGCCGTTCTTGACCATCCGAAAGTTTTCGGTTGATCCGCTCACGCAAGCGGATCTCGTTAGCAACGGATCTCTTTCGGAGGTTTCGGCCGATTTCCTCCGCAAATGCACGGTGGGAAAGCTCAACGTCGTTGTTTCGGGCGCCACGGGGTCGGGAAAGACCACCATGCTCAACGTGCTGTCCAGCTATATCCCTGCTGAAGAGCGAATCGTGACGATCGAGGACTCGGCAGAGCTCCAGTTGAGCCAGGAGCACGTCCTCACTCTCGAGGCGCGGCCGGCAAACCTTGAAGGCCGCGGCGAGGTCACGATTCGTGACCTGGTCCGCAACACACTGCGAATGCGGCCCGATCGCATCGTAGTTGGTGAGGCCCGCGGTGGTGAAGCGCTGGACATGTTGCAGGCCATGAACACCGGCCACGACGGTTCGCTAACCACCATCCACTCCAACTCTCCCCGTGACACCCTTGCCAGGATCGAGACCATGGTTCTGATGGCCGGCTTTGAGATGCCGGTTCGGGCCATTCGTGAACAAGTGGCAGGCGCCGTGGACATGATTGTTCACCTGCACCGCCTTCGGGACGGGACGCGGCGGATAACTCACATCACCGAAGTGCTCGGTATGGAAGGCGAAGTGGTGACGACTCAGGATGTGTTCCTGTTCGACTACGGCATGGGAGTCGACGAGAACGGCCGCTACATGGGCCACCTCAAGTCGACCGGCTTGCGCCCCAATTTCAGCAAGAAGCTCGAGGATCTCGGTATTGCGTTGGACGCCGACATGTTTGCCCCCGAGGGCTTCGCCCGTCAGGCCGACACGTTCGACGTCGGATGAACCGGTCTCGACTCTCCGCGGCTCTGATCCTGGGCTTGATCGCAGTGCTGCTCATCGGAGTCTTGCCTGCGCTGGCACAGGAGGAAACCACCCAACCGGTGGAAGTTCGCATTACGGAGATAGGTATATCTCGTTACCCGGAGATGACTCTGGTTGTGGAGCTTCGCAACATTGAAAACCTCGACCCAACTCAGCTGACGGTTCTCGAAGCTGGAGAGCCGATTCAGAGCGGAACGACCACACCGATCTCGCAAACACCGGTGCAGGTGGGGATTGTTCTGGCAATTGACACGGGCGTCAGCATGGTGGGTGAGCCGATCGAAGCGGCGAAGGCAGCTGCCATCGATTTCATTGACAACATGCGTCCTCAGGATCTGGTGGCCGTCGTTGGATTCGGAGACGAGGTCGACATTTTCACCGCGTTCACGAACAATCCGACCGCCTTGAAATTGGCGGTCAGTCAGCTGGAGGCGACGGGATCTGGCAGCCGGCTGTTTGACGCCATGGCCGACAGCGCCGACCTCTTTGCTCGCGTTGGCGACCTGACGACGCTGGAGCGCAATCTCATCCTGCTGTCGGACGGCGGAGACTCGGCGAGCGAGATCAGCGTGGTGGAGGCTGTTGCGGCCTTGAACCGGGAGGAAGTCTCGGTCTTTGCCGTCGGCCTCGAAGGCACTGATTTCGATTCAGAGACCCTTCAACAGTTGACCGGTTCCGGCGTATTTCTGGCAACACCCGACCCGGCTCAGTTAGCGACTCTCTACGCGGACATTCAACGCTCTCTCGACGACCGACTTGTGGTCGCTTTCACGGCAAGGGAAGAAGCTCCCCGCGATGTTGAGTTTGAGGTGCAGTACGCCGGCGTGTCCGATTCCCAGGTTGTCAGCGTCCCCGGCTTCATCATCCCTTCGTCGGCTGCGACCACGCTTCCCCCCACATACACCGTGGAGGCCCCGGCGGCGGCGGGGGAGTCGGGACTTTCGTCGAGCACTTTCCAGACCATCGCCATGTGGACGTTGGCCCTCGCGGTAGCCGCCTTTGTATTGGTTGTCGGGTTGGGCCGCAGCACCGACGTCGTGACGGCTCGTCTGGGTGCACTCTCGCAGACCCGCCGTTTCCGTCGGGCAGGGTCAGAACCGGTCACCGCTGGTGACGAGCCGAATTTTTGGCGGCGAGTTCCCTTACTCAGCCGTTTCGTCTCCCAGGCAGAAGACGTGGTCGAGAAGCAAGGGATGCTTCGTCCGATCGCAAACGTTCTCGAGCAGGCCAACATCCTGTGGCGACCTGGTGAGGTTGTTGCCGGCGCCCTCGGTCTCGCCGCGGCCGCTTCGTTTGGGGCGGCACTGTTTTACGGGAGCCTCGTCGCCGGTCTCGTGGTCTTTTTGGCTCTGGTTGTGGGAATCGCCGGGCTCCTCAGGTTTATCGCCGCGCGGGAGCGCAACCGGTTCGTCAATCAAATGCCAGACACGCTCGGCCTGATCGCCACCTCGTTACGGTCCGGGCAGTCGTTCCTGCAGGCACTGGAGGCAGTGGCGAGCGAGGCCTCAGAGCCAACTGCCAGGGAATATCAGCGGGCCGTGGCCGAGGTCAGGCTGGGACGCCCCATCGGAGCAGCTATCAGGGCGATAGCGGACCGCATGGACTCAGAGGACTTCGGTTGGGTCGTCATGGCCACTGATATTCAGCGTGAGGTTGGAGGCAACCTGGCTGAGGTGCTCGACATCGTTTCCGAAACAATGATGCAGCGCAACCGCTTGCGGCGGGAGGTAAGGGCTCTGAGTGCCGAGGGGCGCATATCAGCCATAGTCCTCGGAGGATTGCCGGTGTTCATATTCCTCTTCCTGTTCACAAGCAATCGCGATTACCTGGCGCCGCTCGTCGAACGCAAGGTCGGGTGGATCATGATTGGGATCGCGCTGAGCTGCATGGTTGCCGCCTTCGCCTGGCTACGCAAGATTGTGGATATCAAGATCTAATGAGTGATTTAGCAATCCCCGTGTTCTCATCGTTCCTGGCGATAGCCGCGGCCGCCTACTACGTCGGCAACGGGATCACCCGAGCCCGCGATTTGACTCGTGACCGGCTTGCCAGGTACGGCAGCAGGGTCGCCAGCCAGGAAGAGGCACTCCGGGAGCGCGAGTTGAAGCGACCTTTCGCCGACCGGGCCCTGGCTCCGGCCTTGGAGCGGCTCGGCAGGATTGCGGCGCGCCTGACTCCGGTTGGATGGATCAATCGCACCGAAAAGCGGCTGATGTTCGCCGGCAATCCCGGGAACCTGGATGCCAACTCATGGGCGGTGCTCAAAGTTTTTGCTGCGGTTAGTTCGGTGCTTCTCTGGTTCTTCATTCAGGGGAATCTTCCGGGCTCGCAGAAGATCCTCACGTTCGTATTGCTTCTCGGTGCCGGCTTCCTTGGGCCTGATGCCTTTCTCAATCGCAAGATCGCCGAGCGGAGCGACGCCATGCTGCGGCAGCTCCCCGACATTCTGGATCTTCTCGTCATCAGTGTTGAGGCCGGGCTCGGTTTCGACCAGGCGCTGGCCAGGGTGGTAAAGACCATTCCCGGACCGCTTTCCGACGAGTTCCAGCGGATGATGACCGAAACCCGGGTTGGTGTCGCCCGGAAGGACGCGATGCGGAACCTGCGGGACCGGACGGATGTTGAGGAGCTGCGAGTGTTCCTCTTGGCGATGATGCAAGCCGATACCTATGGGGTCTCGATTTCTCGGGTATTGCGGGTTCAGGCGGATGAGATGCGAATCAAGCGCCGCCAGCGGGCTCAGGAGAAGGCGTACGCGGCACCGGTAAAGCTGGTGGGCCCGCTCATGTTGCTCATCTTCGCCTTCTTGACAATCCTGCTCGGGCCGGCCGGGCTTCGCATCTCCGACACCGTCATTTTTTGAGGCCGAGCGCTGTGCAGCGCCGTGTCTCCGTCCACCACCTGTTTGTGTTGGTCCCCATTCTCGGCATGGTTGTCGCCGGGTCGCGAGCCATACGCGACAGCTCCTTCTTGTGGCATGTCCGGGCCGGGACCCACCAGATAGACATCGGAACCGTGATTCGAGTAGATCCGTTTTCGTTTAGCGCTGGAGGGGAGGAGTGGCGCACGCAATCATGGATCGCGGATCTCATGTATGGGGTCCTCGAGCGCTGGACCGGAGACCTGGTGTGGGTGTGGCCGATGTTGGCCGTAGTGATGGGAGCCACCCTGCTGATGGTCGCGGCTGCCGTTTATCGCAGCGTCCCCCGCCCCATGAACACTGCTTTTGTGATCTTCTTCGTCACCTGGCTGTCGTTGCGTAACCTGGTGCCGCGGCCGGTGCTGCTCTCGTATGTGTTCCTGGCCGGTCTGGTACTACTTCTTGGGGACCGTCGGCTGCGCTGGGCGATTCCGCTGTTGCTATGGGTGTGGGCCGGAGTCCACGGGTCATTTGTGATCGGGCTGGGATTGATCGTCCTGGAGGCAGTCAGGCAGCGGAGCCGACCCCTCTGGGGCAGCCTCGGCTTGTCACTGGTCGCGGTTTCGGTGACGGCTCACGGCCTGGCTCTCTGGGTGGTGCTGCTCCGCTTCTTCCAGAACCGCTCTGCTCTCGACCTGATCCAGGAGTGGGGGCCGCCGCGGCTGACCGACCTGGGGATCGCCCCCTACGCGTTGCTGGTAGTCGGTGTGGTAATTGCCGCCTCCCTGGGCAAGATCAGGCCCCGTGACCTCATTGTGGTGGCTCCATTCCTGATCTTCGGTCTCACCAGCAACCGGGCTTTGTTCCCGGCGACGATTGTGCTCGCTCCGTGGGCAGCGCTGGCGCTGCCCGAGTGGCGTTCTCCTCGTAAATCCGAAGCCTATGCCCTTAATGGGGGCCTGGCATTGTTACTGGTGGTCGGTTCGCTTGTGATTGGCCTGGGGCGGATCGAGACGGAGCCGAGCGACTCGAATTTTCCGGTGGTAGCGGTGGAGAATCTAGGCCCGGGTCCTGTTTTTCATGGTGATGAGGTAGGGGGGTACCTCATCTATCAAACGTGGCCTAAACATCTCGTTTACACAGACGATCGAGCTGAGCTCTATGGGAGGGAGCGCTTCGAAGAATTCATCAAGGCTTTCAACGGCGACGATGTCTGGATGGAGGTCTTTGCCAGATACGGAATCGAGCAGGTTCTGATCCCCGTGGATGACACTCCTCTCGAGCAGCTTCTGGTTGCTTCCGGTTGGGTCGAAGGCTATCGAG
>CAXMOO010000193.1:0-15365 GCA_964195005.1 uncultured Gammaproteobacteria bacterium
TTCGACATCTACAGTCGACTGCTCAAAGAGCGCATCGTCTTCCTCGGGTCCCCCATCGATGACACCGTGTCCAACCTGGTCATGGCCCAGCTTCTTCATCTCGAGAGTGAAGATCCCGACAAGGACATTGCTCTTTACATCAACTCGCCGGGTGGCGTCATCTCGTCCTTCTTTGCGATCTACGACACCATTCAGCACATCAAGCCCGACGTATCCACCTTCTGCATGGGCCAGGCGGCTTCAGCGTCGGCAGTTCTCATGGCGGCCGGTGCCCCCGGAAAGCGCTTCGCTTTGCCCCACTCCCGCATCATGCTTCACCAGCCACACGGGGGTGTTGAAGGACAGGTCACCGACATCGAGATCCAGGCCAAGGAAATCGTCCGCCTTCGCGTTGAACTGAATCAAGTGCTCGTCGACCACACCGGCCAGTCGCTGAAACGTATCGAGGACGACACTGAACGCGACTTCTGGATGACGTCCGACGAGGCTAAGGAATACGGCGTGATTGACGAAGTTCTGATGCCGAGGCGGCTTGCTGCCGTCGGGGGATAGATAGTGTTCCATCACACAACATCTACCGCGTTCAGGACGGCCAGGACCGCCGCCGGCTGTGTCCTCGTCCTTAACGCACACCCGGTGCGCCTTCGTCCTGCGTCCTTGCCGGCGACGCCCCTGACTCGCCCTGAACATCGCCGACGTTGTATGAAGGAGCACTAGTGGCAAAATTCAGCGACGGATCCGAGCTGCTCAAGTGCAGTTTTTGCGGTAAGTCCCAGAAGCAGGTCAAGAAGTTGATCGCCGGCCCCGGGGTCTACATCTGCGATGAGTGCATCGATCTGTGTAACGAGATCATCGAGGAAGAGCTGGGCACGAGCGAAGAAGTGGCTCCGGCCGAGCTGCCCAAGCCCAAGCAGATCTTCGAGTTCCTCGATGACTATGTCATCGGTCAAGACCAGGCCAAGAAGGTTCTCTCGGTCGCCGTTTACAACCACTACAAGCGGGTCAATGCCGGCCTGACCGAGACCGATGGCGTCGAGCTCCAAAAGTCCAACATTCTCATGATCGGGCCAACCGGCTGCGGCAAGACCCTGCTGGGTCAGACTCTGGCCCGCCTTCTCGACGTTCCGTTCGCTATCGCCGATGCCACCGCCCTCACCGAGGCGGGGTACGTCGGCGAGGACGTGGAGAACATCCTTCTCAAGGTCCTCCAGGCCGCCGATTTCGACGTCAGTCGGGCTGAGACCGGGATCATCTACATAGACGAAATCGACAAAGTGGCTCGCAAAGCTGAGAACCCGTCGATCACCCGGGACGTTTCCGGAGAAGGGGTGCAACAAGCTCTGCTCAAGATCATCGAGGGGACCGTGGCGTCGGTGCCGCCCCAGGGTGGCCGCAAACATCCCCATCAGGAGTTCATTCAGATCGACACCTCCAACATGCTTTTCATATGCGGTGGTGCTTTCGCCGGGCTCGAGCAGGTAATCGAGAGTCGAGTTGGCAAACAGGGGATCGGTTTCGCCGCCGAAATTCGGAGCCGCGACGAGGCTCGCACTGACGACATATTCGCTCAGGTGCTTCCCGAAGACCTGATGAAATTCGGGCTAATCCCCGAGTTCGTCGGTCGCCTGCCGGTAGTGGCCACTGTCGACGATCTCGATCGCGACTCGCTCATCAGCATTCTCAAAAAGCCCAAGAATGCCCTGGTGCGCCAGTACGCCAAGTTCTTTGAGATGGACGGAGCGGAGCTCGTCTTCAACGACGAAGCACTGGAAGCCATCGCCGACCAGGCTTTGTTGCGGGGAACCGGAGCCAGGGGTTTGCGGGCCATCATGGAGGAAGTGCTCCTCAACACCATGTACGACCTGCCTTCGCGCGACGATATCGGCCGGGTGCTCATCGACGGCGATGTCGTGGCCGAGCGGGTCAACCCCACGCTGGTCCCGGTGAAGGATCTCGAAGACGACACCCCCGGCGAGCCTCGCGAACGCAGCGCGTAAAACGGCAGTCAGCTTTAAGCAGTCGGCAGTCGGCAATAAGCAAGAGCCTGCTTCCTGCCTCCTGCTTCCTGCTGACTAGTCACTCAGCGCACCTCTACGGTAGCCCCTTTTCACCAGACGCCTACTCTAAGTGGTCGTAGATTGTTAGTACAAGGTTTGGGTGCGGGAACGACCTCGACTCTGAAGCGGGCGACAGAAACACTCCCCGAAACACCGGGGAGTGTTTCGCGTTCGGATCGCGAAGCTGAGAGCCGGCGGTCGCCGCTCTCTATCATCACAGAATGAACCCGACTTACGACCCGGCCGCGGTTGAGGCCAAGTGGTACGAGATTTGGGAGAGCTCCGGCGTCTTCGCTCCAGAGCACAACCCGGACGGCGAGCCCTTCTGCATCGTTCTACCGCCGCCCAACGTCACCGGTGTGCTGCACATGGGCCATGCGCTCGACCACACCATCCCCGACGTAATCGTGCGCCGCAAGCGGATGCAGGGATACCGCACCCTCTGGCTCCCCGGGACCGACCATGCCGGAATCGCGACCCAGAATGTCGTTGAGCGCCAATTGGAGGACGAAGGACTCGACCGTCACGATCTGGGGCGGGAGGCGTTTATTGAGAAGGTGTGGCAGTGGAAGGCCCGGTCGGGCAACACCATAAGCCAACAGATGCGCAAGCTTGGCACCTCGGTCGACTGGGGACGGGAGCGCTTCACCATGGACGAACACTCCGCCCGTGCCGTGAAGGAAGTCTTTGTACGCCTCTACGAGAAAGGACTCATCTACCGCGGTAACCGCATCATCAACTGGTGCCCCCAAGATCACACCGCGTTGTCCGACATTGAGGTCGAGTACGAAGACACCGATGGTGAGCTGGTCTACATCAACTATCCGTTCACCGACGGCTCCGGCCACGTCACGGTTGCCACCACGAGGGCTGAGACCATGTTGGGCGATACCGGGGTCGCGGTACATCCGGATGATGACCGGTACCGGGACGCTGTCGGGAAGACGGTGCTTCTTCCCTTGATGGAGCGTGAGATCCCCGTTGTGGCCGATACGACGGTGGACCCGGATTTCGGCACCGGTGCAGTGAAAGTCACTCCGGCGCACGACGCCAACGACTTTGAGATCGGGCGGCGAGCCGGTCTGGAAACGGTCAACATTTTCACCATCGAGGCCACAGTCAACGACAACGGCGGGCGCTTTGCCGGCCTTGATCGCCTCGAGGCCCGGGAGGCTGTCAAGCAAGCGTTGAGCCAAGAAGGGTTCATCGATCACATCGAGGAGCGACAGCACTCGGTTGGCCACTGCTATCGCTGCCACACGGTGGTCGAGCCCTACCTGTCGCTGCAATGGTTCGTCAAGGTTGGCCCGCTGGTAACGCCCGCGATTGCGGCCGTGAAGGACGGGCGCACGCGGTTCATTCCGACCCGTTGGGAGAACAGCTACTTCCAATGGATGGAGAATCTGCGCGACTGGTGCATCAGCCGGCAAATCTGGTGGGGGCACCGGATTCCGGCCTGGTATTGCGATGACTGCGGCGAGGTGACAGTCGCCCGCGACGTGCCCACGCAATGCTCGTCGTGTAAAGGGCACAACATCCGGCAGGACGAGGATGTGCTCGATACCTGGTTCTCATCTGCGCTGTGGCCGTTCAGCACCCTGGGTTGGCCGGACGAGACCGAGGATTTGGCGACGTTCTTCCCGAACACCGTGATGGTCACAGGATTCGACATCATCTACTTTTGGGTGGCCCGGATGATGAAGATGGGCCTCGAGTTCATGGATGACGTCCCGTTCTTCGACGTCGTCATCCATGGGCTGGTGCGTGCCGGCGACGGGCGCAAGATGTCCAAATCGCTCGGCAACGCCATCGATCCGCTCGACATCATCGAGTCACACGGTGCCGATCCCTTGCGGCTGGCCGTCATCCAGGCGGCAGCCCCCGGCCAGGACGTCCCGTTTGACCTCGAGTGGGTGGAAGGCACTCGCAAGTTCGGGAACAAGATTTGGAATGCGACCCGCTTCGTGCTTGGCCATCTGGAGAGCCACAGCGTCCCGGCCAGTGGTGGCTATCCGGAGGAGCCGGGTCCGGAGGCGGCGTGGATATTGTCCCGGCTCGGTGAGGTGCAAGGCCGGTTCGATGAGCTGCTCGATGAGTATCGATTCAGCGACGCCTACGGCCTCTTGTACAACTTCGCCTGGTCGGAGGTCTTCGACTGGTATATCGAGCTGTCCAAGGCGGCCCTGGCCGACCCGGCCGGTGCCGATCAGACAAGGCAAACTCTCGGAGTTGTGCTGCGCGACCTCCTCAAGCTCTTCCATCCCGCCATACCGTTTCTCACGGAGGAGTTGTGGTCGGAGTTGGTGGGGGAAGGCTTGCTGGCCGGAGCCGAGTGGCCCGAGGTGCCGGCCGTTGCCGGGTCTCCATCGATGTCGGTGTTTCAGGATCTAGTGAGCAGTGTCCGCCAGTTCCGTTCGTCCCACCAGCTGTCACCCCGCCGGCCTCTGGAAATGACCCTGGTCGATCCGGAAGGCGTTGCCAAGCAATGGTGGGACGGGCAGCTGCAATCGTTGGTCGCCGTGACGGCAACTACCGGCAATGCCCCTGAGGATGATGGATCTACGAGAGTGGTCGCCGGGCCCGTCCAGGGGTTCCTCTTGCTCGAAGGCGTCGTCGACATCGGCGCCGAGCGGGCGCGGATCCAAAAAGCCCTGGCCGCCACCCGGGCCGACCTGGCGCAAGCCGAGAAGAAGCTCGCCAACTCCGATTTCCACGACAAAGCTCCGCCGGACGTCGTCGCCAAGGAAGAGGCGAAGGCGGCCGAGGCCCGGGCCACAGTAGAAAAGCTCCAGCCGCAACTCGATGCGCTCGGTGGCAAGTGACCTACGACGAAGCTGTCGCCTATCTAGATCAACACGCCGGCAGAGGCGTTCGGCCGGGCCTGGAACGGATAGAGGGCGTTCTCGAAGCCATGGGCAACCCGCACAGGAGCTATCCGGTGATCCATGTCACGGGAAGCAAGGGTAAGACTTCAGTCGCGAGGATGATCACTGCCATCGCCGCTGCCCATGGCTTGTCGGTGGGCACCTACACCAGTCCCCATCTGGAGGCCGTTGAGGAGCGCCTGGCCTACAACAACGACGTCGCTTCCCGCGAGGAATTCGCCCGGGCCATCGCCGACGCCGCCGCCTTCGACGCTTTCTTTGAAGAAGGTCCGGCCGAGGGTCGTCTCACCTATTTCGAGTTCGTCACCGCTGCCGCGTTCGCATGGTTCGCAGAACGGGCGGTTGATCTCGCCGTCGTAGAGGTGGGCCTGGGAGGTCGCTTGGATGCCACCAACGTTGTCGACTCAGCTGTGGCGGTCATTACCTCGATCGCCCTCGAGCACACCGGGTATTTGGGAGAAACGCTCGAAGCCATTGCTGGAGAAAAGGCGGCAATTCTCAAGTCGCCCGGCTCTCTGGTGACCGGCCCGCTGCCGCCGGAGGCCGCCGCAGTCGCCGCCGCCCGGGCGGGTGAGTTTGCCAGCCCCCACCTGGCCTTTGGACGAGAATTTCAAGTTGCCGACGAGACCCGTTCCGTCGGAGGGTGGCTGGTCAGCGTCGACGGAATCTATGACACGTACGAGAACTTCCAAGTTCCATTGCACGGGCGCCACCAGCTCCAGAATGTCGCCATCGCCGTGGCAGCCACCGAGGAGTTCTTCGGGAGAGCACTGGATCTGGAATCCGTCCGTAGCGGCCTGGGCGCCCTCGAGATCCCGGGGAGGCTGGAGGTGGTGAGTCGCGCCCCCGTGGTGGTTCTCGACGGCGCTCACACGCCTGAATCGATCGACGCCGGCGCCGCTGCACTCGACGAGGAATTTCCGCCCTTCCTGTGGAAGGTGGTCTTCGGCGCCTTGAGCGACAAGAACCTCGAGGGGATGATCGGTGCTCTCGATGGGGTCGTCGGCGAGCTCTTTGCCGTTTCCGCCTCCAGCGAGCGAGCCATAAGTCCCGAGGCGATCGCCGAGGCTGCCGCTTCGGTGCTCGAGCCGGGTCAGATCCATGTGGCGGGCTCTATCGCGGAGGGCCTGGCGGCGGCTACGGAGGCCGCCGGTGCCGACGGAGCGGTTCTGGTCACGGGATCCATGTATGTGGTCGGGGAGGCACGTAGCCTGCTGGGAGTAACGAAGAGGAGCTGATGTATGGCGCTTGAGGACACGTTTGTGATGGTCAAGCCCGACGGGGTCCGCCGGGGGCTGGTTGGGGAAGTCGTGGGCCGGCTCGAGCGCAAGGGCCTGAAGCTGGAGCACATCCGTCGACTCGTGATCTCTGAGGAAACTGCCCACACCCACTACGGCGAGCATGTTGACAAGCCCTTCTTTGGTGAGCTGGTGGAGTTCATCACCAGTGGGCCGGTGGTGGCAATGTGGTGGTCCGGTGAGTCGGCCGTGACGGTGGCCCGTGGCTTAATGGGGCCCACCAATCCCATCGAAGCCCCCCCGGGAACCATTCGCGGCGATTACGGCTTAGTGATCACCGAAAACATTGTTCACGGCTCCGACTCCCCGGATAGCGCCGCGCGGGAATTGGACATCTTTTTCCACAGACAGCGAGGAGAGGAGTGATCCGCCAGGCCGAAGCCACCGACGGTCCCCGGATCGCCCAGATACACATCGCGGCGTGGCAGGCGGCCTATGAGGGCCTGCTTCCCGACGACTACCTCTCGGGTCTCGATGGCGAGCTCGAGCAGAGGTCGGCCCAATGGGAGGATTGGTTGTCGAGCCACAGTGAGCGCCGCCTGATTCTGGTTGCCGAAGAAGAGGGCGAGATAGTGGGTTTCGTGCATGCCGGACCTGCCGGGGATAAGGACATAGCCGGCAAGGAATCCGCTGAGATCTATGCCCTATACCTCGACCCGGGCTATTCCGGCCGGGGGTGGGGGTCGCGCCTCATGTCGGAGATCCACGTGCAGCTGCAGTCGGCCAGGTTCGTCGCCGGGGCGCTGTGGGTGATGACCGACAACCAGCCTGCCCGCGAGTTTTACGAGCATCTCGGCTGGGGTGCTGACGGCTCCGAGAAGGATGAGTGCATGGGCGTGCCCATTCCGGCGGTCCGCTATCGGATCGAGCTCTGAGGCATGTCGGGATCGGTGCGGTGAACCGGCACGCAACTTCGGCGAACGCAAGAGACCGCGAAAACCATATAGCGCGAAAAACGCCCCTCCGTTAGACTGACCCTTCGCTGACACGTAAGGGAACCGTGGCTGACTCGCTGTTTTCGCTCGCCGGCCGGGACATGGCCATTGATTTGGGCACTGCCAACACCCTTGTGTATGTGCGCGGCCAGGGCATCGTTCTCAACGAACCCTCGGTGGTAGCCATAAACACTCAGACCAACCGGGCGCTGGCAGTCGGTATGGAAGCCAAACGCATGATCGGCCGCACGCCTTCGTACATCCAGGCCATCCGCCCCTTGCGAAACGGCGTCATCGCCGACTTCGACATCACCGAGAAGATGCTCCGCTACTTCATCCAAAAGGTCCACCGGCGCCGCTGGGCCCGGCCCCGCATCGTCATCTGTGTGCCGTCCGGGATCACCGGCGTGGAACGGCGAGCCGTGGAGGAGGCTGCCTATCACGCCGGAGCCAGGCGGGCCTACACGATTGAGGAGCCCATGGCGGCGGCCATCGGCGTCGGGCTTCCCGTCCACGAGCCGGCCGGTTCCATGGTCGTAGACATCGGTGGTGGCACCACCGAAGTCGCGGTCATTTCCCTCGGCGGGATTGTGGTCTCCAAGAGCATCCGCGTTGCGGGCGATGAGCTCGACGAGGCCATCATTCAGTGGGTGAAGAAGGAATACAACCTGATGCTCGGCGAACGCACGGCCGAGCAGATCAAGATGGCCATCGGTTCGGCCTACCCCTACCGTGACGAGCCGTCCGCCGAGGTGAGAGGCCGCGATCTCATTTCTGGCTTGCCCAAAACCGTCGTTGTGTCGTCGCAGGAGATTCGGGAGGCGATCGAGGAGCCGATGCAGGCAGTGGTCGATGCGGTCAAGTTCACACTCGACAAGACCCCACCCGAGCTTGCTGCAGACATCATGGTTCAGGGCATCGTGATCACAGGCGGCGGGGCGCTGTTGCGAGGAACCGATGTTCGGCTCGCTCACGAGACGGGAATGCCGATTATCACTGTCGACCGTCCCCTCCATTCGGTGGTTATGGGCTCCGGTCAAACCCTCGAGGAGTTCGACGTGCTGCAAAGTGTCCTGATTTCCTCTGCCCGTCCATAGGACGCGGCCGGGGAGGGTCTAATGCTCGCCAACCAGCGTTTCGCCCGCTCTACCGCCGTGTTTCTGACGCTGGTAACGATCGCCTTTCTCCTGATGACGTTCGACGTCCGCAGCGAGCGGGGCGGCATCACCGGAACCCTGCGCGACGGAGCTCACACGCTGTTCGAGCCGGTCCAGGCGGCGGTCAATTCCGTGGTACGCCCTATCGACAGCTCGATTGAAGCCCTCATCAACCTGGCCGGGCTTCGTGCTGAGAACGATCGTCTTCGCCAACAATTCGACGAGGCCACTCGGAAGCTGGCCGAGACCGAAGTGATCCGCAGCCAGAATGAAGTTCTCCTTCAGCTCAGCCAGCTCGACCTCCCCGGCGATCTTCTCGAGCAGAGTCTCGTGGCCAGAGTCCAGTCCGGCGGTAGCTCGAACTTCGACTTCTCCCTCGTGCTCAATAAGGGTTCAGCCGATGGCCTCGTCGAGGGCCAACCTGTGGTCAACCTGCAAGGTCTTGTGGGACGTATCGTCTCTGTCACATCTTCGAGCTCCACGGTCAAGCTCCTCACCGACCCGGATCACGCGGTGGCTGTGCAGTTGGCCCGTTCCGGTTTTGTGGGGACTGCCTCGGGTCGCGGTGCCGGCGACTTGAAGTTCGTCAGCAGCAGGGCTGATGGACCTGTCGGGTCCGGCGAAGTGGCGGTGACCCTCGCCGGACGGTATCCGGCCGGCCTATTGGTGGGTCGCGTTGCCAAAGACGCGGCGCCGGCAATCGGGGCAGGAGTGCAGACGACCATTGAGCCGGCGGTGGACTTCAACCAGCTCGATTTCGTGAGAGTCATCCTGTTTCTGCCCGGTACCGATCAGACCCCGGACGGAGAGGAACCAGCCCCGGCTGGTGAGTCGACGCCATGAGGTCCCGCTTTCTCAACATTGCCATTGCCGTCTCCATCAGCGCGGTCATTCTGCAGACGACGTTGTTCGACCGTTACGTGGATCCCTTTGGTGTCACAGCCGATTTTGTGCTTCTGGTGGTAGTTGTGGCGTCTTTTCGTCTGGCAGAGGAAGCCGCCATGGTGCTTGGCTTCTCGGCCGGGCTGCTCAACGATTTGCTCGGCAATACCCTGCTGGGCCTCTGGGCTCTCGTGCTCACGGTGGTCGGCTATGCGGCGGTGCGCTTGCGGCCCCGCATTGAAGGGAACCCGCTTCTCACGCTGGGGGCCGTGTTCGCGCTCACTCTTGGCGGGGAGTTGTTGTTCGCAGTCCTCGGTACTCTGTTTGGCCAGCAGGTGTTCTCAGACGTGAACGCCTTCAAGAAGGTTCTGTTGGCGGCGGTTTACAACCTCATCCTGGCAAGCGCAGTGGTGCCTTTCTTTGGCTGGTTCATGAAGCCGGAGAGTCCCTCCGGAGTCTGGGCATGATCAATCCGTGGCGTCTGGCAACCATGGCCGTCACCTTCTTCGCCTTCTTTCTCGTATTGGTGATTCGCCTCTGGTTCCTCCAGGTGGCTGCTGGTGACGAGTTCCGAGCCGACGCCGCCAGCAATCGGGTGCGCGTTACCTACCAGCAGCCACCCCGTGGTGAGATCTTCGACATCAATGGCAATCTGCTGGCCGGGAGCCGCCCCTCACAGTCGTTGTTGATGCAGCGTGCCGAAGGGTCCTCAGAGTTAGAGGAGGTGCTGGTCCAGCGCTTGGCCGTCCTGCTGGCAACCGACCAGGCCGACCTGCGCGATCGCATTACCTCTGCCCGACCGGGTTCGGTCATCATCCTGGCGCTGGACATAACCGACGAAATCGCCTTCCAGGTCCAGGAGTTTCAAGAAGACTTCCCGGGGGTCGAGGTGGCGTTGACTCCTGTGCGGGTTTACCCCAATGGCCCGACTGCTGCTCACCTGCTCGGATACGTCGGAAAGGGGTCCGCTGCCGACCTCGAGCGCTATGGAGACCGCATCAGGACCGATGACATCTTCGGGCGGGCCGGAGTTGAAAGGCAGTACGACACGCTGTTGCGGGGAACCGAAGGGTCGGAGGTCTTTACCGCGAGCGCCGACCGGAGCGTCTGGCAGTTCGCAGAGGAGCGACCGGCCGAGGTGGGATGGAGCGTGGTCCTTACTGTCGACCTCGATGTGACCCGGTTGCTGGAACAGGTGCTGGTCGACGCCATCGCATCGAGCGAGGCGCTCGGGGAAGCCCCTTCGGGCAAGGCGGCCGGGGTGGTCATGGACGTCACCGACGGGTCTATCGTCGCAATGTCGTCGGTACCGAGTTACGACCCGAACGCCTTTGTCGGCACGCTCAGCCAGGCGGAGTTCGAAGTCATCCAGGAAAACGATGCGCTCCTCAATCTGGCGGTGCGGGGGACGTTCCCTCCCGGATCTACGTTCAAGGTGGTGCCTTACGTGGTGGCAGCCGAGGAGAAAGTGTGGCCGGAGGGCTTGACGGGGCCCGAGGATGGCAAGGTATTGGAGCCCCGGCTCGAGTTCCCCTCCTTCGGCGAAGGAAGTCCCCAGGTCTTCACAGACTGGAATCCCAACCACGGTTGGACCAACCTGCACGGCGCTCTCGAGAAATCGGCCGACGTCTACTTTTGGGAGGTGGCGCTGGGCGTTTGGCAGGACCAGAGCAAAGAAGAGGACATCATCCAGGACTATGCCCGAGACCTCGGATACGGAGCATCAACCGGTATCGATCTTCCCGGCGAGTCGGCCGGGATCATGCCGGATCGCACCTGGCGGGAGCGCCGCCACGCAGAAAACCCGGCGGCATTCCCCAACGGTGACTGGTATGGCGGCGATCTGATGAACACAGTTATCGGGCAGGGAGACATGGTGGCTAGTCCGCTGCAGATGGCGGTTTCGTATGCCGCTCTCGTGAATGGCGGCACTGTTTGGCGGCCCCGGGTTGTCGGCCACTTTGTCGACGGCCAGGGGCGGATAGTGGATCGGAGAGAGCCGGCCGCAGTGCGCAAGCTGGACCTGGCCCCGGAGACCATTGCCTCCCTGCGCCAGGACCTCGCCGGGGTCGTGGCGCGAGGCACAGCCGCGGGAGCGTTCAGAGGCTCGCCTTACCTCGAGCAAATCGGAGGCAAGACCGGCACTGCTCAGATCGGTCCTGCCGTCGACGATATCGATACGTCGTGGTTCATTGGCATTTCCCACATCAGCGATCCCCGCTATGTGGTGGTCATCGTGGTCGACGAGGGTGGTGGTGGTTCGGCGGTGGCGGCCCCTGCTGCCCGCCGGGTCCTCGAATATCTGCTCGACCCGGCGACGGCTCCTGCTATCCGCCAGGAGGCTCAGGCTGCGGGGACAATCCGATGACGGCGTGGGTCCGAACCCGCGGAGTGGTGGCAAGCTCGTACGAGGCTCGCCGCCCGGATCTGGTGCTAGCGCTCGCACTGCTGCTGTTGGGCGTTCTCAGTGTGCTCATGATCTACTCGGCTTCAGCTCCGCAGGCCGAGGTTCTGGGAGGGGACACCGTTGCCGAAGCGAGGCGGCAGGCTGTGATCGTTTTCGTTGGCCTGGCGATGTTCGGGCTTGGCTCTGTGGCCTGGCATCGCTCGCTCCATACCGCGGCTCCTTTCCTCTACGTCGGTGCTGTGATCTCGCTATGGGCCGTCTTGCTCTTTGGAACAGTGGTGAACGGAGCTCAGAGCTGGTTCCCGGTGGGGAGTTTCCGTTTCCAGCCGTCAGAGTGGGCCAAGCTTGCCGTGATTCTGGTCCTGGCTGCCGTCCTGGCCCCCGCGGCCGAAAACAGGGTCGGCTGGCGTCGGGTGGGGCTGGCGTTATTGATCCTGGCCTTGCCTGTTTTCCTCATTGCCCGCCAGCCGGACCTCGGCACGCTGGTGGTATTCGGGGTGCTGACGTTGGTGATGCTTTTTGCGGCCGGAGCTTCCCTCCGCGAGCTCGGACTGATCGCCGGCAGCGGCGCCCTGATGTCCTTGTTCGCCTATCAACGAGGTTGGCTGGGCCTCGTGGAAGTCAGAATCGACGCCTGGCTCAATCCTGAAAAGTTTGCCCTCGCCAGCGCCTTCCAAACCGAGCAGAGCAAGATCGCCATCGGCAGCGGTGGATTCTCCGGCAACGGCCTGTTCGAGGGCACCCAGACCAACCTGGCCTTCATTCCGGAGCAAACCACCGACTTCATCTTCACAGCGGTCGGTGAGCAGCTGGGCTTCATCGGTGGTGCCCTGCTCCTGACGATATACGGGGTGATCGTGTGGCGGCTGCTGCGGACGGTGGCTGTCGCCGAGGATCGCTTCGGCATGCTGGTCGCGACGGGAGTCGCGGGCATGATTGCCTTCCACGTCTTTATCAACGTCGGCATGACCCTGGGCCTGCTGCCGGTGACGGGGATTCCCCTCCCGTTCATGTCGGCGGGTGGATCTTCGTTCAGCGCCATGGCTCTCGGGCTCGGGGTGGTGCACGGAATCTGGTTGCATCGAAGCAAGGTGCCTCCCCGGCGTCGCACCCTCGCCTGAGCGCGGCCGATAGTTTCGGCCTGCGTTGCTGTCGCGCCCCACGGCTCACTCTCTCGTAATAAGACCGGTCGTCCCGGGGCGCGCTATATGTCGAGGGAGGACTGGGTCGGTTCCTTGGGGTCGTAGCAGATACGGCAGCGGGCTTCATAGGAGTCGGTTGCCCCCAACACCACCAGCTCATCTGACTCGATGACTCTTTGAGTGAACATGCCAGGGCCGCCGCACCGGTGGCACACGGCCAGGAGCTTGGACACATACTCGGACCGGGTCATGAGCTCGGGTATTGGGCCAAATGGGCGGCCGAGATAGTCGAGGTCGAGGCCGGCCACGATGATCTGCTTGCCAAGGCCGGCTAGCTGTTCGGCGACCGGCACCAGACCATGGTCGAAGAACTGGCCTTCGTCGACACCGACGATGACGGTCTTGTCTCCCACCTTATGAAGCAGCTCCTGTGAGGATGCAACCGGCTCGGCGTCGACGGACAACGAGGAGTGTGAGACCAACTTGGTTTCCGCATACCTGGTGTCGACTTCGGGTTTGAAAGCCTGAACAACCACGCGGGCGATCTGATACCGGACGAGGCGCCGGATCAACTCTTCGCTCTTCCCGGAGAACATGGGACCGGTGATGACCTCGATCCATCCTCGTTCTCCACGCCGATACATGGGCACGCAGCATAGTTGGCAGTCAGCAGTCAGCAGTCAGCAGTCAGCAGTCGGCAGTCGGCAGGAGGCAGGAGGCAGGAGCCCTCCTGCGGAGCGGAGTCTTCGCAGCGGAGTGGGAGGGGGTAGGGGTGGGTGGTGCCTATCAACAGCAGGAGTGCCAAAAGCTTGTCTTCTCGAGGAATTGTTGCTTCTAAGTGACCTTGTACGGGGCGGTGCCCAACAATTAGCTGTTGGTTCGGTGCGTGCCTGACCGGCCGTGTTTCAACCCTCGGGTCTCACCAACGCTTCACTCAGGGTGCCGTTGTTGGGAACCACCCCCTCCCAGCCTCCCCACTTCGTTTCACTCCGTGGGAGAGGAGCAAATTCCAGTCGGCAGTGCCTGCCTGTTCTTCGCCTGACGGCTCATCACTGGTCGACCGTTGGTGGTGGCGCAGAGCTCCGCTTGCGGAGTTGGTGAACGCTCCGCTCTGCGCCACGGCTGGCGGTGCCGACCCGCTAATCCCTGACCGCCGACTGCTTCTTGCTGACTGCCGATTGCCGATCGCCGACTGCTGACTGCTTTTTGCTTGGAATGAATCCTCTCCGCGTGAGGTTGAAGAAATCGGTACACCTGATCGAGAAGCTTGCCGAAGCCTGGTAAGGTGAAATCACGAGCCGTCAACCGGCTCGTACCTCGTACACCAAACGACGGAGCGACAACGCATGCGTCACGAACTCGATACTCTATCGCCCGACGCCGTGTCACCTCGTTTCCTACAGATCAATGGGCGCAACCGCGCTCTCAAGGAGAGAATTAATGGCAGTTTTTCGCCGCAAGAGCCCACAGGTCGTGGGCCGCGGCTCTGGCCGCACGGACACACCCAGTCGCAAGCAGCGACAGTCCGGCAGCCAAGCTCGAGAAACCACTCGAAGCAAAGAGTCCACCAAACAGAGAAGTAAAACAGCTCGCCCCGAGGGAGGGGCGAAAGGATCACCCCAGGGCAACGGCCGGCGCAACGCCGGAGGTGGCTCGCGCCGCAGGCACCGCCCCGAGCCGGAGATCATCACGCCGCCGGAAACGGGCCGCAAACAGATGATTGTTCGGCGACTCCCTCATCAGACTCAGATCGTGGTGTTGGAAGGTCCGGTACTGGTCGAGCACTACGTAGCCCGGTCCGACCGCGAGTCGCTCATCGGCAACGTTTACGTCGGCAAGGTGAGAAACGTGCTTCCGGGCATGGAGGCCGCCTTCGTCGATTTCGGAGAAGGCAAGAACGGTGTTCTCTACGTCGGCGACCTCCAGTTTGACAGCGACGACTACGGGCGCGGCTCCCGGCCCAGAATCGAGAAGGCCCTTCGCAACGGGGACGATGTCATGGTGCAGGTTCTCAAAGACGCCATGGGCCACAAGGGTGCCAGGCTCACTAATGAGATCTCGCTGGCAGGGCGCTACCTGGTCCTGGTTCCTGGTGAGGAAACCCGCGGCGGTATTTCGCGCCGGCTGCCAGACGAAGAGCGAGCTCGTTTGCGGACCATCGTCAACGAGGCCCGTCCTAAGGGCTTTGGGGTCATCGTCCGCACAGCGGCACTTAATGCGACCAAAGAGGACCTCAAAAAAGATATTGACCGCCTCCAGAAGCTCTGGGAGCGAATTCAGGAGGAAGCAGGCTCAGTCTCGGCACCTGCGGCGATCCACACGGAGCCTCCGCTCGTGATCCGGGTGATTCGCGAGCATTTCACGTCAGAGTTCCGGCGGCTCATAGTCGATGATGTGAAGACTCGAGACCAGATCGTCGAATACCTGCAGGACACCGACCCTGATCTGGTGGACAAGGTCCAGCTTTACGAGGACAAGAAGGGAGTCTTCGATCGCTATCACGTCGAGGACCAGTTGCGGAAGGCTCTCGATCGCAACGTTTGGCTTCCTTCGGGCGGCCACATTGTGATTGAGCCCACTGAAGCCCTCACCGTGATCGATG
>CAXMOO010000194.1:0-1663 GCA_964195005.1 uncultured Gammaproteobacteria bacterium
AACGGCATCACCTGCAGCACCCACGTCGCCAACCACAAACCCGACTGATGGCCGACTGCGTTCTGGACGAAGATCCGCCCGCCCTCCCAATGAATCAGTGCGATCGACCAATGACCCACCACGACAGCCACGATGCTGAAAGCGCGTAACAAATCCACATATCGGTCACGCGTCGCAGGCGTAGCCCGAGACAACGCTTCCGGTGACAAGTCCACAAGCCAACGCTACACGGCTGTCTTTACCCGCCCATATCGGCACATATGCGCTACCTGGCGGATGAACACAAGTCCATCTGGCCCTGGTCCAATCGCGTTGAGGGCTACGCCGCGGTGTTGTTTGCCCGGTCGCGCGCCTGGGGTGGCGTGTCATCTGTGAAATGGTCAGGACGCGTTCGATCCCGCCCACTATGTTGCGTTGGTCAAGGGTAAGGGGGCCGCTGGACCCCCGGAGGCATCATCTTCCCAACGTGTCGCCGGGGTTCCGGCGTCTGAGGCGGCCACCCCGGGGAGAAGGGCACTTCAAGTGGCTGCCGATCAGCCGGACGCGCGGACAGCCGAGCGATTGACCGTAGCCGAATCCGAACGGTTGGATTGGCTACTGCACGACTTGAACCAACTTGGCGCCTGGCTTCGGACCGTTGAAACCTCACCGAAGGTTCTGCTCGAGGCCGCCGAGATTCTCCACGCGTCATTAGCGGAGAACCGGTAGCGGGCCGCCCATAACGGCACACATGCGGTAGCTGGTTACCCCTCGATGGTGATCGTTCCTCGCATGCCGCTGCTGCCGTCGGAGTGGAGCGAGCAGTAGTAGTCATAGGCTCCCGGCGGGGCGGCCGTCAGCTCGACGATGACCTCGCTTCCTGGTCCGACGTGGACGTATATGTCGAGATCTTTGAGCGTGAAGTCGTGAGCGAAGGGGTCCGTGTTCGTGACGAGCAGAGAGCCCCCCTCCGATACTGATGAGGCAGATGGCTCGAATTCGAATTCGACCATATCGAGCGCGGTGGCTCCGGCAGCTTCTGCCTCGCTGACGCTAGTCCTGGTGGCGAAGAACCCGACGACCGAGAACACCGCGGCGACACCCATGACGGCGAGGACCCCGGTGCGGATGCGGGTTTCGCCTCTGGTAGGACCTGAGATGCCCTTTCTCCCCGCAATGAGAGTCCTGACGCCCCCGTAGAGGGAAAGGAGCACCCCCATCACGAATCCGACACCGACGATGAACTCGATCGGGCTGAACGGCTGGAACAAACCGAAAGCAAGGAAGAAGGCAGCCAGGGCCAGCACAACAGTCGCCACGATGCCGAGTATCCGCGCCCATAGCTTGTCGAATCGCCACACGAGGAAGGTCACGACAACCCCCACCGTTGCCGGAACGGCGAAGAAGGCGATATCCTCCCCGTCGAACAGGATCAGGGTCAGCACCACCACGGTCAGCAACGCCGCAGTGATCAGGCCAAGGCCAAGAGCCTGCGTGGTCGAATGGGCTGTCCGCTCCGCATCAGATGAGTCTCCCGGACCGGTCATCTATGCCTCCTATCTCGGATTCGAACTCCACGGGGACCCTACGCGAAAGGCCATCGAGCCGTCAACAGGCCGCCCATAACGGCACATATGCGCTACCTGCCATGCTGGATGAGGGAGCGCATATTGCCGGTTATGCG
>CAXMOO010000195.1:0-3157 GCA_964195005.1 uncultured Gammaproteobacteria bacterium
GCGCTTGCGGGCCATGACCATGGACAGAAACACCACAACCGCGAACTTGGCGAACTCGGATGGCTGAACCGTCAAGGGCCCGACCTGGAGCCAGGAGCGACTTCCTCCGCGGACTACTCCAAACAACAGAACGGCCACAAGGGAGAGAGCCGAGATCCCCAGAATCGGAGTGGCCGCTCTGCGGTACAAGTCGTAGGGGACTCGCGAGGTGACGGCCAACGCCACAGAGCCGGCAACCACCCAAAGAAACTGCCGGCGGAAGTAGTAAAGCGAGTCGTCAAACTCGGAAAGGGCAGGCACCGAAGACGCGGAGAGAATCGCTCCCAGACCAACAATGATGAGGGCAACCATCGGCAGCACGAGAAGGGTCACGATTCGGCGACTGACGACCTCTTCGTGGGCCCGGCGCCTCGCCCCCTGCCTGACTCCAACTATCGACGTCACCCGGCTAGCCACCGTCCACCTCCGGGGCCGGAAACTTAGCTGCAACTGCAGCCTCAAATGCATCGCCACGGGCCATATAGGAGTCGAACATGTCAAAACTGGCGCAGCCGGGAGCCAGCAGAACTGTGTCTCCGTCCTTGGCAAGCTCGGAGGCCAGCTCGACCGCCTCCCCCAGATCGGAGGCCATCACGGTGTTCGACCCCGAGAGCTCGGCTGCTGCCTCCCCGATTGCCACGATGCCCCGCAAGTTGGCGGCCGAAAGCATGGAAGTCAGATCGAGGCCCTTATTGCGGCCACCGGCTATCAGCACCACTGACGGGTATGCCTGGATGGACGCCAGCGCAGCGTGCGGGTTGGTGGCTTTCGAGTCGTTGACCCACGCCACTCCGTCCCAGGTCCCGACCAGAGTCCGACGGTGGGGCCCGGGACTGAAGCCCATCACTGTTCTCTCTACCGCACCGAGGGAGACGTCCAGTAACCCCGCGGCCACGCCGGCGGCAGCCAGATCGACCAGGTAGGCCGGATCCGAGATCGACCCCAACGTGACTTCACCCGCCGGGAGGACCAGCCGATCGCTGATGGGCCCTCCACCGCCCTCCGGTACCCGATGACCCGAAACCGGGACCAGCCGGGACCTGGCGACGGCAACCCGGGAACTGGCCTCGGCATCATCGATGTCATAAACCAGCGCATCTTCTGCGTTCTGGTTTTGGAAAATCTTGGCCTTAGCAGCGGCGTATGGCTCGAAGCCTCCGTGCCAATCGAGATGATCGGGAGCAATGTTGAGCAAAACAGCTACCCGGGGATGGAAGCGCTCGATGAAACGCAATTGAAAACTCGACACCTCGGCGACCACGACATCCCACGGCTCAACCACAACCGAACTGAGCGCAGTGCCGATGTTCCCGGCGGCAACCGCCTTGCACCCATCGGCTTGCAGCATATCGGTGATAAGACCGGTGACGGTCGATTTGCCATTGGTGCCGGTGACCGCCACCAGGGTGCTGTCGAGCACAGACGCAGCCAACTCCACTTCGGATATCACGGGGAATCCGGCTGCGAGGGCATCGCGCACCTCGAGCGAGTGCTCGGGCACTCCCGGACTGACGACCACCCGGTCGACCCGGTCGAGCAGGTCGGCCGACCATTCACCGGCGGCAGTTGGGTAAGCGGCGGCCAGGTCTCCGATCGCAGCCGGGTCGCGGTCATAGATGGTGACGTCATCACCCAGCGAACGAGCCAAAGCTGCCGCGGCCCGACCGCTCACCCCGGCCCCGACGACCAGAGTCTTCACGACAAGCCCCCTTCCATCGAGATGAAGTCTCCATAGAAGATTCCGAGGCCGAGGGCAACACAGATTCCCGCGATGATCCAGAAGCGCACGATGACCGTCGTCTCCGGCCAGCCTCGCAGCTCAAAGTGATGGTGGAAAGGAGCCATCCGGAAGACTCGCCTTCCGAACATCCGAAACGACGCCACCTGGATGATCACCGACATCGTCTCCAGCAGATACAGCCCACCCAGCACCGCCAGGAGGAGATGAGTGTTCGTGAGGAGGGCGAGAGCTGCCATCGCCCCGCCAAGGGCCTGGGAACCGACGTCTCCCATGAAGAGCTCGGCAGGAGCCGCGTTGTACCAGAGGAACGCCATGGCAGCCCCCAGGAGGGCGGCAGCGAAAATCCCCAGGTCGAGCGCACCGTCGACGGCGTATACCGACGGATTACGGAACTGCCAGAAACCAATGATCACGTAGGCGCCGAACACCAGCGCCCCCGAACCGGCGGCGAGGCCATCGAGCCCGTCTGTGAGGTTCACGGCGTTGGCGGTCGCCGTCAGCAGCAACAGGACCCACAGGACATAAATCCAGTTCAAATCGAGACCCAGTTCCCTGGTAAAGGAGATCTCCGTCGACACACCGGCAGCAACCGCCCCCCACGCAAAGAGACCTGCCACCAGCAGCTGGCCGCCGAGCTTCCAGCGTTTGCTCAATCCGAGGTTCTGTTCTCTCGCGTATTTTTGATAGTCGTCGATGAAGCCGATGACACCCATGCCGACAAATGCACCAACAGCCAGGAGCGCCTCGAAACTGAATGGCCGCAGGTCGAATCCGAAACCATCATCTGGTGACCAGAACCGTAAATGGGCCAGGGCGTAGCCGACCACGGCTGCGATGATCAGCACCGAGCCGCCCATCGTTGGGGTACCCCGCTTGTGGGAATGCTCGGCGACGTCATCCTGGATGAACTGCCCAACGTCGCGCTCGCGTAGAAACTTGATGGCCCACGGCATGGTCACGAAGGCGAGACCGAAGCTAATGACGACGGCAACAAGGAGTCCAATCACTGCGCCAGCTCCTGCGCGAGGCCCTCGAGGCCAACCGCCCGCGATGCCTTGACCAGCACAACATCTCCGTCGCGAACCACGCCCTCGATGACATCTTTGGCCTCGGCGGGCGTTGCGACAGGCTCGGCGATCTTGCCGGCCCCGGTCGCCAGGCCCGGATCCTCACCGACCACAACCAGAACCTCAAAGCCGAGTTCCTTAGCCAACGAGCCCATCGCAACGTGAGCCTCGGGAGCAGCCGGACCTAGCTCGGCCATCAAACCGAGAATCGCCAGGTGCCGGCCCGACATGGCTGCCACAGTTCGCAAAGCGGCCTCCCTGGAGGCGGGATTGGCGTTATACGTATCGTTGACCACTGTGAAACGGCCAG
>CAXMOO010000196.1:0-8262 GCA_964195005.1 uncultured Gammaproteobacteria bacterium
TAGCCGTAGTGACGAGACCGGTCTTCGGCGTTATTGTCTTTGTCTTGGGTTTGGCCGCCTGTTCTGGAACAGGCTCAGAGCCTGCCGCCACCGCATCAACTTCGTTGCCCACTGCCGCAGATTCACCGTCCACGACAACCGCCAGAGGCTCAGAGCCCAGCGGATTGATCGCTTTCAGTTCGGATCGCGATGGCAATACCGACGTCTGGGTTGTCAGTTCGGATGGTTCCAACCCGATGCGGATAACCGACAGATCGGCGACCGACGCGGATCCCGTATGGTCACCTGACGGAGAGCGCATTGCGTTCTACTCGAGCTGCGACGGCATTTGCAACCCATTCGGCGGCATGCTGCCTGATGAGGCGGCGCATGGAAGCGAGGCAGTCGAGCTTGCGAAGAATGGGCAGCCGCGCCCATGAGCGCCGGTTGTCCGCCAGCACTGTCAGGTCCTGATCGATCGCGTCTCTATCCATCTAGCGTCCGTAGAGGTTGGATCGAGTGTAGGTGGCCGGCTTCAAGTCCGGCACCGCACGCCATACTTTCGCGAGCTGAGGCCGTTTATTCGCGACGAAACTGATCCTCGACCAGGGCGAGCCTGCGACTGAGCTCGTCCAGGTCGGCCGGGACGAAACCGGGTGTCGAGCGCCTCCCGCGGTCTCGCGACCCGTAGGCCAACCGTGCTGCTATCGCCCATTGGACTGTGAAGAGGAACCCGACAGCGCCGGAGACGATGATTCCCAGGGCTGCCAAGATGCTCATGACGCTTTAGTCGGACGAGGTGGCGAAGACCTTGAGGAGGGTCTCCCGATCGGCTGAAACGCTTGCACTACTCTGGCCTCCATGGACATCACCGCTAGCCCGCGCGGCGCAGCGCTGCATGAAAAGCTCGTTGCCTTCATGGGCGAGCACATATACCCCAATGAGCAGCGCTTTGAGGAGGAGATAGTTGCTTCAGGAGATCCTCTTCACATCCCTCCGTTGCTCGACGAGCTCAAGAAGAAAGCTCAGGCGGGCAAATTGTGGAACCTTTTCCTGCCAGACCCCCGTTGGGGGCCGGGTCTGAGCAACGTCGAATACGCCCCGCTGGCCGAGGTCATGGGAGCGGTGTGGTGGTCATCCGAGGTTTTCAACTGCTCGGCGCCCGACACCGGCAACATGGAGATCCTGGCCGAGTACGGAACTGAGGAGCAGCAGCAGCGGTGGCTGGTGCCGCTACTCGAGGGCGAAATCCGGTCGTGCTTCGCCATGACCGAACCCGAAGTAGCCAGCTCCGACGCCAGGAACATCCAGTCACAGATCGTTCGCGACGGTGACCATTACGTGATCAGCGGACGAAAGTGGTGGACGAGCAACGCCATTAATCCCCGGGCCCGGGTGGCCATCTTCATGGGGATCACCGATCCCGACGGCCCTCCCTACCAGCGACAGAGCCAGGTTTTGGTCCCGCTCGACGCGGCAGGAGTGGAGATCGTACGCCCGATGCTGGTCTTTGGATTCGACGACGGGTACACCGGCCACCCGGAAGTGACGTTCACGGATGTACGAGTTCCCACGAGCAATCTGATCGGAACCGAAGGCGGTGGTTTCGAAATCGCTCAGGCTCGTCTGGGCCCTGGACGCATTCATCACTGCATGCGCTTGATCGGCGCCGCCGAGCGAGGGCTGGAATTGATGTGCCGCCGAACCAGATCGCGGGAAGCCTTCGGCGGGCCGCTCTCGGATCAGGGAGTCATCCAGGAGTGGATCGCGGAATCGCGTATCAGGATCGAACAGGCCCGCCTTCTTACGATGAAGGCGGCCTGGATGATGGATACGGAAGGCAAGAGTGCGGCTCGAATGGAAATATCGGCCATCAAGGTCGCCGCGGTTGACACCGCCAATTACGTGCTCGACAGGGCGATTCAGGCCCACGGGGCCCAGGGGCTCAGCCAGGACACGCCGCTGGCCCGTCTCTACGCCTACGCCCGCACACTGCGCTTCGCCGACGGCCCCGATGAGGTCCACAAACGGTCGATTGCGCGTCGCGAATTGCGCAAGTACGACGCCTGACCGGGTCCGGCGGGATTGTTCCCCAGGCTCGAAGCCCACGTTCGTTCGCAGCTGGATCCGTTGGTCGGCCCCCGAGATCAACTCCTAGGATCGTCACTCATGGATACGCGGGCTCCGCAACGCGTGTCAACCCTCGAGCTCTTCTTCGACCTGGTGTTCGTGTTTGCGCTCACTCAGGTCGGTGCCTTTCTGGTTGAACATGGCGATGTGGCGGGACTGGTTCACGGAGCATTGCTGCTCGTCATGCTGTGGTGGATGTGGTCCACCTTTACGTGGACCACCAACGGGACCGGCACGCCGCCATCAGACTCTCCCTCTTGGCGGCGATGGGGGTCAGCCTCGCCATGGCTCAGGTGTTCCCGATGCCTTCGAGGATGGGGGAGCCTGGTTCGCAGTCACCTACTTCATTGTTCGGCTCATATCGGTCGCTTTGTCCTGGTTGGGGGCCCGGGCCAACCAGGCCCAGCGCGAGGCGCTTCTCACTTTTCTTCCGCTGGCGACAGTGACGCCCTTGCTGGTACTGGTAGGTGGCTTCCTGGATAGCCCATGGCGGACGGTCCTCTGGGTGCTCGCATTCGCCGTCGACCTGATCAGCGCCATTTCGGCCGGTCGCGGTACCTCGCAGATTCAGGCCAGGCACTTCGCCGAGCGCAACGGATTATTCGTCATCATCGCTCTTGGTGAATCGATCGTGGCCATCGGGTTCGGTGTGGTGGGGGAGGAGCGCAGCGCCACTCTGGCTCTGAGCCTTGGTGTGGTCTTCGCAGGTGCCGCCGCTTTGTGGTGGGCCTATTTCGACAAACCCGCTCGAGATGCCGAGAGGTATCTGGCCGGGGCGGATGACAAGGAGCAAGGCAGGTTTGCCCGCGACGCCTACAGCATCCTCCATTACCCGATAATCCTCGGCATCGTCCTGTATGCGGTTGCAGCCGAAGAAGTGGTTGACCATCCCAATGATGCGCTGGACGGGTTCAACCGTTTTGCGATCTCGGTCGGTGTAGCGCTCGTTCTGCTTGCGGTGGTGGCGGCCGCGTATCGGGCAGTGCGACGAGTCCCGACTGAGCGATTAGTGGCCGCCGTGGTGCTGACCGGGCTGGCGCTTTTCGGTGGAGAATTATCGGCTTTGCCCCTTGCCGCTCTGGTGGACGTAGTGCTGATAGCCAGTCTGGTGATTGAGCATCGCAACCGGGCGCGTCTCGACGCCGAGCGCAAATCGGTTGACTAGAGCTCTATCAACTCGGTTGAGATGGTCATCTGTTCGAGGATATCGCCCATCGGCTCAACCCCGATTCCTGGCCCGGTCGGCACGGCGATGTGGCCGCTGTCCAACTCGAATGGGGGAGTGATGTCCTGGTTGAAGTAGCGGGAGGAGGCCGATAGGTCGCCGACCAGAGTGAAGCCGGGGAGTGCGGCCAGCGCCAGATTGGTTGCCCGCCCGATCCCGCTTTCGAGCATGCCCCCACACCAGGCAGGTATTCCGTTGTTGACGCAGAAATCGTGCAACCGGACGGCTTCCAGAAGGCCGCCGACTCGACCCGGTTTGATGTTGATCACCGAGCAGGCCCCCAACTCGATAGCGGTGACTGCGGCCTCAGTGGAGGTGATGCTCTCGTCGAGGCAGATAGGCGTTTGAATCTCTCTGGCAAGCTTGGCGTGACCCTCCAGGTCGTCGCGCGCCAAAGGTTGCTCGATCATCAGCAGATCGAACTCATCGAACCCGCCGAGATGGCCACGGTCCGCTGCTGAATAGGCCATATTGGCGTCGACCTGGAGTGGAACATCACCAAATTGTTGGCGGACTGCCTGGACGGGTGCGAGGTCCCAGCCGGGCTGGATCTTGAGTTTGACCCGCAGGTACCCCAGGTCGAGATATGCCCCGACTGCATCGAGCAGTTCGGGGATGGAGTCCATCATGCCGACGGCGACTCCCGCCGGCACCCGGGTGCGGGTAGCGCCCAACCTGTCTGCCAGGGACCGGCCCGCGTTCCGCAACTCGGCGTCCCAAATGGCCGACTCGAGGGCAGCCTTGGCCATCGGATGTCCCGTTACCGGAGCCATGGCCCGGTCGACTTCCTCCACGCTCACATGGTCCGGGTCGATCAGAGGTATCAGCGTATCCCTGAGAGCTTCGTGCGCCCCTGCCAGAGTCTCCGGCGAGTAGTGGGGGGTGGTAAGTGCGGCGCATTCACCCCAGCCGTCGGCTTCGGGCCCGCGAACCTGAACAAGGAGAACCTCCCGGTGGGTCTCGGTCTCCAGCGCCGTCCGAAAGGGAACGACCAGTGGCAGCCGTACCCGTCGCAGCTCAATTTCGCTCAGCCTCACGGATCTACGGTCCCACGTGCCATTTCGGAGCCAGGGTAGAGGAGGGGCCCGACTTCCCGCTTAGCTGGTGCAGGAGCCAAGGGGCCAGCTTTACATAACGAGGATTATGGGCGCTCTAGCAACGGAAGGCCTGTGCTGCCCTAGCGTAAGGTCATGAGCGATTGCACCCACATCCCAGCTGAACCGTCCACCGTCACCCCACAAGCTGACGTGTGCCAGGACTGCATGGAAATAGGCTCGGATTGGGTGCACCTGCGGGTATGCGTCGATTGTGGACGGGTTTCTTGCTGCGACGCCTCTCGTCACCACCACGCGGGCTCCCATTACCGCGCCAATCGGGAGCACCGGCTGATCCGTAGCTATGAGCCCGGCGAAGCTTGGTGGTACTGCTTTGAAGATGATCACGGATTCGAGTTGGAGGGTGTCGCTCCGTTGCGATCGTGATTCAGACCGGCTTTCGGCTCACCTCCACCAGGCGACTCCTTTCGTCACTGTGACTAAATATGTCTAACTACCCCGTCCTTCTGGAAGATCTGAGTGCCGGGTAGGGTTGCTCGTGCCAGAGCCCTAAACCGGAGTTACGAATGTCATCCACTGTTCGCTTCCTGAAGCGAATCGGCGTGGTCCTGCTGGGGACCGTCCTCATTGTGGCCGGCGTCGTCATGCTGGTGACTCCCGGCCCCGGCATCGTAGGCATCGTCGCCGGCCTCGCCGTACTCGGAACCGAGTTCGAACGACCACGACGGTGGGTTGCTTACCTGCGCGATCGTTTCAACTTGAAGCGATCGAAATCAGATGAGCAACCAAAAACCCCTCCCCCGGTCAGTACATCACCCTCGGAGTGAGGTCGGCGAGAAAGAGTCGTCAGGATCTCACGCTTAGCTGACCAGCAGTTGGCGATTACCCACCCGGTCGCTATTGCCGGGACCCGGGCCCACGCCGCCCGCGCCGTTATGCTGCCTATCCATCTGGTGGGAGGGTTATGTCTGGCACTCCATCGATCGCTGTTGTCGGCAGCAGCAACATCGACATGGTCGCGTACACGCCCCGGGCTCCCGGTCCCGGCGAGACCGTGATCGGTGATCGTTTTGAGCTTGGCTTCGGCGGCAAGGGAGCCAACCAGGCCGTCATGGCTCGGCTATTGGGTGCCGACGTTTTCATGGTGAACTGCGTGGGAGACGATGCTTATGCCGAGATGACCCTTGCCAACTTCGAGTCGCGAGGGATCAGCACCGCACATGTGAAGTCGGTTCCGGGAAGTAGCGGGGTCGCGCCGATCTGGGTGGAGCGGGACGGAACCAACCGCATCATCGTGATCCCGGGCGCCAACGAAAAGGTGACGCCTGAACACGCCGCTGCAGCGATTGAGGCCCTGCCAGACTTGTCGGTCGTAGTTGGTCAATTCGAGATTCCCCGGGTCGCTACGGCCGGCGCCTTCAGCGCCGCTAGAGCCCGGGGGATCACCACCATCCTCAACCCGGCTCCTGCCGCCGAGCTCGACGATGCTCTGCTGGATGTCACCGATTGGCTGATCCCCAACGAGGTGGAGTTCGCGAGTTTGTCTGGCAACGACTCTTTGCGTGACGACGCATTTCGAGCATTCTCCAACCGTTATTCAGTGCGACTATTGGTAACCCTGGGAGAGGAGGGGGTTGCCCTGCTGGGCCTCGATGGGAAGGTGCTGCGCATCCCGGCGTCGCCGGTTGTTGCCACGGACACGACGGGGGCAGGAGACGCCTTTGTTGGCGGCTTCTCGTTCGGGATGGCGGCGGGCCTCGACGAACTGTCTGCCGCCAGACTCGGCATCATGTGCGCGTCGGATAGCGTTACCCGGCCGGGCACTCAGACCTCGTTTCCCGATGCCGAGCGATGCCAGGAAATACTGGCATCGGTGTCTGAATGAGGCTCCAACCGGCGGGGATCAACGCCGTGGCGGCCGACGCGCGGGACGAGGTTCATCACGACGAAGTGATGAGGCGTTTGCAAGAGCTGTTGGGCTGAACCGAGCGGACTACTCCCCTCCTATCGCCCGCGGTTCTATTCGATAAGCCCGAACGCCGAGGGCAGCGTCGTAAAGGTGCTGGAAGGCTTCCGTATAGTCGCGGAGTGACGGTTTGCCTTCGAGATCCCGCTCGGCGTCCTCGATGGCAGCCTCGAGGATGTAAATCCGGTCCCGCCACTCCTCGAGAGCATCTCGCGTTAGAAGGATTTCATCATCGTTGAGGCCTTGCGCAGCCGCCAGTCTCCGCGCCTCATAGTGACGTTGGCGGTGGGACCGCCGGCAATACACTCGAGGGCGGCCGACGCCGGAGCTCTGCGGAAGCGGTTCGGCGCACCATGCACACCGCGGTAATTTCGTCACAGTGATGATTGTATACCCAGCGACGTGAGCCACCGGCTTTCCTCGCATAGGCCGGTCCGCCACTTATAGTGCCTGCGGGTGAGGGCGGAGTGCGGATGAAGTCTTTTGATAATCACTACGGACACGCGGACCGAGTCAATCGATGGGCTCGCGGGGCGATGGCGTTCGTCGTGCTAATCGCAATTGGAGCAGCCGTACTCGTAAGTGGGCGGGGCGGTGAGGAAACGGCGGTTGAAGGTCTTTCATCCCGGGCCGGCTCACTCACGGTTTCGCCTATCACGCTGGTGTCTCGCAGCGAACGTGTGCTGGGAATCCCCGAGAGCACCACCACGACCACCACCCGCGACATCCTCACTGAAGTGACGGCGGCGGCCACATCGACATCTCTCGACATAGCCACTGTCGCTTCTCCGGACACAACCCCGATTACACCTGCCACCACCCCGATCCAATCCACGACGACCCGACCTCCTGCCACGACAACGTCAACCACCACAACCCTCCCCGCTGCGACGACCACAACGACCACGAGCTCCACAACCACCACAACCACCACAATTCCGAATCCGGGCGTGTCGATTTTCCTCAGGGAGTTACGGGACTCATCTGCAAGATCCGGGGATGGGTGGGAGGCGAGCGTGCGTGTGACGATCGATGCCACGAAGGGCGGTGTCGATCTGCGGGGCATAATGGTCACCGGGGCCTGGGCAGGTGCGTTCGAGGCCGAGGTCAGCGGCCAAACCAATCGTCAAGGACGGGTCACCTTCAACACTCCGCTTCTAACTTCAGGTGAGCCCCTGGTCTTTCAGGTCAAGTCCGTCTTTCACCCAGAGTATCTCCACGACTCCGACCTCAACCAGGCCGATTCCACCATCACCATTAACTCGAAGTAGCGACCATCCAGTGCAGCTCGCCAGGCTGTTTCGCTGACAGTCCCGGGGGCGCCCGCCACTGGATGCAGTAACGTGCCCTAATGCCGACATTCGATATTGTGTCCGAGGTTGACCGCCAGGAGGTCCGCAACGCAGTGGAACAGGCGGCCCGTGAGGTAGCGACGCGCTCCGACTTCAAGGGCACCAATACCACGATCCGGGTAGGGGACGACGAAATCGTGTGCGAGTCGTCAACGGATAACCGGCTCGATGCAGCCATCGACGTGCTCAAGGAGAAACTGGTCCGACGAAAAGTGTCGCTCAAGGCCCTGAGCGGCGGGACTCCTAAAGAGATCGGGGGTGCCCGCTACCAGGCCACCTTTGGGATAAGCAGTGGCATCGCTCAGGACGCGGCCAAGGAACTCTCAAAGGTCATCCGGGACACGAAGATCAGGGTCCAGGTGCAGGTTCAGGGACTTCAATTGAGGGTGCAGGGCAAGAAACGCGACGACTTGCAGCAGGTCATCGCTGTCGTCAAAGACCTCGACTTTCGCCTGCCCCTCCAGTATGTGAACTTCCGCGACTGAGGTGGAATTCGGGCTGCAGACTCGGGGGTCGTTCGACTATCTGCGGCGGGCTGCTCACTGGGCAGAGGCC
>CAXMOO010000197.1:0-5003 GCA_964195005.1 uncultured Gammaproteobacteria bacterium
AGCGGATGGCGGTCGAAGGTCACGATTCCGGCAGCAAGCCCCCCTCGCTGTTCAGCCTCCTCCAGAAGGGAGGCGCCGATCCGGCGATGGCCCAGGTGCACCCCGTCAAACACGCCCACGGTGAGCACCGACCCTTCCTCAGGTGGTTCCCAGGCGTGGGGATCGCCTCGCAACACCTTCAAGAAAGGACCACCTCCGGCTTCAACCTGTCACCATCCTGGCGATACACAGCAAGCAGTCGGCCGGCCCCATCAACGAGAGCCATGGTATCTGCGATGGGCACCTCGGTCGGGTCGAGGACGGCACCATGGGCCACCCTCTCAGCCAGAACATCGTCGATCATCACGGCTCCGAGGTCGGCCAGCCCTGCGGCTGGAGTCAACACTCGCTGCCATAGGGAATCTGGATCCTCAGCCAGCTGGTCGATGGATGCAGCGTCGGCCACGTCAAGCGACCCGTTCCGGGTCCGGCGCAGAGCCGTAAGATGCCCCGGACCACCAAGGGTCCTGGCAATATCGTCCGCCAGTGTTCGTATATACGTTCCGCTCGAGCACACCACTCTCAGACTTACCTCGGGGAATTCGCCGGGTATGAAATCGATGAGCTCGAGCTCATAAATCTCGATTTCGCGGGAAGGTCGTTCCACCTCACCCCCCTCCCTGGCTATCTCGTAGAGGCGCCGCCCGCCGACTCTCACGGCCGATTTCATAGGTGGGGTTTGACGAATCGGGCCGCGGAACCTCGTCAAGCTCGCGGCTACATCATCGGCGGTAACGCTCATCGAGATCCGCTCCGTTACCTCACCGTCGGCATCGAGGCTGTCCGTGCCGACACCAAACCTGGCTGTGGCCACATACTCTTTGGGGAAGCTCTGAACGAACCGAAGCAACCGCGTGGCCTTCCCCAGGCCGAGGACGAGTAGGCCGGTGGCCATCGGGTCGAGGGTGCCGGCGTGACCCACCTTCTTCAGCCGCGCCAGGTTCCGAATCTTGGCCACCACATCATGGGAAGTCCACTGCCCGGGCTTGTCTATCAGCAGAAACCCATCAGTGCTCACGCAAATAGCCCCGAATCTGTTCAATCGTTTCCTTCGGATCGCCATTGGATGTGAAGCCGGCAGCCCGGGCATGACCGCCGCCTCCGAAAGCCAATGCCAGGCTCCCAACGTCAACCACAGCCCGGGAGCGCAGACTGGCCTTGGTGCCTTCCGGCGTTTGCTTGACGAGCACGGCAACGTCTGCTTCGCGGGCGATCCTGATGTAATCGATCAGGCCCTCGACCTCCTCAGGAGCGAGACCGGCTTCAGCCAGGTCGTCGTCGTGGAGCACCGACCACACCAGCGAAAGTTCCGCCTCCAGTTTCGCTCGTCGCTGGACGGCAGCGGCCACGGCCAGATACGCAAAGGGGGCATTTTCGAACACCATCCGTCCGATCAAGTAGGGATCCGCCCCGGACTCGACGAGGTCGGCGGCCATTCGAAAGACCTCGGCCGTGGTCGTGGAATATTGGAATCTGCCTGTGTCGGTTACCAGCCCCACGAGGAGGCATGAGGCGATATCAGCGTCAATCTCCCAGCCCAGCTCCTTGATCAAGTCGAAAGCCAGCACGGCAGTTGCCGCCGAACCCGGATCGATGATGTTGATGTGACCGAACCCCTCGTTAGTGATGTGATGGTCAACAACGATGAGTGTCTCCGCGGCCCCGGCGGGCCCCGAGAGCTCGCCAAGGCGCTCACGGTCCGCAGCGTCGAAGGTGATCATGACCTCGGGCGCAGTGGGGAATCGGTCCGGCGGAACTAAGGCTTCCACCGGCAGAAAAGAAAAGCTATCTGCAAGGACGAAAGGTTTCCCAAAGCTGACGACGACTTCTTTTCCGGCTTTGGCCGCCGCCAAAGCAAAACCCAGAGCCGAGCCCAGAGCATCACCATCGGGGTTCACGTGACAGGTGACTGCAACGCTCTTCGCATCGGCCACGGCGCCGACCGCGGCTTTGATCTGCTCGGCTAGCGCTTCATCCATGCTCGTGGTCTCGCACCGTGCGCAGAACTTCCTCCATGTGCAGGCCAGCGTCGATCGACGGGTCCACTCTGAACTCGAGGCGAGGAGTGTATTTGAGGCGAATCTGGGCCCCCATTCTTGACTGCACACGCACCGTGGCCCTGGACAAAGCCCGCGAGGACTCTTCCTGTTGGGCCCCGTCTCCCATCGCCGTGTAGTACACCCTTGCCGAGCGCAAATCAGGCGACGTATCGACTCCTGTGACTGTCACGAAACCCACGGCAGGATCTTTGAGCTCGCGGATCTCTTCTGCCACCACTTCACGCAGCAGCTCGTTCACACGCTGCATGCGAGAACCGCCTCTCATGGCTGCTCGAGATGCGAGATGCCGACCTCGAGCACCTCGACGTCGGGCCGGGCTTCGAGCTGACGCTGGATACTGTGGAGCAGTCGCTGAAGATGGCCCGCCTGCGGGGCTACGGCCACAACCCCGATAGTCGTGCGCTGCCATTGGTCCTGGTGGTCCACCTCGGAAATCCCGATCGCAGGGAACGACTTACGCAGGTCGGTAGTCACCATTCGGAGACGATGCCGCTTTTCCTTGAGAGAACGCACGGCGGGAATTCGGAGCTCGGCCCGGAGAGCAGCAGCGTGCATTGCCATATGGGCCTCCTATACGCGCGCTACCTCGCGGACCAAATATGACTCGAGCACATCCCCATCCTTGATGTCTCGAAAATTCTCCAGCCCGATGCCACATTCGAATCCGGCCGCAACCTCGCGGACATCGTCCTTGAATCTCCGCAGCGAGACAATCGTGCCGTCGTACACCACCACGCCATCCCGCACAAGGCGCACCTTGGCGCCGCGGGCCATCTGGCCTTCCGTTACGAAAGACCCGGCGATGGTGCCCAGCCTCGGGGCCCGGAAGGTCTGCCGCACCTCGGCCAGGCCGAGGATGTCCTCCACCTCCTCAGGTGCTAGCTCGCCCACGAGCATTTGTTCGACTTCGTCGAGCAGTTCATAAATGATCCGGTAGGTGCGCAGATCGACTCGCTTGTCTTCGGCCAATCTCCTCGTCTTGCCATCAGGGCGGACGTTGAATCCAAGAACAACGGCGTGCGAAGCCTCGGCCAGCAGCACGTCACTCTCGTTGATTCCCCCGACCGCCGAATGCACCAGCGTGATCTTTCCGCCCTCTCGCGTGATCTCGGCGATCTTGTCGCGAATAGCTTCAAGGGACCCGGTGGCATCAGCCTTGACGATGAGTCGCAACTCTGCGTCGTCGGCAGTTCGTAGTTCCTCGAGCAGCGAAGCCATCCGCTCCTGGGGAGTGGGTACCACGAGATTCTGAGCCCGAAGCTCATCGTAGGTAGCGCGGGCAATGCTCCGGGCTTCCTTGTCGTTGGGGGCTACCGAAAAGCGATCACCGGCATTGGGGAGGTCATCCCATCCCATCACCAGCACAGGGGTAGAGGCTCCGGCTTCTTTGATTTGGGCACCGGAGTCGTCAACCATCGCTCGCACCCTGCCGGCTACCGGCCCGGCGACTATGGAATCGCCCACCTTGAGGCTGCCCCGCTGCACGATCACCGTCGCCACCGGGCCCCTCCCCTTCTCCAGGTTGCTTTCGATGACGACACCCTCCGGGTTGGCGGTGGGATTGGATTTGAGGTCCTCTAGCTCAGCCGTAAGCTCGATCAGCTCGAGCAGGTGGTCGAGGCCCTCACCCGACAGAGCAGACACTTCGGCCGAAAGCACCTCGCCGCCGAGCTCCTCCACCACGATCTCGTGCTCCGTCAGCTTTGCTCGGACCGACTGAGAGTTGGCATTTGGCAGGTCGATCTTGTTAATCGCCACGATTATCGGTACCCCGGCGGCCTTGGCATGGCTGATGGCCTCGGCGGTCTGCGGCATCACGCCGTCATCGGCAGCAACCACCAGGACCACAATATCGGTGACGTTGGCCCCGCGAGCTCTCAAAGCGGTGAAGGCCTCGTGGCCCGGGGTGTCGATGAAAGAGAAGTGCTTGCCATTGTGTTCGAGCCGGTAGGCCCCAATATGTTGCGTAATCCTCCCGGCCTCTCCTTCAATCACGTTGGTGTGCCGCAGAGTGTCGAGCAGCTGCGTCTTACCGTGATCCACGTGCCCCATGACGGTGATAACCGGCGGGCGTTGCTCGAGATCGGCGGCTGAGTCTTCGTCATGGATCTTGGCTCGCAGCGAGATCACCGCTGCCTCTTCCTCCTCAGGAGGTGCGGAGACGGTGACGAGATATCCGAACTGCTCGGCCAGGGGATCGAGCGCGTTCGCCGGGACCGGTTGGGCGCCGGCGGCCATCTCCCCCATCGCCACCAATGCCTTCACAACCGGCCCTACCGACTTGTCCATGGCTTCTGCCAGGTCGGCAACCGTGACGTCATGCGGTACCTCGATGAGACTCAACCCGTCGCCGTCAGCCGGCCCCTCACCGTCTGCTTCCGGGGCTGTGTCCTCTTCGGCCGCGCCGTTTTCGGCGGCCTCTTCCTCGGCCCCGGGTGTTCCCTCGTCGGTGCCCGGCTTTGCCGTCTCCTCCTGGTAGGAAAGTCGAACAAGGCCAACCTCGTCCTCATCCAGGCCGGACGATGCGGTCTTGACCTCTATCCCCAGCTCGTGGGCGCGTTCGAGAACTTCCTTCGACTCGAGATCCAGCTCGCGAGCGAGCTCGTAGATCCTCGTCTTAGCCACGTACCCCTTCTTCCTCGGCCTCGCTCAGATCTGCAAGCTCATCCCCCGAGGCTGGTGCGGTCGAGCCGGTGTCGTCATCGTCGTCCTCCGACCCCTGTTCAGATGACTCACTTGTCACATCGACAGCCTCCGCCGTCGCGGCCCCCTCAACCACAGCAGCCTCATCCGTCGCGGCCTCCTCAACCACAGCAGCCTCATCCGTCGCGGCCTCCTCAACCACAGCAGCCTCATCCTTCGCGGCCCCCTCAACCACAGCAGCCGCATCCTTCGCGGCCTCCT
>CAXMOO010000198.1:0-34695 GCA_964195005.1 uncultured Gammaproteobacteria bacterium
TGAGCCGCCGAACCGAAGGGCGGAATGTGACGTTCGATCCCTGGCAGTCGCTCCTCGAGGCGGCCCGGGCCGGCGCAGAATGGGCCTGGGGGGACATATATCGGGCATACGCGCCCAAGGTCCGGGGGTATGCCGCTTCCCAGGGCGTGGCCGATCCAGATGATCTCGTGGGTGAAGTATTCCTGCAGGTCGTGCGGAACCTCGACACTTTCACCGGGGACGAGGCGGGGTTTCGGTCCTGGCTGTTCACGATCGTCCATCGTCGCGTGCTCGACGCCCGACGTCGCGCCCGGAGGCGCCCCGAAGAGCTGGACGGCGTGCGGCCCGATTCCAGGACTGCCCCGGCCGCCGAGGATCTGGCTCTCGTCGGCCTGGGAGACGAAAAGCTGACGGAGGGTCTCGCATTGCTCACCACCGACCAGAGCCGCGTGCTCGCGCTTCGCGTCGTAGCCGACCTCTCCGTGGAGGAAGTCGCCGGGATCCTCGGTAAGAGACGTGGAGCCGTCAAAGCGCTCCAGCACAGGGCGATCGAACGTCTTCGGAAGAGCGTTGAGGAGCCCGTAACCAAATGAGTGACCGCGACGATTACAGGGATGAGATGGCTAAAAAGCACTTGAACGACGAGCTGCTGGACTTGCTCCCCGCAAGTGGCGCAATCGCGGGTTCCCGGCCCCCGGTCGCCGAGTTCCTACTGCAGCTGCAATCGCTGGGGGAAATACCTCTCGACAGCGCCGTCGTAACGCGCCACGTGGCCATGCTCGCAGACGAAGCGGTCCCTTTCCCGGTGGTAGACCCTGTTGCTCAGGGCTCCACCGGGCCGCTTCTCCGCCGGTGGAGGACCGCATTGGCGACCCTTATGTCTGGTTTTATGCTGAATGCCCTCATTGGAGTGGCAGCGTTTGCCGCAGTCGGCACCGGTGCTGCGGTTGCCGCTGATGGTGCCTCACCCGGAGACGTCCTCTATGGGCTGGACCGTGCCCTCGAGAGAGTGGGGATCAACGATGGACATGCTGAGGAGCGGATGGAAGAGGCAATGGCCCTGGTCGATCGTGGCGAGCACCGCCGTGCCCTGGAGACGGTGGAAGAGGCGATCGGGAGCCTGGTGGACGATTCGGCTAATGCCTCGGCCCTGGAGGCGCTGCAAAACGCTTCCGATCAGATCGCCACCGTCCGTAGCACCGAATCGTCTGGGTATCAGGACACTCAGCTGTTCCGTGATCAAGTCGTCGGCCTGCTCGGCATCATCGCCGATGAGGTGGAGAACGGCACGGTCAACAACGGTGTCCGGAATCGCTCAGGCCGTTAGCGAGTTCTCCACCACCGCCCAGGGTTTCGCCGAGGGCCGCGGTCGCGGGCCAGATGGAGGCGGGCTCCCCGGCTCGGAGGCACCGCCGGGTCAATCGGAGTCGCCGCCGGGCAGCAAGCCCGACACCCCGGGGCGGCCCGACCAGCCCTAGAACCGCGTCGGCCGATTCAGTTTGAGCCTGGCAGCGCCGATAGGACCAGGGTGTCTAGCCGTCTCATCCCTGTGTTCATCGGCGCGGTCGTGCTTGCTGCCTGCGGGTCGGACGCTGCCGACCAGCCGGCCCCCTCTCCCGCGGCGTCGACGACCACGGTTGCCCTATCTGCCGGCACACCGGGCCCCCTACCCGAGGCTCCAACAGCCATACCCGACTTCACCCGGTTCATAGCTGCGGTCGACACTGCCCTCTCCGACACCTCATATGCCGGTGCCGCGCTCACCGACCCCGAGGTGTTCATCGCCACGGGCCGGCTGTTCTGCGAGTTGCTAGACGACGGAATGACTACGGATGGCATCCTCGCTGAGCACCTGGACGCATTGGCGGCCGTGAATGCTGGTGACGTAACAGACGCCGACGCCACCGCCACCGGTGTTGTGCTCGGGGTGTCCACCGAGGTCATTTGTCCGCAACATGCTGGATAGGCCGTAACCAAATCGCCTACCGCGGCGATTGCAGAGATAGCGGACCAGCCGAAACGGATAAGGAACATGAACACACCCCACTACACGAGACGAGTCGCCACAGTTGGAATCTCATGGGCACTTGCCATGGCTCTGGCTGTACCGGCCGTCTTCGCCACCCCGCCCGAAAACGTCCTCGAGCGCGCCCGCCAGGCGGTCGCAAAGGGCCAGCAGGCCGCCAACGATCTTGCCGACGTCGGCGGCGCTGGTAGTGAGCAGAAGGCAAAGGGTCTCGAGAACGCGAGTGCGGCGATAGAGGCCGCGGTCGCCCGCCAAGCCGATCGTGAAGGCACAGAGTTCCCGGGGAACGGCAGGGCGTTAGGCCGAGGTCATTCCGAGCTCGTTCATCAGTACCTTGCACGCGGCATGTCACCATCAGAGCTCCCCTCCCACAGTGAGGCGGTCAGTGCCCTCGCCAGCGCATACGAGAAGGTAAAGGCCGATCATCCCGGGCAGGGTGAGGGTCTCGAAAAGGAGAAGCCCGCCAGGGGCGCCGATGATGGCAACGAGGCCGAATCCGGCGACGACTGAGTACGGCTTTGGTCCCCTACAGCGAGCACTAGAAGTCTTCCCTCAATGGCCGAGCAGCGTTCACAGAGAGTCCAACGGGCTAGGTCCCGCCGTGGTCTGCGTCGTCCGGGTTGGTCGACGACGGATCGTGCGGGCCACCCGGGTGGGGCCACATCTTTTCCACTTCGGCGTTGAACTCGGCTCCCAGCAGGACGGCGATGGATGTGACATATAGCCACAGCAACACAACCAGTGGAGCGATGAACACGCTGTAGGCCGAGTTCCCCTCCAGGAATGTAATGGCGTAGATCCGCAGCCCGAGGCTGCCGAGCATCCACACGGCTAAGGCGAGGATCGCGCCGGGGATGTCACGGCGCCAGGTCGTGACCTGGGGCGGGGCGACGTGGTACATCCAGGTGAGCAGAACGATTCCCAGCGTCGCGACGACCGGCCAATAGAGAATCGACCAGACGGTCTCGAAGATTTGCTCCGCGCCGAAATTATCCGCCAATGCGGCTCCAAAGCGCGGCCCCACCACAAGTAGAGGCAGCAGCACGACCATGGCTACTATCCCGGCCACGGTGAGCCCGAGGCCGACTAGGGTCCTGCGTTTCCAGTCGCGGTGATCCTCGAGGTCGTAGGCGATGGTGACGGCTTCGACGATGACACGCGCAGCCCGCGACCCGGACCAGAGGGCGATGATCCCGGCAAAGGTGAGAACGTCGGCCCGCCCTTGCTGCAAGAGATCGTCGATGGCCGGTTCGATAGTCTCTTCGATTGTGGCGGCGCTGAAGATGTTGTCGGCCCAATCGAGCAGCTGGTCGGTGATGTCGGCCACCGTCCCTGGCCCACCGATGTCACCGACGTAGCCGAGGATGCCAAGGACCACCAGCAGCAGTGGGGGCAGCGAAAGCACGAAGTAGAAGGCCACCTCGGCCGCCAGCCCGGGAACGCGATCATCGAGTGAGTCGCGGACGGTTCTGTCCGCCAGCGTCGCGGCCAGCCGCGAGCGCCGTACGATCTCGTCGCTCACCTCAGACAGTTTCGAAGATTCGGTCACCGGCTCAAGGTAGCCGGTCCATGGGATCGGGCGAACTAGTGGCCCGGCGGGCCCGTTGTGGCACCAGCATCGTCCACAGGCCGATGAGAGGAAGCCGGCAGTTCTCGCGGGAGTGTCGGACGCCTGCGTACACTGCTTAGCCCCATGGACCTGCCGCTGATTGTCGCCGCCGAGGAGGCCGAGCTCCTCGATACAGAGGTCAGCATCGTGCTGTTGCTGGTCGTCGCTGCCGCTGTTGCTGTGGCGGTTCGTCGCGTCCGCCTCCCATACACGGTGGCCCTGGTTGTAGTGGGGCTCGGGCTGGCGTTTCTACCCGCCGACGTCATCCAGATCGATGTGAGTTCCGACCTTATCTTGGCCGTCCTGGTGCCGCCGCTGCTGTTCGAAGCAACCCTTCACATCTCGTGGGGCTATCTCCGGCGGGACCTGGCGCCGGTCCTGCTCTTCGCGATCGTCGGGACGCTCCTCGGGGCCTTCGTGGTCGGCGGGCTCGTCACTTTGCTGGTCGATGGCGTCCCCTGGGCGGCGGCTGTGGCATTCGGGGCCCTGATCTCGGCGACCGACCCGGTTGCCGTGATCGCGTTCTTCCGGTCGATCGGGGTGCCGAAGCGACTGACGATCCTGGTCGAAGGAGAGAGCCTGTTCAACGACGGCGTGGCCTTCGTAGTGTTCATCCTTGCTCTGGCGGCGGTCGGGCCGGACGCGAGCTTTTCGATTGGCGAGGCGGTGGGGCAGTTCTTCGTCGATGCATTCGGTGGCCTGGCCATCGGTTTGATTCTCGGCTACGTGGTTTCGTCGCTGATTCTCAAGAACCTCGACGACCATCTCATCGAAACTGTCGTCACCGTGGCGCTCGCCTTTGGCTCTTTCGTGTTGGCCGAAGAGTTTGGTCCGTTTTTCGACCTCGCGGACGTGCGCCTGAGCGGCCTCCTTGCCGTTGTCGCCGCCGGCCTGATGGTCGGCAACGTCGGGCTGCGCAACACATCGCCTACCACCCGGCTCACGCTGGAGAATTTCTGGGAGTTCCTGGCGTTCGTGGCCAACTCGCTGGTCTTTCTGCTGCTCGGATTGCAGATCCACGTCAGCGACCTCTGGGACCAGGCCGACGCCGTGCTGGTGGCGCTGGTGGCCATCCAGGTGACCAGGCTTGTGGTTGTGTACGGCCTGGGGACCGTCCACGGCCTTGTCCAACCGGAGCGGAAAATACCAAGGCGCTACCAGCATGTGATGTTCTGGGGCGGCCTCCGCGGGGCTATCTCGGTTGCTCTCGCTTTGAGCCTGGTGGGCGAGCTGGACACTCTCGGCGCGGAACTGGTGTCCACGCTCCAGGTGATGACGTTCGGCGTGGTGCTCTTCACGCTATTGGTCCAGGGCATCACTATTGAGCGGCTCATCAAGCGTCTCGGGCTGGCTTCCAAGCCGGTCGAGCAGGTCGAGCAGCAGCGCCGCCAGGCCCGCATCTATGCGCAGCGGGCCGGGCTGGATGAGCTGGAGCGGCTGCATCGCCAGGGCATTCTCTTCCGGGATCTATACGAGGCGATGGCCACCCTGTACGAAGGAGAGCTGGCGCGCGACGGGGAGGCCCTGCGGGACCACCTGCGCCGCTATCCGGAGCTGGAGACCGACATGTACATAAAGGCGCGGGCCGACACTCTCAGAGCGGAGCGCAGTGCCCTTCAGGACGCCGCTCGCAGAGGGCTGATTGCGGATGAGGTGCTGACCGAGCTGACGGCCGAGATCAACGATCACCTCGCCGCCCTGGAATTCATTGAGGGCGATGCCCGTCAAGGCGATATCGTCCAGGTGCCGTACGAGGAGGAGGGGGACCGTGACTGACGTTGTGTGTGCGATCCGGGGTGGCCCCGGCAGCTATCAGACTCGCCTCGCCGCCCTCAAGCACGCCGCCGACAAGGGGTTGGCCGTGCATTTCCTGTCAGTCGTCGACCCCGTTGCCTACGAGCCACTCCATGAGGGTGAGCAGCACGCCATTCGGGCCGAGATGGCGTGGCGCGACCTGGCGATGGCGAACGCCACGGCAGCCCGTGCCGATCTTGGTGAGGTGCGTTTCACCGTCGCGGTCCGGGTGGGAGTGTTGGCGGACGCCATCGCCGCTTACGCCGGAGAAGTGGCAGCAGGATCGATCCTCGTCGGCAATCCGCGGTCGGCGACGGATGCCGTGCTCGCCGACGGCGGGGCCGGCCGGTTTGCCGAGGAGCTACGCCAGAGCACCGGGCTCCCGGTCATTGTTATGGCGCCGGATTAACGAGCCTGAGATTCCTGACGTCGATTGCTCAGCCATTGACCTAGTGGTCCGCCGCAGAAATAATCACCGCGTATCTCCGGCCCTCAACGCCCCTGGCTTCGACCTCTTCCTCGAAGCACGGATCAGGTGCGCCTTCGTCGGAGGTCTTTGCCAGATGACGCCGAGGCCTCGGAGATACGCGGGCGCCATCTCCACGACAGACCACTAGAAGAAGTTGGCGTCGTTGAGGTTGTCGAACAAGAGGTAGGCGAACACCGCGCCGCTACCGATCAGGAGGGAAGTAGTGGCGAGGCGTCGGGGGCTCCAACGTTGAATGCGGATGGGTGGGCATTCGGGCGCCAATGTGCGGAACTCATCGATGAGGTCACTTCCGGTGCGACGGCGGACCTCATTGAGCCCGACCCGTAGCTGGCGGGGGATCGTCACCCCGCGAGTAGCAGCAAAGGCTTCGGCGATATCGCGAGGGGCGAAGTGCTGGACTGCGTGCGTGTAGACCGTGGGCGCGTCCGTCTTCAGTGCCAGTAGCAACATCATGTTGGCCAGGTCGACGGCCTGACGCCACGGGGAGGGGTGAAGCATCGCGAAAGCAGTATCGATCAGGAACACCTCATCGTCGCGTACGAGCACGTTGGCCGGCTTGATATCACGATGCGCAAGCCCGGCATCCCACAGCTGGCGTACCAAATCCAGTGCATTGTGCATGAGTTCCTCGGACATCTCGACATCGTCGATTTCGGAGGCCTTGTCGATGAACTCGGTAACGAGCAGATACTCGCGGTCCTTTTGCACCTCAACGAAGCCGAACGGTCTGGGCACCGGCAGGCCGGCGTCGTACATCACCCGCAGCATGTAGTCCTCGTACTCCGCCAGGCGCCGCACCGACCCGAAGGGGATCTCGTCCTCGAGCGATCCATACACCACTGAGCGAGAAGCCTTGTACCAGCGGTCCGAGCGGAGATGGTTGGTGGCATAGAGCTTGCCGAAGAGGTAGCCGTTGGGGTTGCCGGCAACCTGGATGCGCAACGGGGTAGACCCAGCTGAACCGTCCAGGCCATATGGCTTGAAATCCACCAACTCGCAGCCGAGCACATCACAGCCGAGCTGCTCGTGCAATGCTCGACGCACCGACCTGCTCGTCGGGCTCGATGTGTCGAGCAGCTGGTCTTCCAGTGCTGAGCGGATGGCCAGGTGACGGGCTCCATGAACCTTGAGATGGGCCGTTGGGCTTCGCGCGTAGGAAACGGGAAAAGCCATCGCCGGTACCAGCAACCGGAAGGCCCCGATACCCACCGCAGCCGCCAACACTGCCCCGACCGCGATGTCGGAGGGATGTTCCACCCCCAGATACATCCGAGCGACTGCCAGCAGCCCCACGGCAGCGGCCGATGCAGTGAACCACAGGTTGCGTAGACGTCCCTTCGGGATCAGGGCATACCCCGCCACCACCAGCGTGATCGTGAGAGCGGCAACCGGCAGTGATGGGAACGGGAAATCAGGGTACGAGCCGAGGTTGGTGACGTTTGATGGCGGGACCCGTTCTACGGTGGTGGCAATTCGATTGGCGAAAAACTCGGCCGTGAGGATGGCGCCCAGGCCGACGACCAGGTGGCGCCAGCGAAGGTAAGCGACAAGCACGCCGAGCATGCTCCACCGCAGAACACGTGTCGTCCACTCTGACCCGAGCGAGTTGAGCGCTTCCATTGTGGGAGTAACCGCTCGAGTACGGAACTCAGCGAACCAGTCGAGGACTGCCTCGTCCACGTCGATCCAGAAGTCGGCTACTCCGTCGAAGAAGATGCTCAGGACTGCCAGGGCCGCGGTTGTTGCACTAATCGTTGCCCAGAAAAGCAGTGCGCGATCAACGTCACGCATCAGCGGGGGCGGTTCACCGGACGGTCGCCTGCGGCGTTCGAGGACGGTGACACCCCCGATCCTGAGCCGGGTGTCCACCCCAACGTTGGCCAGGGAGGGACGCGCCGGCTCGGCATGGTCGGGAGATAACCGGGAGGCCATATTGAGGTAACCCGCTTCTCGGTTGAGAGCTTCCGGAGGGGACCACCAGGCCCGGCTGACTGTCGGAATCCCGTCAGGGTCCTTCCTTCTGCGCCGGATTTAGGCTCGGAAAGAGGGTTTAGGCCTTTTTCCCCGATGTGGGCCGAGCCGCCTCGGTCTTGGACGGGGTCCGCCTGGCTCGGCCGTTGGCCGAACTGCGGCCGTTGCTCTTCTTTTTAGCCGTCTTCTTCCTGGCCGGCCTGGATCGGGCGGCGTGGACCAGCTCCCGGAACGACTCGTCGAGGTAGTCCATGAATCGGTTGAGGTCGTGCACGGTGTCTGAGTCGACTACGACGCCCCACGCAACGTCGCCGTTGTAGGAGAACAGGGCGATACTGAGCCCGTGGTTGGTCCACAGCGGAACCATCGGATACTGCACCTCGAGCTCGGCATCCAGTAGGTAGATGGGGATCTGGGGCCCGGGAACGTTGGTCACAGTCATGTTGAACGGACGCAAGCTGGTGCCTGCCAGTCGCATCGCCATTGTCAGAATGGTTGACGGCGTCCACGACGTTGCCTGTACGAGGAGTGAAGCCCCTAGTGCCTGGTTGGTTTCCTTCAGTTCGGCAGTCGACTCGGCCACTTGCTTGAACCGGGCCCGCGGCGTCTTGCTGGAGATGGGAAGGTCGGCCAGCCACATTGCCACCTGGTTACCGAGGCTGGTGTCGTCGTCGGCTCGCACACTGACGGGTGCCATGATCCGAAACTCGAGGTTGTCGACCGGGGTGTCGTGGCTCAACAGATACTTGCGGACCGCCCCTGCAGTGGTGGTGAGGATGACGTCGTTGACCGTCCCCCCCCAGGCGTTCTTGACAGACTTGACTTCGTCGAGATCCACCCGCATCCACTCGAACTTGCGATTGGGCCCAATGCGCTGATTGAGCGGCGTGGTCGATGCATTGTGGAGCCAGCCTGAGCCAAGAGCTCGGCCCATGGCTCGGAGGCGCATTTCGAGCTCAGCCGCCACCCCGGCCACCCCCTCGCCGAGATCACGAACGCTCTTGAGTGCAGTAAACGGTGACCGCATGCGGCGCCGGGTCTCGTCTGTCAGCAGCTCGAGCCCGCTCGGAGCCGGGCGGGGCTCGTAGGGCTGAGGTGGATCGATCTTGTCCGCTGGAACGGGCGCCAGCAAGACTTTGAGGAGGTCGACGCCGGCCATCCCATCAATCATGCAGTGGTGAACCTTGGCGATGATGGCAAACCGACCATCAGCGAAACCATCCACCACCCACATCTCCCACAACGGGCGGAAACGGTCGAGTTTCTGCGAGAAGATCTTTCCGGTGAGTCGTTTCAAGTCTGTTTCGTCGTGTTCTTCAGCCAAAGTGGCTCGACGGACGTGAAAGTCGATGTCGAAGAACTCATCGTCCACCCAGACCGGGTGATGCTCGAGGGGAACCCAATTCAAGACTTGGCGATAGCGGGGTATGAGGTGCAGCTTTGATTGGACGTGGCGTTTGATGCGGTCAACGTCCACCCCACCCTGCGGCGTTCGCAGGCCTCCCGGCCCGAAGATCATTACGCCGGCCACGTGGAAGTGGGCGTTGCGGTCCTCCATGGCTAGAAACGTGCTGTCGAGAAACGAAAGTCGTTCGTAGTGGGTGTCTGTCAATCTTGCTCCGTTATTAGCCGAGGGTAGTAGGCAGCCCGGCTTCACGACCCGGCTTCACAATTCAGGTTCACAACTAGCGTCCCGGCGCGCAGGTTATGCACAGAATCTTGCCGGCCCTCGACGCCCCTGGCTGCGTCCTCCGCCTCGACTCAGTTACCACTGCGCCTTCGTTGTGCGTCCTTGCCAGGAACGCCGATGCCTCGGCGATATCAGTACGAACCTACGACGCAGGACGCGAGGCTTCGCGCCCGATAGGGTTATGTCTGAAAAGCGATGACAGAGTTCACCATTCAACTTTCCAATCGACCGGGCCAACTGGCGGGGCTCGCCAAAATGCTGGCCGACGCCGGCGTCAACATCGAAGCGCTGGCTGCCTTCGGATTTGAGGATTTCGGCGTCGTGCGCGTGTTAGTTGATGATGCGATCGCGGCACGCGAAGTGATCAAAGAAGGAGGCCTGGTAGTCGAGGAGCGGGAGGTCATAACAACCATCATCCGCCACGAGCCCGGAGCCCTGGCCCAGTTGACGCAATCCCTGGCCGACGCCGACGTCAACATCGATGGTCTCTATTTCCTCCACGCCAACAGTGACTCGATCGAGCTGGCATTGGCCGTGGACGACCCCAGTACTGCCCAGGCGAGGATCGCCTAGTGGCCTGTGCGACGGGGCATTAATTGGAGCCTCAAGTGCGCCAGGCCATCGATGGTTTGCTGGCAAGCCACGGCCCGCAAGTGGTCCCTGAGGAGGAATTCTGGGAGGCCCAATATGACGCCGGGTTGGCCTGGGTCCACTTCCCCGAAGGCTTTGGAGGGCTGGGGTTGAGCCCGGGCCTTCAACAGGACATTGACCAGGTGCTGGAGGCCGCCGGATCGACCCGCAACAACATTGTGCGCAACATCATCGCTATCGGCATGGCCGGTCCCACCATCGTTGCCCACGGCACCGAGGAGCAGAAAGCCCGTTACCTGCGTCCGATGTTCGCCACCCGTGAGTACTGGTGCCAGCTCTTCTCAGAGCCCGGGGCCGGCAGCGACGTCGCCGGGCTTGCCAGCCGGGCCATCAAGGATGGAGATGAGTGGGTGGTGAATGGCCAGAAGGTTTGGACCACGATTGCTCATCTGAGCCAATGGGGCTTACTGGTTACCCGAACCGATCCTGACGCGCCGAAACACCAGGGAATGACGTACTTCATTCTGGATATGCGCAGCCCCGGGGTCGAAGTGCGACCGTTGCGCCAGATCACCGGTGAGGCTGAATTCAACGAGGTCTATCTGACCGACGTGCGGATTCCAGACGAAAACCGGCTGGGTGATCCGGGTGATGGTTGGCGGGTTGCACTCACAACCCTCATGAATGAGCGCGTCGCCATCGGATCTCAGGTGCGCCCCAGGGAGAGCGGAGCCATCGGTGAGGCGGTCGCGATGTGGAAGGACGGCGGCGGCGGAGACGCCAGAGCTCGCGACGAGCTCGTCAAGCTGTGGATAGAAGCCGAAGTCAACCGGCTCACTTCGATCCGGGCCGGGCAGAATCGGGATCAAGACACGCCGGGACCGGAAGGATCCACGGGCAAGCTTCATTGGGCCGAGCTGAACAAGCGGATCTATGAATGGTGTGTCGACTACATGGGTCCCGAGGGGATGCTCTACCCGTCATATGAGTATCGGGAGACGAAAAGCGTCGTCGATCGCGATGTCCGCCATTCTTTCCTGCGCTCTCGTGCCAACTCCATCGAAGGGGGCACCACAGAGATCATGCGAAACATCCTCGGTGAGAGAGTCCTCGGCCTTCCCGGCGAGCCCCGCGTCGACAAGGACCTTCCCTGGGCCGAGGTGCCCAGAAGCTAGTGTTCCGCACGTGTCAGGTCGCACAAATAGACACCGCGCTGCGACAGACCACTAGTTAGCTGACAAGAGTGGATACCTCCAAGCTGGTCGACCTTGTCGAAGCCAGCGACTTCGACGGGTTGGTTCGATTCATCGATGGACTTTGCACCGCTCGGGACTGGCCGGGCCTAGTGGAAACCCGGGATCGCTGCTTCGCCGCAGAGACGCGCGGCAAGCAATTGTTCGGTGTGGTCCGCTTTGCCGAGTACCGCCTGGCGCTGGAGGCTCCCGGCGAGATGGCGGCGTCGGTGCTCAGGGATGGGGCCGGGCGTTTCGCCCTTGGCCCGCTGTGGGAAGTCGCCGCGTCGACCCATGAGTGGGCCGAGCTCGGTCCGCACCTGGAATCTCCTCGCATGCGGGCTTTGGTCGGCGCGGAGAGGGCCCTGAGAGGTGAGGACCTCGAGGACGCCGGGCTCGACCGGGAGGTCCTCGGGCTGCCCTTCTCCATGCAGGAATGGGAGCCCCGCTACCCGTTAGCCGTTTACCGCTCCGATAGCGCCGACTTCCCATCGCCGGAGAGCCCCACCTTGCAGGATGCCGAGCTTCCGTCCCCGCCGGGGCGGCTCGAAGATCTAGACAGTGAAGATGCCCTGTATGCGCTGGTGCGACCCTGGGCTGAAGAATCAAACGGAATCACCGATATCGCCAGCGCAGAGGGGCCCGCGCTGGGGGCAGTCGCCCTGCTCACAGACGCATCGGTAACCGCCCATGAAGTTTCTTTCACCGAGGCTCTGGCTCATATGGCATGGGCGGGGGCCAGTGGGGGGGCCCACGGTTCGCGGCGGGGCTCTTCCGTGGGCCGTTCGCTGGCCTGGGCGGTGGTAGCCACCCTGGCCGACCTCGAGCCCGTCGATCCTGCCGAGGTAGGAGATGCCGGGCAAGCACTCCACTGGATGCTGTGGCACCCCGCCGGCGCTGGAAGCGGCTGGGGGTTGTATCTGGCGGTCGAGGATCCCCGGGCGGGTTACGCATGGGCCATCCAGGCAGTAGACAAGCGGGAGGACTTCTTCAACTCGGATAGGGGCGCCGGGCTAGGGTCACCCCGAACTACGTAAGGATCAAGTGGAGTCTTCTTCAGAGCTGCCAGATGAAAGGTTCGATATCGGTGTGGCATCGCCGACTGCCCGAATTGTGGCGCGAGCCGTCGACCTGGTGATGATTGTGGCAGTGGCGACGTTGATCGCGGGAGCGCTTACTGCGCTGGGAGTCATCGGAGCCGATGAGTTGCGAGACACCACTCCGGAAGCCAGCGTCGACGCTTTCATCCTGTTCTCATTCCTCGGAGCGGCCCTCGTCTATGAGGCGGCGTTGACCGCACTCAGAGGTAAGACGCTGGGCAAGGTGATCACCCGCTCAAAAACGATCTCGACAGCCAACCACCGTCCCCCGGGGCTGGGAGCAGCCGCCATTCGAGTGGCGGTATGGTTGCTTCCGGTCTTGCTGTTGGATGCGATAGGGCTGGTGATCTCCGGTGGGGTTTTTGCATGGGCATTCTTCGATAGAAAAGGGCAGGGATTGCACGACAAGATCGCTAACACGTATGTGGTTGTCGACCGTCCCGGCAATGCCTGAACACCGTCCCCCGCCACCGGGTAATCTGAAAGCAGTCAATGGACATTTTCGATCGGTCACACCTTCAGGACCTTCTCGAGGCACCGGCCCAGCCCTGTGTCTCGATTTTTCTTCCTACCCATCGTGCCGGCCGTGAAGTTCAGCAGGACCCCATCCGCCTCAAGAACCTGTTGCGAGAAGCTGAGAAGCGCTTGGCCGAGCTGGGCATTCGATCTGCTCACGGCATCACCGACTCTGCTCACGATCTTGTTTCCGACAGTCACTTCTGGAGGCATCAGGGTGATGGCCTGGCCCTATTTTTGAGCCCGGACTTGCACCGCCAATACCGTCTTCCGGCGTCCTTCGAGGAGCTGGTGGTGGTAGCCGATCATTTCCATCTCAAGCCGCTGCTCCCGGTGATGAGCTCCACTGAGCACTTCTACGTTCTGGGGTTGAGTCAGAAGTACGTCAAGCTCTTTCGCGGCGGCCGTTTCTCAGTGGGTGAAGTTGAGCTGGAGGGCGTTCCCGCCAGCCTGGCCGACGCGCTTCGATTCGACGACCGGGAGGCGTCGCTGCAGTCACACGGAGGCCGGACCACCGCCATCTTCCACGGCCAGGGTCTCGGCAAAGACGACCCCAAAGATGACATCAAGCGGTACTTCCATCAGATTGATGCCGGGCTGCATGAAATTCTGCGGGGGGAGCGCTCGCCGCTCGTTTTGGCCGGTGTTGACTATCTGTTTCCTCTCTACCGGGAGATCACCGAGTATCCGAACGTAGTTCCGGGTGGCGTAATCGGGAGCCCCGAGCATGTGAGTGTCAGCCAGCTCCATGCTGAAGCTTGGAAGCTCGTGGCTCCGCAGTTCAGCCAACAGCGCTCCGACGCCAAGGCTCGTTACCTGTCCGTGGCCGACACTCCCCACGGTTCCTCCGACATCAAGCGAGTTATTCGGGCCGCCCACCAGGGCCGGGTCGAGTCGCTGTTTGTTGCCGTCGGCGAGCATCTGTGGGGAAAGTGGGATCCGCAGACCGACGCCATTCAGATGGTTGACGAATCCCGGGCCGGAACCAGAGATCTGCTGGATGCGGCGGCAGCCCAGGCATGGATGCACGGCGGCTCGGTGTTTGCGGTTCCTCCCGGCGAAGTCCCCGGCGACGGTAAGTTGGCCGCGATTCTGCGCTTTTGACTGATTCGTTCGTCGAGTCTGTGATCAAGGTTCTGACCGATCTGATGCCGGGTGAGGTGGTCAGCTACAGCGAAGTGGCCGAACAGGCTGGTTTCCCGGGTGCAGCCCGGGCGGTTGGGAATATATTGGGTGATGTGGACGGCTTACCGTGGTGGCGGGTTGTGACCGTGAACGGACGCCTGGTGCCGGGGCATGAACGCCGCCAAACGCAGCTGCTTCGCGCCGAAGGCGTCATCGTCAAGCGCGGCCGGGTGGTTGCTTAGGAAGCCTCGTCTGGCCGCCAAAAAGTCAGGACCTGGCCGACCGAGAGCAAGGCAGCACCTGCCACCAGGATGACTCCAATCCATGCGTCGAGATCGTGGGCAATCTCCAGGCCATTGTCTATTGACCAGTCGCCGGGCCCGGCGATTGCGATAGCCGATGCGGCGAAGGCCAGCGTGAAGACGTACTCCCAGCCTTCAACCTCGACCCCTTCTTTCATGAAGGAGGTTATGAAGAACCCCGCCGTCCGGTGCACAGTTATGAACGCGACAACCATGATGCCGACCACCCCGGCGGCGGCAAGGCTTGTGAGAAGGCCGAGGATGAGAAGAAGACCAGCGCCGATCTCGGTTGCGGTGGACATGAGCCATTGCAGCGGGGCCTGCTTGAACCCGAGGGAGGCGAACCAGTTGGTGGTCTTCTCCCGGCCACGAGCATGCTTGATCCCATGAGCGAGAAAAATCAGGCCGATGCCCACTCGCAAGATCAACATCGCCAGGTTGAACCCGTTGTCAGGCATTGGATCCTCCTTTCTGCGCCTCAGACGGTTAACGGGAGTAAAGCATCCTTTCTTCCCTTCCCCAGGGAACATGCTGCCGCTTTCGTGGGTTAGCTGTCAACAGGACCTCAGGAGGTACCCACCACAATGTCTGAAATCTTGCCAGCACTCCCCGAAGATTGGGAGAAAACTAGAGCCACATTGCACGCTTACGCCCAGGCGATAAGCGCCATCCCCCGGGCCCACGCCGCGGCCCATCCCCAGTGGTGGCACGTAAGCCTCACCGTCCAACCGGACGGCCTCGTAACCGAAGACATGGCTCTACCCGACGGAGGCGCCTTCAACGTGCGGGTCGATCTCAAATCCCATGCCGTGGTCGTGGAGGCCGGCGACGGCCGGTCGACGGCATTGTCGATGGCAGAAGGAGCCACCGGGACTCAGATGGGCGATAGGGTCATTGCGGCCGTGGCCGAGTTGGGGCTCGAGGGTGACTACAACCGGGAAAAGTTCGAGGATGAGGATCCCCGGGAATATGATCCCGCGGCTGCCGAGGCGTTTCTGCAGGCCGTCAAGACCGTCAATGAGGTGTTCGAGCAGCATCGGGCATCATTGTCCGGGGACGTCGGTCCGGTGCAGCTCTGGCCTCACGGCTTTGATCTGGCGACCGAGTGGTTCGGTACCAGGGTTGAGAAATACGAGGAGGAGGGCCAGGTCACCGAGTATCCGTCGCAACTCAACCTCGGGTTCTTTCCCGGCAGTGAGCGTCCCTACTTCTACTCCAACCCGTGGCCCTTCGAAGGCGACAAGCTCACCAGTGAGCCGCTGCCGCACGGTGCCCAGTGGCACACGGAAGGTTGGGAGGGATCAATCCTCTACTACGACCAGCTGCAGGGCGACCCCGACGCTGCAATCAAGCTGGCCGAATATGCCAGGGCGGTTTTCGATCTGGCGGCGCCGACCCTTACAGCCGAATAGCCGGCTTGTTGTCTAGAGCTGACTGACCGGAACCTCGAAGAGTTGATTGGCGCCGGCCTCAACCATCGGAAGCAGTCCTGCGGCCTCTGCCAATAGCTGGTCGGCGTAGAAGCGGGCTGTGGCAATCTTGGCCATGAGAAAGTCGGCATCGCCTTCACCCTTTTCGAGCAATTCGGTGGCCGCCAGCGCCGACCGGGCCATCACCCATCCACCGATGACCGTGCCCATAAGGCGTAGAAACGGCGTCGCGCCTGCCAGGGCGTCATTCGGGTTGGCAGGGCCATGCTCCGCCAACCACATCACCGCCTCTGTCAGGACCCTGACTCCGTCGGCCAAACCGGTCCGGATCGTTCCCAGACTTTCGCCGGCCTCGGCCAGCTCGGCGTCGAGCGCAGTCATCTGGGTTATCAGGTCTCGTGTCGCCGCGCCGCCCCGCATGGGGAGCTTGCGCCCGACGAGGTCCATCGCCTGGATTCCGTTGGTCCCTTCGTAGATGGGAGAAATGCGGGCATCCCGATAGAGCTGGGCGATTCCGGTTTCCTCGATATACCCCATACCGCCGAAGACCTGAAGCCCGAGGGACGAGAGCTCCACTCCCAGGTCGGTGCACCAGGCCTTGCTGATAGGGGTGAGGAGGTCGAGCAGCTCCCGGTTGGTTTCCTTGACGGCTTCGTCGGGATGATGGTGCGCCAGGTCGAACGCCTCGGCGTTGAGGTAGAGCAGGCCGCGCATTGCTTCGATGTAGGCCTTCATGGTCATGAACATCCGTCGCACGTCGGGGTGTTCAATAATCGGGGACTCTTCGCCCTTTTCCTGTCCAATCGCCCTGCCCTGGACCCGTTCTTTGGCGTACGCCAGTGCCATCTGGTAGGCGCGCTCGGATACCGCGAGACCCTCTAGCCCCACCGCAATTCGAGCCGAGTTCATCATCGTGAACATGTAGCGCATGCCCTGGTGTTCTTCACCGATCAGGTATCCGGCGGCACCGTCAAATGACATGACACAGGTGGGGCTGGCGTGAATGCCCAGCTTGTGCTCTATCGAAACGGCCTGGAGTGAATTGCGCTCGCCGACCTCGCCGTCGGGCCTCACCAGGAATTTCGGGACCAGGAAGAGGGAGATGCCTCTCGTACCAGGGGGGCTGTCTGGGGTTCGGGCCAAAACCATGTGGATGATGTTTTCGGTGAGGTCGTGCTCACCCCAGGAGATGAAGATCTTGGTCCCGGTTACAGCCCAGCTCCCATCGGGATTGGGTTCGGCTCTGGTGCGAAGGGCGCCGACATCGGATCCTGCTCCCGGCTCGGTCAGGACCATCGTCCCGGTCCACTCGCCGGTGCTCAGCTTGGGGAGGTAGGTGCCCTGCTGCTCTTCGGAGCCGTGAAAGATGAGCGACTCAACTGCACCCATGGTCAGCATCGGGCAGATTGAAAACGCCAGGTTGGCTGTGCTGGTGAACTCTTGAATCGCCATACCCACCAGGTATGGCAAACCGGCTCCCCCAAAGTCCTGTGGATATGAGATGGCCCCCCAACCAGATTCGACGAACTTGGCGTAGGCCTCCTTGAAGCCAGACGGCGTTGTAACCGAGTGGTCGCCATCATGGATGCTTCCTACCTGGTCGCCGATGCGATTGGTGGGAGCGATCACTTCGGCCATGAACCGACCGGCCTCTTCGAGGGCGTTGCGCACCGTCTCGGGATCAGCGTGACCGAACCCTTCCAGTTTGGAGAGGGCCTCCAGGTCGGCGATGTTATTCAGAACGAAGTCGATGTCATCCAGGGGCGGTGAGTAATCAGCCATGGCCCGAATTCTAGGTGGCCGCCCGGTCCCGACCCTCAGAGGCCGCGGCGGGTTTCGTCAATCAAGAAATCAACCACGCGGTTGAGGGAGCTGTCCTCGTCTCGATTGGCCACGAGCGCCTTCTTGTACACGTCGAGTTGCTTGTCGGCGCTGGTGCCGTGTTTCATGATCTCTCGCACGTGCTCGATCTCGGCGCTGCAGTTGAGGAGCTCGGCATCCTGGGCCAGCAACGTGACCAATTCCTGAGTCAGGACATCCATTGACACCAGCTCGCCTCGGCCGAAATCCATCAGGCCCTCGCTGATTCCGTAGCGCTGGGCGCGCCACACATTCTCGGAGATCAGGAAATTCGAGTAGGTGCGCCACCGCTGATTGTTCTTCCGCTTTCTGAAAAGCATCGAAAGCAGGCTCAGGTACATGGCGGCGACGGTGATGCCGTCATCAATGTGCGTGCAAATGTCCGGAATTCGCAATTCCAGGGTCGGGTAACGAGCGCTGGGCCGGATGTCCCACCACACCTTGGTAGCGTCCTCGAAGATCCCGGCTCCAACCAGGACGCCAATGTTGCGCTCGTACTCGGCCCAGCCTTCGAAATGTTCGGGTAAGCCGGTTCGAGGCAAGCTGCGAAACACCGACATGCGGTAGCTCTTCAGCCCGGTGTCCTTGCCACTCCAGAAGGGACTTGAAGTACTGAGGGCGAGCAAGTGGGGCAGGAAATACGAGACCTGATTCATCAGGTCGATGCGCAAGTCGGGGTCCTCGATGCCGACGTGGACGTGCATGCCAGAAATCAACAAACGGCGGACGACGCCCTGCATGTCGCGGGCCAGTAAGTTGTAGCGCTCTTTGTCGGTGTGCAGCTGCCGGTCCCAGCTGGCGAATGGGTGGGTCGAGGCGGCGATGGGGGCGAGCCCGTGGCGGTCGGCGATGTCGCATACCGTCCGGCGCAAATAGCGCAGATCCTTGGCGACATCGGTGATGGTCTCACATACCACAGTTTGGATTTCGACCTGGGAGCGCATGAATTCGCTTCCCACCTGCTCGCCGAGAGCGGACTGAAGTTCCTCCCACAAGGCGGGCGGCGGGTCCCGGACCAGGTCGCGACTGTCTTTCTCCACGAGGAGGTATTCCTCTTCGATCCCGACGGTAAATGCCGGTCGTTGTAGTCCCATGTCGCCAATCACGATACCGGAATTGACCCTCCCCGACCTCGGCTCGGCGTTCTGTCCTTCTCCCTGAGGGGGACGGGGGTCAAGGCATTGACGCTCCTCTCCGGCAGCGAGCTAACTTCTCAAGCATGAGCGACGTAATCGAATACCGTCTCGAAGGCGGTGTTGCCGTTCTCGTTTTCGATGATGGCAAGGCCAACGTGCTCAGTGGCGAGTCAATAGCCGCCCTACACGTCGCTCTTGATCGGGCTGAGAAGGAAGCAGCCTCGGTAGCGCTGGTGGGACGTCCCGGTAGGTTCAGCGCCGGGTTCGACCTTTCCGTCATGGGCTCCAATGTCAATGCCATGCGAGCCCTGCTGCGGTCCGGAGTTGAGCTTCTTGTGCGGCTTTGGGAGTTCCCCCGTCCCGTTCTCGCGGTCTGCACCGGCCATGCGGTTGCCGGTGGAGCGATGCTGTTGCTGACTGCCGATTACCGGATTGGTGTCGAGGGCGATTGGAAGATCGGTCTCAACGAGGTTGGCATCGGCATGCCGCTTCCGATCTTCGCCGTCGAGCTGGCCCGGGCTCGCCTTGATCCCCGGTTGTTCACCCAAGCGACGCTGCTCGGCAAGACATACGACGGCCAGGGCGCGGTGACCGCCGGATACCTCGACGAGGTGGTTACTGCCGAGGGTTTGCTGGACCGGGGCATGGAGCTAGCCACGCAGGCCGCATCGCTCGAGACCTCCGGTTTTGCTCCCTCCAAAGTCAGGGTTCGGCGACCCCTTGCCGATTTCGTCAGGTCCACCCTCGACGAGGACATGGCTTCGATAACGATGCCCAATCCATGAGCGAGGTGCCGGCCTGGTTCACGGCCGCCATCGAGGCGCCGAGGACCGAGGGCACCGTCGAGGTGGACGGCACCGACATTCACTATCTCGAATGGGGAGATCGCACTAAGCCCGGGATCGTTCTGGTGCACGGGGGTAGCGCCCACGCTCATTGGTGGGCGCACCTCGCCCCCATGCTCAGCGAGCGCTATCACCCGGTTGCCCTCGACCTCTCAGGCCACGGCGATAGTGGGAGGCGTCAGGAGTACAGCTTCGAGATGTGGGCCGAGGAGCTGATGTCGGTATGCGTCGCCTGTGGCATCGACGATCCGCCGATTCTGGTGGGCCACTCCATGGGCGGGCTGGTTTCAATAGTGGCGGCAGCCTTGCACGGCGAACGCTTGAAGGGGGTCGTCATCGTGGACTCGCCGGTGTTGCGGCCAGATCCTGAACAGGAATCGCTGGTGGGGCGTACGTTCCGCGAGCTCAAGGTGTACCCCGACCTGGACACGGCACTGGGACGATTTCGGCTGTTGCCTCGCCAGCCGACGTCAAATGAGTTCATCCACGACTACATCGCCCGCAATTCGTTGCGTGAGGTCGATGGAGGATGGAGTTGGAAGTTTGATCCGAGCATTCGCTTGAAGCGGACGGCAATCCATGAGTTTCTGGCAGGCATCGAGACACGGGTGGCGCTCTTTCGAGGAGAATTGTCGGAGCTCGTTACGCCCGATGTGAGCGACTACATGCACGAGTTACTCGGGCGCAACGCTCCCGTCGTGGCAATCCCCAACGCCTATCACCATCTGATCATTGACGAACCGCTCGCCTTCATCGCAGCCCTGCGAGCCATTCTGGCGGATTGGGAGCACTCGATACCCAGGAAGCCGGCCGGGTAATCGACTCAGGCCTCCGAAGCGGTCGGGTTGGTCAAGGCTTCGACGATCGATGACACTGCCCGCGAGGCCACCAGGGGATCTTCCAGGCCACGGACCCAGACGAGTGAGCGGCGGCCAGGCCCTCTTCCCTCAGTCACCGGCTCGACGGCCATCACATCGTCTGAGCGCACGAACTTGCCGTAGCCCAGACTGACCATTCGCCCAGATTGAACACGCATGGGCCGAATCTACCCTCCACGAGGCGATCCTGCCCAGCCCCCCTTCCAGCAGGCTCCTAACATCGCTCCTCGTGGATGTCCCGGATATTTGGCAGCTGAGCGAAAACATTGTTGATGAGTTGGCGGAGCTGAGCCCGGTTGATGCCACCCATGCCGGCGTGGCCGGGCACGACGGCGAGTGGACCGATTTCAGTCCCGACGGCATCGATGAGGCGGCTGCCTATTTTCGGTCCCTGCGCGAGCGGATCTCTCATGTGGCCGAGCCTGGAGACAAGTGGGGGCACCGGGCGTGGCGGGTTGCGCGAGAGTTTGCCGACTCGCAAGTCGCCTGGGCAGAGGATGAGGACAGGTATCGCCATCTGCGCGTCCTGGCCGCCCCGCTCGATGATGTCCGGGCGATTTTCGATGTCATGGACACGGAGACGCCCCGGGGGCGGGCCGATGTCATCTCCCGGCTGCGAACGGTTGCCGAGGCTGTGGCCGGGATAAGGGAAACGCTCACAGCGGGCCTGGAGCGGGAATTGGTCAGTGCCAGGCGTCAGGTACTGGGCGTTGTTGAGCAGTGTGCAACCCATGCCGGGCCCAACTCGGCGTTGCTGCAGATCCCCGGCACTCTCGCTGATGTGGGCGCCGGGGCATCCGATGTGGCACTTGCAACCGATGCCGCCGAGAGCGCGGCCGGGGCGTTCGGCGATATCGGCGCCTGGTTGGAGTCGGTCTATCTGCCAAAGGCACCGGAGAAGGATGCGGTTGGACGAGAGCGATATGAGCGTGCCTCGCACCACTTTCTCGGCATGGAGGTCGACCAGGAAGAAATCTACGCCTGGGGATGGGACCAGATCGAGATGATTCGCGGTGAAATGGAGGATCTCGCAGGCCAGATCGAGCCGGGAGCGGCTCGCCATGATGTGGTGGAGTTACTCAACTCGGACCGCGCCCGTATGGCTCACCGCGATGATTTCGCCGCTGTCATGCATGAGCGACAGGTCCAAGCTCTCGAGGAGCTAGCCGGGTCGCACTTCGAGATCCCCGAATCGGTGCGGCGAGTGGAAACCAAGCTTGCTCCGCTCGGCAGCTTCCTAGGCGCCTATTACGTGGGGCCCAGTGAGGACTTTGTGCGGCCCGGTTCGGTGTGGTTCTCCATCGGCGACAACGAATATGTGCCGCTGTGGGAAAACGTGACCACGGCCTATCACGAGGGGTTCCCCGGTCACCACCTCCAGGTAGGAATTCAGCTCAGCCGGCGAGAGCATTCCAGCCGGCTGCAGAGGGTTTGGATCTGGAACAGCGGAAGCGGCGAAGGCTGGGCGCTCTACTCGGAGCGCCTCATGCGAGAGCTGGGCTACTTCGAGAAGCCGGAGTTCGAATTCGGTACCCTGGCGGCGTCGATGATGCGCGCCTGCCGGGTAGCCATCGACATTGGCAGCCATCTCGAGTTGCCGATCCCCGAGGGTCAGCCATTTCATCCCGGTGAGCCCTGGACGTTCGCCACGGCCGTTGAGATGATGGAGGACTACGCCGGGCAGCTCCCCGACTATGCGGCATCGGAAATCACCCGCTACCTGGGCTGGCCCGGGCAAGCGCCCTCATACAAGATCGGTGAGCGGGTGATTCTCGAGCTGCGGGAGGAAATGAGGCGGCGCCGGGGACCCGACTTCGATTTGAAGCAGTTTCACGCCGATGTCCTCGAGGCGGGAGCAGTGGGTCTTGACCTCTTGCGCGAGTTCGTACTCGGGTAGCCCCTGAGGCATCTTTTATTGCCGATTGCCGATTGCCGATTGCCGATTGCCGATTGCCGATTGCCGACCAAAGGCCTTTGGCCCCTGGGAATATGTCACACCCCGGGGTTAGGTTTCCGGTAATCGAATGCTCGAGGAGGAGTAAGTGAAGATTTCGTCATACGAGGAGGGCCGGAGCAATTGGACCGACCTTTCCTCCACCGACCCCGAGGCATCAAAGGCCTTCTACAGCGCCCTATTTGGATGGAAGTGGGACGCCCAGCCCGCCGATGAGAACGGCGTGGAGTACCACATGGCGGTCATGGGTGATGCCCCGATCGCCGGATTGATGCCGCAGCCTCAGGATCAGGCCGACATGGGTGTTCCCCCGATGTGGAACACCTATCTGGCCGTCGAGGATTGCGACGACTGCACCAAGCGGGCCGAAGAGGCCGGTGGCAAGGTGGTTGTAGAGCCAATGGACATCATGGATGCCGGGCGCATGTCGTTCGTCATGGATCCGACCGGCGCCGCCGTCGGTTTGTGGGAGAAAAACGAGTTCACCGGCGCAGCGATCATCGATGAGCCCAATGCTTACACGTGGGCCGAGTTGATCACGAACGATGTCGAGCGGGCAACTTCGTTCTACAACAGGGCTGTGGGCCTGGACACAGAGATTGTTGAAATGGGTGGGCCGCCGTACACCACCTTCAAGGTCGGGGATACGGTTGTGGGTGGAACCATGAGCCCGCCGATGGAGCAGATTCCCAATCACTGGCACGTCTACTTCGGAGCCGAAGACTGCGATGCCACGTGTGAGACGGCGAAGGCCAATGGCGGCCAGATTGTCGTTGGGCCACTCGACACTCCGGTCGGGAGGATGGCAACCATCAAGGACCCGCAGGGTGTGGCGTTCTCGGTGATCCAGCTCAACGAATGGCCGACTGAGTAGCGAATAGACGTTTGAGTTAGAGCCCCACCGATCCGGTGGAGCTCTTGCTCTGGGTGGCCGGGTAGCCTCCTGGGATGCTCACGCTCCAGGCAATTGAGGCGGCTGTTCCCCGCATCGAGCAGTACGTTCATCGCACCCCGATGGTACGGAGCGCCACGCTCAGCTCTGAGTTCGACCGCAACATGTATCTCAAGCTGGAGTTGTTTCAGAAGACCGGATCCTTCAAGCCCCGGGGGGCGTTCAACCAGATCCTCGGTCTCGATGGGTTGGCCGATGCCCAAGGCGTGGTCGGCTTTAGTGGCGGCAATTTCGCCCAGGGCGTCTCCTATGCAGGAGGCTTGCTCGGGTTGGAAGTAAGAATCTTCATGCCGGAGTTCACGCCGAGCAACTACGTGGATGGAACCAGGAGCTATGGCGCAGACGTGCGCCTCCTGCCAAACATGCGGGAATGCATGGCGCAGGCAGAAGCCTCGCTGGCGGAAGGCTTCTTGAACGTTCACCCATACGACAGCCAGGACATGATGGCCGGAAACGGGACCCTGGGCCTGGAGATCATGGCCGACGTCGCCGATGCCTCCGATGTCTTTGTGAGTATCGGCGGGGGTGGCCTTCTCGGAGGAGTGGCTACGGCGATCAAGGCCTTGAGTCCCCGGACTCGACTCTGGGGGGTGGAGACAGAGGGCGCCGAGACCATGACCGCAGCTCTGGCGGCCGGCCATGTGGTCGACGTACAAACCACGTCGCTGGCCCGCACTCTGGCTCCGCCGAACGTTTCCGCAGATGCTCTCGAAATCGCCCAGCAGACGCTGGAGGAGGTCGTGCTGGTGTCAGACGGCGATGCATTCGAGTCTCTCGAGTTTCTGTTGGAGCGAGCCAAGGTCCTCACGGAGCTCGCCGCCTCCTGCACCCTGTCTGCAGCCAGGGCGCGTCGCGATCAGCTTGGCGATGACGTCGTCTTGATCCTTTGCGGAGGGAACGTCAGCGTTGCCGACGTGTGCGACATGCGGCTCAAGTTCAGTTGAGGTTTTCGCTTAGTGCTAAAAACTGATCACAGCTAACGTGCCGGTCGTGAAAACCGTCACTTTGCAGGGCGCCGCCGAACGCCTCGGCGTTCACTACATGACCGTCTACCGCTACGTCCGGCTTGGTCGCCTCCCCGCCCGTAAGGTCAGAGGGGTCTGGGAGGTCGAGATTGCCGACCTCACCGGCCTGCGCCGCGGGCTCGACCGCCGGGTTGGACGGCGGCGGCCGGCAGCCTGGTCGAAGCGCCTGGAAAGCCGGCTGATAGCTGGTGATGAGGCAGGAGCCTGGGGGGTTGTGGAATCGGCGCTCGCCTCTGGCTCTGACCCGGCCGAGATCCACACCAGGCTGCTGGGACCGGCCCTGCGGTCCGTCGGCGAACGCTGGGCCGCCGGTGACCTGACTGTTGCTGAGGAACATCTCGCCAGTTCGGTAGCGCTCCGCTTGATCGGGCGCCTCGGTCCCCGCTTCGCTCGACCCGGCCGCCCCCGGGGCCGGGTCATCGTGGCCACACCCCCCGGCGAGCGACATGCCATCCCGGGGGCGATGCTGGCCGACCTTCTGCGCGGAGCCGGGTTCGCGGTAACTGATCTTGGGGCCGATGTCCCGGCCGATGAGCTCGAAGGCGTCATCGGAGCATTCGACGACCTGGTGGCGGTATGTATCGCGGCAACGACCGGGGGCACCGACCGAGCAATCAAGCGGTCGGTCAAAGCGGTACAAAAGGTCGTGGAAGTCCCCGTGGTTCTAGGAGGCGCCGGTGTTGCAGACGCCGAGCACGCAGTCGGTCTCGGTGCCGATCATTACGCGGGCTCCATGCCCGACGCCGTGGTGTTGGTCACCTCATTGTCGGAACAAGTGTGAGCGCAAAGCGCCCGGCACGGTGGGACGCGTTGAAGTCCTTGCAGGCGTCACAGGCCGGTCATCGCGCGCAAGGCCATAAACTGCCCGTAACTGTTCGCATAACTATGCAGAAGCTTGTATGATCTTGCGTTCGATGGTGAACGTAGGGATACTCGGAGCTTCCGGCTTTGCCGGTGCAGAGCTTTTACGGCTTGCTGCCGGCCATCCAGATTATGCAGTTGTATTCGGGTCGGGCGACAGCCAGGCCGGTACGCCGGTGGCCGAGCTGTATCCGAGTCTGGCTGCGGCCTATCCCCACCTCGTGCTGGAGCCGTGGGAGGCGGTGCCGGGCGGCCTCGACATCGTCTTTCTCGCCCTTCCGCACAGCTCCTCGCAAACGGTCGTCCCCAAGCTGGACGCAGCGCACATCATCGACCTCGGTGCCGATTTTCGTCTCCGAGACCCGGCTCTTTACCCCGGGTGGTATGGCTACGAACACAGCGCTCCCGATCTGATTGGTGAATTTGCGTGCGGGCTTCCCGAGTTGTTCCGCCAGGAAATCCGCGGAGCCCGGTCGGTGGCGGTGCCGGGTTGCTACGTGACGACAGCTGCTTTGGCGCTGGCGCCTCTCGTCACCTCTGGCCTGGTCGAGCCCACCGGAATAATCGTCGACGCCGCCAGTGGCGTCTCCGGAGCCGGGAGAGTCTCCAGGCCGCACACGACGTTCGCCGCCGTCGGCGGCAACTTCACTGCCTACGGGCTTCTCGACCATCGCCACACTCCGGAGATGGAACAGGCCCTTTCGCGGGTGGCAGGAACCGACGTTGAGCTCCTGTTCACGCCCCATCTAGCTCCGATGAGTCGCGGGATCCTGGCCACTTGTTACGCACGCCCGACAGGTTCTGAAGACACAGGTGAGCTGCTGGCGGTCATGCAGGATGCCTACAAGGAGGAGCCCTTCATTGTGGTTTCCGACTCGGTGCCCAGCACGAAGGCGACGTTGGGCTCAAACATGGTGAACCTGACCGTGCGTCGCGACCCCCGGACCGGCTGGGTCATTGTGGTCGGCGCCCTCGACAACCTGGTGAAAGGGGCGGCCGGTCAGGCAATTCAGTGCGCCAACCTGGCAATCGGGTTGCCGGAGGAATCTGGTCTATCCCGGGCGGGGATGTATCCATGAGCGCCATCACTACTCCCGACGGGTTTGTAGCGGCCGGCGTCCACGTGGGTTTGAAAGAGTCCGGCGACCCGGATCTCTCGTTTCTCGGCACTGATGATGGCCGGGCCGTGAGTGCGGCCGGAGTGTTCACCGCCAACAAGCTGGCCGCCGCTCCCGTGCAAGTGTCGAAGGCTCACCTGACGGCCACTGCCGGCCTGGCGTCGGCAGTGATCGTCAATAGTGGGAACGCCAACGCCGCCACGGGTCCCACCGGACTGGCCCACGCGCAAGACATGTGTCGCCTGGCGGCACACGAGTTTCGTTGCCAACCCGAGGAGGTGCTTGTCTGCTCCACCGGGCTGATCGGCATTCCGCTCCCATTCGATTTGCTGGAGTCGGGCATTCCCAAGGTGGTAGCGGCCAGGTCCCGGCGGGGGGGAGGGGATGCCGCCGTCGCCTTGCTCACCACCGACACAGCCCGCAAGGAGGCCCTGTTCTCCGGATCGAACTTCACCGTCGGTGCCATGGCGAAGGGATCGGCGATGCTCGAGCCGAACATGGCGACGATGTTGGCTTTCATAACCACCGACGCCGCCCTCAGCCCGTCCGGCGTGCAGCGGGCGCTCACGACCGCCGTTGGCCGGTCCTTCAACCGACTAACCGTCGACGGTGCTCAGTCCACCAACGACACGGTTTTGGCGCTGGCATCCGGCGCCGCCGGAGATGTCGACCCGGTAGAGATCCAGGCTGGGTTTGATTCCGTGTGTCAAGACCTGGCGCTGCAGATGGCAGATGATGGCGAGGGGTCCACCAAGACGGTGATCGTTCGTGTCCAGGGTGCCCGCAGCGACGAGGAAGCTGCCGTGGCTGCCCGGGCAGTCGCCAACTGCCAACTCGTCAAGTGCTCGTGGTACGGCCAGAGCCCATACTGGGGGAGGGTCGCCGCCCAGGTCGGCGCCTCCGGAGTCGCTTTCGACCCGGACCTCGTCAGTGTGGCGTATGGAGGAGTCGTCACCGCCCGGAACGGCGTAGCCGCTCCCCACGATGAGGCCGCCATCAGCCGACTGTATGCCGAGCGCCGTATCCCCATCACGGTGGACCTGGGGCTCGGGGCCGGCCACGCCGAGATCATCACTACGGATCTCACCCATGCCTACATCGACGAGAACATGGGCAAGTCATGATCGACACGAAGACAACCGCCGACGTTCTCAGCCAGGCTCTCCCTTACATCCAGCGCTTCAGGGGCAAGGTCGTCGTCGTCAAGTATGGCGGGAACGCGATGAGCGACGAGATGTTGGCGGCTCAGTTCGCCGAAGACGTGGTCCTGATGCATTCGGTGGGAATAAAGCCCATCATCGTCCACGGTGGGGGGCCGCAGATCACCGAGCTGATGGCGCGCCTTGGCAAAACTACTGAGTTCCGGGACGGCCACCGGGTCACCGATGCCGAGTCGCTCGATATCACCCGCATGGTCCTTGTGGGCAAGGTCTCTCGCGACATCGTGAGCCTCATCAACCGGCACGGACCGCTCGCCGTGGGAGTGTCCGGGGAGGATGCCGGGCTGCTATTAGCTACGGCCCGTCGTCCTGAGCTCGGCTTCGTGGGAGATGTGGAAGCGGTCAACCCCACCATCATCGAGCGGCTGCTCGCCGAGGACCTGATTCCCGTCGTGTCGAGCATCGGGACAGATGAGGAGGGCCAGGCGTACAACATCAACGCCGACACGGTGGCGGGGGCGCTGGCCGCGGCCCTCGAGGCCGAAAAGGTGGTCTACCTGTCGGATGTGGAAGGGCTTCTTGAAGACGTAACCGACCCCACGACGCTCATCTCCAGGGTCACGGCGCTCGAATTGGAGCAATTGGTCAGTGCGGGAATTGTTGGCACCGGCATGATTCCCAAGGTGGCGGCCTGTGTCCATGCGGTTCGCCACGGGGTCCACTCCGCTCACATGATCAACGGGACCACGCCGCACGTTCTGTTACTGGAGATCTTCACCGATTCCGGCATGGGAACCATGGTCACCTCAGGCGGGCACTCGTGATAGCGGCTGCCGAACAGGTCAACACTGCCGGTCCGCTCATGGCGACATACCCTCCGACGAGCGTCACCTTCGTGCGGGGCCGTGGCACCGAGCTGTGGGACAACGAGGGCAAACGCTACTTGGACTTCCTTTCGGGGCTCGGCGTGACCAGCCTGGGCCACGCACATCCGGACGTAGCCGAGGCAATCGCCGCTCAGGCCCGAACTCTTCTCCATGTTTCCAACCTCTTTGGCACCGAGCCGGGCCTCGAGGTGGCGACCACCCTCGACCGCCTGCTCGGAGGCGGCGGTCAGGTGTTCTTCTGCAACTCGGGGGCGGAAGCCAATGAGGCGGCCTTCAAGCTGGCCCGCAAGTGGGGTGGGCCGGGCAAGTACGTCGTGTTGACCGCCGATGGGTCCTTTCACGGGCGCACCCTCGCCACTCTCCATGCCACCGGCCAGCCCGCCAAGCACGAAGCCTTCCAGCCGTTGCCGGATGGCTTTCGCCACGTCCCCTGGAACGACCTGTCCGGTCTCGAGGCCGCCATCACCGATGATGTCGCCGCGGTGCATCTCGAGTCGATTCAGGGAGAGGCCGGGGTGCGGCCGGCGACCAGCGAATACCTGCAGGGCGTCCGACGCCTCTGTGACGAGCGAGAATTGTTGTTCATGGTGGACGAGGTCCAGACCGGCCTCGCTCGCACCGGGGAGTGGTTCGGATTCGAGCACTTCGGAGTCTCGCCTGATGTCGTGTGTATGGCCAAGGCGCTCGGCAACGGTGTGCCTATCGGAGCAACCTGGGCGAAAAGCGAGATCGCGGCCGCGTTCCAACCAGGTGACCATGCGACGACATTCGGTGGCCAGCCACTGGCGGCAGCAGCGGCACAACGGGTGCTGGAGATCATGGAGATGAGGAATGCTCCGGCTCTGGCGATGGAGGCGGGTCGACGACTCACCGCCGGGCTCGAGTCGATCCCCACTGTGGATTCCGTCCGTGGTTATGGCCTATTGCTGGCCGCGGAGCTCACCAGCCGCTCCGGCCCGGACGTAACCTCGCTTGCCCTCGACGCCGGATTGGTCATCAACGGCGTCACCCCTACCGCCCTGCGCTTTGCCCCTCCCCTTCTTGTATCCAACGCCGAGATAGACGAAGCAATCGACATTCTGAAAGGCATTCTTGTATGAGGCACTTGCTCGAAATCGACGACTTGAGCCCTGACGAGCTCCACAACGTGTTGGCCTATTCGCAACTGGAACGTCCCAAACCGGTTCTGGCCGGTCGGGGAGTTGCCCTTGTGTTCGAGAAGCCGTCCGCCCGCACCCGTAATTCGGCCGAGATGGCCGTGGTCCAACTTGGTGGGCACCCGGTGTACATCCAGGGCGGGGAGCTTGGCTTTGATACTCGCGAGTCCGTGGAAGACATCACACGGACTCTGGCCGGCTATTACGACTTTGTGGGAGCCCGTGTGTTCGACCACGCCACCCTCGAGCGCATGGAAAAGCTGCAAGTGATTCCGATCGTGAATCTGCTTTCAGACAAAGCCCATCCGATGCAAGCCCTCGCCGATCTCCTCACCATCCAAAAGGAGCTCGGCGACCTGAGTGGACGCACGCTGGCCTTTGTCGGAGACGCCAACAATGTCTGGAGGTCACTGGCCCTCGGGGCCGCGATGGCAGGTATGAAGACCCGGCTCGCCATTCCCGACGGCTATGGGCCGGCAGCGGCCGACATCGATCGCATCAAGGCTCTCGGTGCCGAGCCACTTGTGACACAGAGCCCGGTTGAAGCGGTCGCCGGGGCCGACGTCGTTTATACGGATGTGTGGGCTTCGATGGGGCAGGAGGGTGAGTTCGATAAACGTAAAGCGGCGTTTGCCGAGTACTCGGTAACGGCCGATCTGATGGAGCAAGCCAATCCGGGTGCCATCTTCATGCATTGCCTGCCGGCCCATCGGGGAGAGGAGGTCGTGGGCGAGGTGGTGGACGGGCCGCAGAGTCGGATCTGGCCGCAGGCTGAGAATCGGATGCACACAACCCGGGGCCTGCTCGCCTGGCTGTGGGAGCAGCAATGACCACTACCGGACTTTCGAAAACGCAGCGCCAATACCGCATCGCCACGCTGCTCGCAGATCGGCCGATCAACAGCCAAGCCCAGCTTGTCGAGATGCTTGGCGACGAGGGCATCATTGCCACCCAGGCAACAGTTTCCCGGGACCTCGAAGAGCTGGGGGCAGTCAAGGCTCGTACCGGACAGGGCGAGACCGCGTATGTAATACCCGAGCAACCCCGGGATCAGGTTGCGCCTGCCGAACTGCTGCAACGGGTGTGCAGCGACTGGGTCGTGGAGGTCGACTCGTCGAAAAACCTCGTTGTCGTTCGGACACCTCCCGGCTCGGCCCACCTGGTGGGTGCCGCCATCGACCGGGCCGGGTGGGATTCTGTGGTGGGAACCGTCGCCGGGGACGACACCGTCCTGGTCGTGGTGGGGGAACCGTTTTCGGGTGCGGATGTTGCCGGGGAGTTCCGTGACCTGGCAGGTTTGTGAGTCGGAGCTCACCTGATTGTGGCCGCCCCGCCTGAGGATTCCGCGGCCGTTCTCTAGGTCGCTATATCGATTGTCTTGTTCAAGGGACGGGTCCGGCGGTGGAGGAATGACCGGTTGGCGCCCTTACGGGCCGCCAACGTCGTTCCTGGTGAAGTGCACAAATTTTCCAGTTACTATGGCAGGAGTCTTGCGGGGTCTACGAGGGTTATGGAAGGTGGGATCGTAATGCAAGTTATTGGTGCAGTTTTGGGGTCACTCGGGACGGGTTTGAAGCGGGTGCACCGGGCTGAGGACGGCCTGAGCACAGCCGAGTTACTGGGCAATGCCGCGCTGGCTATCGGGGCCCTGGTCGTGATCTGGGGCGTCCTCCAGGCCGCCGGAGTTGAGATCGTCGGGTGGATCCGGGACCAGGTCATTAACTAGCTCCATCTGAGCGGAGAAGGTTATGGGCGCTTGGCGGCGCCGCGAAGGCGGGTACGTCACTGTGGAGTTCGTGGCTGTTGTCGCGTTCTCGCTGCTTCTCCTCGTGATGCTCGCCAATCTGATCGTCATCCAATACGGCCGCGGGGTGCTGCGAGCCGCTGCCGAGGAAGGGGCCCAAACCGGCTCGCGCCTTTTTTCCGGTGTTGCCGAATGTGAACAGAGGGCAAGTGAAGTCATCACGGCGGGCCTTGGTGGGCCCATGGGAGACGGAGTAGCCGTCAGCTGCGCCACCGGGTCGGGCACGATCGTGGCGACTGTTACTTACAGTTTTGAGCCCTGGCTGCCCCTGGTGCCGGTCTTCAGTGGGTCGGAGGAGTCGGTAGCAGTCAAGGAGGAGTTACCGTGATCCGGCGCGAGAGCGGTGCGATTCAGATCGAGTTTCTATTCGCGGTCGGTGTGCTCTTGTTTCCAATAGCCGTGTTCGTGTTGACGATCGCCCCCGTAGTGGAGCGCCGCAACGTCGCAGGACGGGCGGCGGCCGAGGCGGCTCGTGCGTACGCAGTGGCCGCGAGCGAATCCGAGGCTCTGGCTGCTGCTGCCGCCATCGTCGACCAGATCGACGCCAACCACAGCTTCGAGCTGAGCTACTCGGTTGTCGGAAATTTCGATCGAGGTGGCCTCGTGACCGCCACTGTGGCGGTGACCCTTCCGGCCATTGTGTTCCCGGGAATTGGCGATTCGCCCGGCATTACGTACACGGCGACTCATCAAGAGAACATCGACCTTTACCGGAGCCTGCCGTGAACGAACGCGGGGCGGCGATGCTGTGGGTGCTGGGTTTGAGTGTGATCGTGCTCTTCCTGGGTGGGATCTCGCTCGACCTGTGGCGCGCCTTCGAGGTCAGACAGGATTTGGCGGCCCTGGCGGATTCGGCTGCCGCAGCCGGTGCCTCCCAGATCGACATCGACGTGTTCCGCAGCTCGGGAGAGGTGGTGCTTGACGTGAGAGCGGCTGAAGCTGCCGCTCTGGCAAGTATTGCGGCCCAGCAAGATGCCTCGCGGGTCACCGTCGACCCGGACATCACGTTCAACGACCCGGGTTTACCGACGCGAATCTCGGTGACCCTTGAAGGGGAGCTGCGGTTTACTCTCCTGAAGATCCTCCCGCTGGATGAGGACTCCATTCCGGTGCGGGCGACTGGCACTGCTGGAGCCTTCGCCGTCCCCTGAGCCGGAAGAGCCTCGTGGGTTCGTTCAGTTGGCAGGTTCCCCGGTGAACGAAACGACCGTCTCCAGCTGGTAGCCGACCTCGTCGTCAACCGCGTCGCGAATCCAATCGGTCGACACCGTGGTCGGGTAACCGAGGTCGGGGTGGTAGGTCACGCTCACCTCGTCGGCCTGTTTGAGGGCGTCGCGGACGATTTCGAACATGGCTCTTACATCAGGCGCCACCTCGGCGTAAGGCCTGTCTTCAAGTCCCTCCACTTTGACAGTGTCGACTCCCTGGTACGTGACCAGGACGATTTCGCCATTTCGGACTGAACCGTCGTATGGACCGACGAATTGTTGCGGGCAGAAGCAGATTCGAGTCAGCACATAGTCATAGGAGACCGGCCCGGCTTGCTCCCACTTCGCCAGGGCGGCTTCGAGCTCGGCTTCTTGAATGGCGACGTGGCTGATGTCGGGCTCGCTGTCGAAGGTTGTGATCTCGAGGATGAACCCGCCGTCGACCGGCATCTCCGGCCCGTTGAAGATATAGGACACGGGATAGCCGTCGCCCCCGTACTCGGCTTCAACCGGGAACCGGCCATCTTCGAGGGCACCGGCGATTTCTTGAAAGATTTCGTCGATCGTTCGATAGGGCACCGAATCCGCAGGCCCGTTCAGTACATCTGTGCTCGTCCCGGTGACATTGATGGTCCACGGGCCCTGGATGCATTCACAGATGAGCCGATATCGGAACAGGTACTCGGCCGGTTTGGTCTCATTCCACAAGGCCCGGGCCTCGGTGAGAAGCTCGAGCTGAGCGGGCTCGGGCTCCGTCGTCGACGTGGTCGAGTTGGAAGCGTCCGTCACTTCACCACTCCCGCAGGCGGCGGCAACCAGTGCCATGGCAATGAGCAACGATCTCATGAGGTTCCGACGGTAGCCAGGCCCTCGATGGTTCCCGAGGAGCAACATCTCGATATCTGCTGCGGTCTCGTCGGAGGCGCCCGGTCGCAGCGAGTGATCTCGCCGCATTCCATCGTCACTCCGTTGCCCGGCGCCGGCTATTGGGGCCTTGGGTAGCCTTGAGCTCATGCTTCTGGAGAGGGATGGAGAGCTGGGATTGCTGGCTGATTTGCTGGCCGGGGTCGAGACGTCGGGGGGAAAAGTCGTTCTGGTGCGGGGTGAGGCTGGTATTGGTAAGAGCAGCCTCGTCCGGGAGTTCGTCGAGGGGCATGGTGATGAGGCGCATGTCTATTTCGGGTCTTGCGACGATTTGTTGACTCCTCAACCGTTGGGCCCGTTCTGGGACATTGCCCGCGACGAGCCGTCGCTGGCGGGGCCGCTCAAGGAGGGTGACCGTTCCGGTGTGCTGGATGCCACCCTGGATCTGCTCTCGGGCACCCTGCGTCCCAACATCCTGGTGATTGAGGACACCCAGTGGGCTGATGAGGCAACGCTTGACGCCGTCAAGTACCTGGGTCGGCGGATTGCCAGAACCAATGGGCTGCTCCTTCTCACGTACCGGGATGGTGAGGTCGATTACGACCATCCTTTGCGGGGAGTGATGGCCGACCTTCCTCCTCGCACCGTGGTGAGGATTCAACTCGGTGGTCTTTCCCTGTCGGCGGTGACTTCGATCATCGGCGGCTCGACCCTCGACCCGGAGGAGGTCCTGGCAGGCACCGGTGGCAACCCTTTTCTCGTGACGGAGATGGCCTCTGCTGACAGTGAGGTGGTCCCGTCTTCGGTTCAGGATTCGGTTATGGCCAGGGTAGGGAAACTGTCTTCCGAGTCCCGGGAGATGTTGAAGATCCTTTCGGTGATTCCAGAGCCCGTCGCCAGATCTGAGGTGCTGCGACTTACTGGGGCAGCTGAGAGTGAGCTTGCTGAGTGCGAACGACGCGGGCTGTTGCGAGTCGATGGCGAGTTGGTGGCTTTCCGTCACGAACTGATACGACGGGCGGTTGAGGCCTCGTTGACAAGGAGCGAGCGGACGGCCACCAACCGCAGGGTCCTCGAATCTCTCCCCCCTGAGACCGACCCGGCTCGTCTCGTCCACCATGCCCGCCAGGC
>CAXMOO010000199.1:0-4768 GCA_964195005.1 uncultured Gammaproteobacteria bacterium
GGCGCTGCTCACCGTCGTCTTCCGGGGCCCGCGGATGGCGGCCGCCGCGGCGTTGGCCACGTTGGCCGCGCGTGGTGTCGAACGGATCGTCCCGCCGGGGATGCTGGTATCGGCCAAGACCGTCGTTCTCGTCCTCGGGACCGGCGTGTTCCTGGTCGGTTGGCGACTGGCCTGGAGGTTCTGGGCCCGGTCCGGGTCACATCGGTACCAGCCTTCGATGCCAACGAGCTAAGCCAAACCGTCCGGCGCATGGGGGGTGCTCCCGATGGCGTGCGATCGAGCGCGAACCGTACGATATCTGCGCTGAACGTCGCTTTCTATGGAGGGATTTTCTTGCTGCTGTTCGGTTTAGTGCGCCGCGCCCGGCCCGGGTCTTGGTGGGACCGAGACGGGTTCAACGCCAAGACATCGTCTTCCGAGCAAGCCTCAAGGGCGGAACGTACCGAGCAGATCATGGCAGAGGAACCCGCGCTCTCGGGGAACAAGGCATGGCGGCGAGCCGGGAAGGACATCGAGCAAGGGCTAGGCGACGAATAGACCAACTTGAAGGCACCACCCAGGCCCACGCGAGCCAAGAGGAAGGCACCTCCCCGAGTAGTAACCCGTCCCTAACTGGCAATAATGCGGCATCTCGACTCGGCACCGGCCACGCGACTCAGGTAGCGCCGAACAGCGCGCACTAGCGAGGCAGGGAGCGCATATCCGGCAATATGCGCTACCTGTGTAGGTCGAACAACGGCCATTCTCAACCCCCGGATGACCTACTCGGGCAGGTCGACTTCTTCGGCCCGCGGGTGTCTGACCTTCCGATACGAACCGGATACAAGGCACCGGCCCACGCCGAAGAGGCTGGCGCGGCAAGGTCGTTCTAGGCAGGTAGGCGGGTTATATGAGAGGCCGCCAGGGCCCCCTCAGGTCTACCATGCAAAGCGGCAAGCTTCGGCAGGGGAAACCTACCCGAGCAACCCCGGCGGCGTGGACTAAGCCTACGCGGCCTGATCGTGGATTTGCAGGTTATTGCAGCCAGCAGCGGATGAGCACCGCCGTGTTCATCCGTTTGTGCACGTCCCGAACACATGTTCTACGCCTCCACTGACGGACTTGGGGCCCCACTTATCGGTCCCTAGATTCTCTCCACTCCGCCACCGCCTATTTCGACGACCAACGGTCCTCGCCGAATGCTCGATCCTGCCGGCCCCGGTGGTATCAGGTTGCGCGCTCGGACCCCGGTCACGACCACTAGCGGAGTTGCGGCGTCCGGGGTCCGGCGTGACGGACCCGACCATCAATCGGGTAGAAGGAAGGACCTGGGACCCGTCACCGTTAACGCTACCCGCAAGAGATAGCCAACGACCCGCCGGAGCCATTTAAGAGGCTGGCAAGCAACGGACCGTCGCCGCCTGCGAACACCTCCACCCTGTCCCGGTCGGCGGCCTCAGTTTCCCCTGCTGCGTCCCGACGGTGTGGAGGAAGGGCTAGCCCAGCGTTCGTCTCACTAACGCGTCGCTGTCGAGTTTGTCAACGAGGATCTCGATTTGGAGTACAACGAGCTCACTTCCCAACACTAGGGCTCTGGAGTCTGATCTTTACCGGTGACTACGACCAAGCAACTCAGGGCACCGCTGGGATCTTCATCGGCCTGATCCTTCTCATTGCAGCCGCCATCGGCGTGGCAGGACTGGCACTGATGTGTCGCGGCAGACCACCAACCCGGCGCCTACCGCGCTGACGCTACCTAAGCCCACCGGCGGATATCGTCACCATGCGCTAGCCGGCTCGCGTCGGCGGGTCGACGACCTCGTTCTCTCCTTCGATTCAACGCCTGGACATTCGAAGAGGGCTGCGAATAAGGTGCCGCGGTGATTGACCCCAAGGAACGCGACGACTCAGCTGATGATTCTGAGACCGTCGATGCCGGCGGAGAGTTCCCGGACAGCGGCCCGACAACGTGGGTAGCCCTCAGCGAAGCCGCCGCCGCGGTGGGAGTTTCGTCGAAGGCAATCCGTCGTGCAATCAAGGCTGGCACAATCGAAGGGCGGCGTAGCGACGCCTCGGAAAACTCGCCGTGGCGCGTACGCATCGAGGAGGTAGCGGCCTGGCGGGAAGGCGCGCCGGCGGCCGGCTCGTCCGGTGAGGCGACAACACCTCAACCCGTTGTGGGCTCCCCCGAGCCTGTCAATGAGGCTGAGATTGTTGGAGTGGAGACTGCCGAGCCTGGCGTGGAGGCCGAGATCGTTGGCCAACCTTTGCGGGGTCGCCTGAGTGAGCTTCGCCAACGCCTCGTCGTCAAGGAACAACGTCACTGGTGGCAACGATCGAAGCAATAAGGCGCAGGACCCGACTCGCCCACATGTGCCGATATGGGCCAGCAACTCATTCTTCGCTGGTGCCGACGTACAGGCCGTCCGTTCAGGCCACACGTTGGACCGGCGTATCGGTCGCCGGCGTTTCGGTTGGCGTCCATGGGCTCCGGCTCCCGCTGCGGCTCGTCCCAGATGTGTATCCGCAGTCCGAGCTTCAGCATCGAGTCCAGGTGATCCGACTCCCATATCGGGACCCGCACGCACCCGTGCGACGCCGGGTGGGCCGGCACCGACCCGGAGCCGTGCACGGCGTAGTAGGGCGTGAAATACCACGGCTTGTACAGGTTGCCGAGATAGTTCTTCCGCCACCCATCGATGTGTTTGAACAGCCGGAAGTCGCCTTTCGGTGTGGTGGCATGAACCAGACCACCGCCGGGTCCCCCATTCTTTGACCAATACACCTCTCCGTTTCAACGGAACATCAACTGATGTAAGGCTTTCCAAGCGCCAACCGTTGTGTCGTAACGAGTCCCAGTGACACACCGATCTGGGTGGATTTGCCTTCACACGGCAGAGGCCACTGGTTCGATCCCAATAGCGCCCACCAAGGAAGAGCCCCTGCCGCGTACGGGAAACCGTTACACGACAAGGGCTACCGATTTACCGGACAGCGAGTCGCTCATCCTTTGCGATTCGTCCAGATACGCCGAAATCTCGGGGTCTCGCGGACACCTCGCGGACACCCTCGTAGGGCCTGCTGCTTGCAGACTGTCTGCTATCACCCCCCCTCTGTCTAGTAATCGTCATGGCCGCGGCGGTACGTTGGTGACCCCGGCGACGGTGGAGCGTCCCGGGGTCTGGCCGAACCATCAAGAAAGGATGGACCGACATGAGCGACGATACCGCCACCCTCACCAGAGACGACCTCGAGATGCTCGCCCATCACCTAAGGCCCACGGTGCCGGAGCGGGACGGACACACAACCGCCAGGCCGGGAAGCGACGTCGTAGTATCCAAAGCCAGTGGACAGGGCCGCTTCTCGACTCGTGGGAGGTGAAGGTGGCAAACCTGGTCGACAATCTCCGGCAGGCCGCATTCCTGTCGTTCGCTAAACGAGGCATCTCCCATGAGGACGCCGCCGTTGCCGCCCTCGCGCTGAACCCCCTCGATCCCGCGTACAAGGGTGACCGCCGGTACGAGAAGACAGCCCTGAAGCTATCCCGGCAGTTTGGCAGGCGAATCAAGCGGGAAGACTCTGAGGAGATCGTCGCGGACGCGCGCGCGATGCTCGCTGAATACAAGCGGTTGGCGGTAATCCACGGTGAGCCGTACTACGCCCAGCGCTACGACCGAGCCCTCGGCTTGGAGGAGTAGCTGTGAGGTTGGGGTGGTTCGTGTTGTGAGCGCGGGGCGTCGCTAACGACCTCCTTCTACCCGAACGATGGTCGGGACCGTCGAGCCGGACCCCGGACGGACGCCCGTCGCTAGCGCATAGTGGTAGGTGACCGGGGTCCCGGTGCGTCACGCTTCGTGCCCCAATCCGACTGCTCGATCACGCCTCCTCCTCCGAGATCGCCATCTGATACTCGGCCATCGCCGTCGATGCATCCTCCCACGTCGCCTGAAGCTGCGCCTCAGCCCGCCCCACCGCGGGGGGATCAGAGTCGGACTCCAGCAGCCCCGACATCGCAAAAGACTTCGCCGCCAGTGCCGCGACCGCAGCCACCAAACTCATCGCCGCGACTCTCACCTCTGGCGACCAGCCCACCGCCACGATCACATCGAGAGGCTGGCGCGCCTCGTTCTCCGCAGCGATACGGCGCTCGGCGATCGGGATCTGAGCATCCGGGTGGATCACCTGCAGCAGCTTCGACGCGGCGGCGTACCCCTCCGCAGCTGTCGTCGTCAACGCCTCCCGGCGCTCATGCGCTAGGCGCTGGGTCTGCATCCGCTCGTCGTGGACCATACGCCGATTGGTCAGCCACGCGTTTACCGCAATTGCCGTACCTGCAACGATCACGGACAGCCCTGCAACAATCCCCGATACAAGGGCGATCGTGTCTGACGAGGACCAACCGTTCTCCATGCCAGAAGAGCCTACGGGAAGTTGGGAAAGCGGTGCTAGCGCTGTGGCTGCCCCACAGTCCGGGGCTTGGCCGGTGAGTTCGCCGGGTGAGGCGGGGGTGTAGGGACTGCAACCCAACTGCAACCCAAATGGTTGCAACCAATTGGTATGCGGCGGTACGACGGCAACTAGCACGAGGTCGATTAGCGTTGATGTTGTTGGCTTTTCCCGACACGACGTGACGCGACGGCACGGAGCCACCCGGGTTCGATTCCCGGCGTCGCCTCCGAACAACTCCCCTTGAGAGTGGGGGAAACCGCTGCAGCACAAGAGATTCCGCTTGGCTTGATGCTCGGTGGTTTTGTGATCGTTCGGTATCGTTCCGTGTCGCTTGTCGTGA
>CAXMOO010000200.1:0-2588 GCA_964195005.1 uncultured Gammaproteobacteria bacterium
GGCAGAGGGCTTGGGTGCCTGCGGCGGCCCCATCAGTCTCCTTTGATGAACGGAGGCGACTTCAACGTCACAGGAAGCCATTCTCCCCGGATCTCGACCTCGAGGGCGGGCTCGGGGTCACCTTCAGCCCGAGAGAAGCGATGGAACACGGGAGGCGGCGCCAGATACCCGAGACCGATGCCGACATCGAGGACCGGACTGAAGTTGCCGCTGGTAACCGCGCCGGTGCTGGGTCCGGCCCGCAGGGCGTAACCGGCCCTGGGGATCTGGCGGCCCTTCATCACGAAGCCGACCTGGGTCTTGGCAACCCCTTTGCTTTTCTGGCGCAAGAGGGACTTCCTACCGATGAAATCATGGTCCCAGTCGACCACCCACTCGAGGCCGGCCTCGAGGGGGCTTGTGTCCTCATCGAGGTCTTGACCCCACAACGGATAGCCCATCTCCAGGCGCAGCGTGTCGCGACTACCGAGGCCGCACGGGATGGCTCCCGCATCGAGCAGCCCCCGCAGGCAGTCGCCGGCAACAGCCTGGCTAACCATCAGCTCTCCCCCGGGCTCTCCCGTGTATCCGGTGCCCGCCACCGACAACGGCTCCCCTCCAAAGGATGCCTGGGCCACGCCGAAACGTTTCGGCTTCCAGCCCACCACAGCCTCGATCAGGTCGGGGGCTCCGGGGCCTTGAACGGCCAGCAACGCCGTGTCCTCACGCCGGGACACAATGTCGACGTCAGGCGGGGCCGCAGCCTTGAGAACACCTTCGACGTCGTCGACGTTGACACCGTTCGGCATGACGATGTAGTCCTCCTCACCAAGCCGCCACACGATTATGTCGTCGACCACTCCCCCCCGGGGCGTCAGCAACATCGTATATTGAGCGCCCCCGGGGCCCGCTTTGCGGATGTTGTTGCAGAAAATACTCCCGAGCAATTCTGTTGCCCCCGGTCCGCTGACCTGGACCCTGCCGAGATGCGACACATCGAAGACCCCGGTGGACGAACGAACGGCCTGATGCTCGGCGAGCACACCCTCGTACTGAACCGGCATGCTCCACCCGCCGAAATCCACAAACCGGGCCCCAAGCTCTCGGTGGATGTGATCTAGCGGGGAGGCTGGCATGGGAGGTAATCGACCACTAGCCGCCCAGGTCGCCGAGATGGGTGACCTGCGGCGGGCCTGGAATCCTGGTGGGTGCCGGCAACTCCAGCGCACCGTCGTCCAGCCCGTACTTCAGCAGGAGGTGGAGATAGTCGCGCTGGTAGAACACCTTGCAGCGCACGTCGGGGTAGAGCTCGCGCAGGCGGCGGACCTTGCGATTCTTCTTAGTGACCAGCCGCTGATTCATCGTGGTGATCTCGATGTAAATACCCTCATCAGCCAAATAGAAGTCGGGAGTGAAGTACTTGGTGGGGTCATCGTTCTCGTCGAACTCTATTGGAAACGCCGTCGGCTCATACTCCCAATCGATACCGTAGAAATCGAGCAAACGCGCGAACTGTCGCTCGCTGACGTGGGCGAAATCTTCGGTCTCGGAACGGAGGGGCTGATCCGAGTCGGGTGTCTTGTTCAGTTGGCCTCCGCCGTATCGGTGGACGATCCCACCACTTCTTCCTGTTGTGTCTCGGGGAAGAGTTCGTGAATCTGGCCTTTCAGTTCGTCCTGAACGGGGCCGACCGCGATACCAAAAACACCCTGTCCGCGGCGGAACACGTCCACCACTTCTGAAGGGTTGTGAGCCGCGTAGATCGTGCTGCCGTCGGACAGCAAGGTCACGTCGGCGAGTGGAGTGTCCGTTTCGAGTTGGGCCGCGAGGATTTCGATCGCTTGACGGATCTTCTTGAGACTCATTCCGGCGTCCAGGAGGCGCTTGACGACTTTGAGCTGGATGATGTCGGCGAAGGAGTACCGACGCTGACTGCCGGATCCCTGCGCAGCCTGAACGGAAGGAGTGATGAGGTCCGTACGAGCCCAGTAGTCGAGTTGGCGGTAGGTGATGTCAACCAGCTTGCACACCTGGGGTGCCCGATAGCCTTCTTCCGACATGGTGTCCTCCTTCGGTCCATAAGCTTACACGTTCGTAATTCCGAACGTGCAACCTACCGAATCAACAAAAAGTTGTCAACAACACGTGTGGATAACTCCGGGAGAGGAGGCTCGGCTCAGGACTCGCCGGTGAAGTCCTCGGGTCGGACGGTGTCGAGAAATTCGCGGAACCTCTCGACTTCTGCGTCCTCGTCCTGGTCATCTCGGATCTCCACCCCTGCCTCTTCCAACACCTCCGGCGTGGCAAAGAGCAGGGCCTCAGTCCGTGCCGCCAGGGCAATGGCATCTGAGGGGCGGGCCGAAACCACCACCTCACCTCCGTTGACGGCCAGGACCAGATCCGCGTAGTAGATGCCCTCCCGCAGATCATTCACGACCACCCGCTCGACCTTGGCACCCAGCCCGTCGGTCAAATCCTTGAGTAGGTCATGAGTGAGGGGTCTCTGAGGTTCAACTCCCTCGAGAGCGAAGGCAATGGCGGTTTCCTCCACTGCACCAATCCAGATGGGGAGGTAACGATCGCCGCCAAGCTCGCGCAGGAGGACTATC
>CAXMOO010000201.1:0-17828 GCA_964195005.1 uncultured Gammaproteobacteria bacterium
CAGCGCGGCCGAGCTGGAGCCGTTCTCGTTGAGTACCACTGGTTCCGTCGCCGGATTCCTCGGACACCAGGTGTCCACAGTGCTGGTCGGCGCCACCTGGCATATCCCCATCCTCGGCTGGATCGCCTACGGCGTCAACGCGGCCCTCGTGGTTTTGCCTTCATTGCTCGCGGACCGACTCGTCGGGCCGATCCGAGAGAAGCTTCCGCTGGGTTACGTGGTCGTGGCCGCTAAACCCTGACCGGCGGATGATTAGGCGGCGAATAGACGCCGACTGTTCTGGCTCGGCTGTTCGATCAAAGCACGGCGCCGACACCGTGGATGACGACCGAGGCGATCGCTAGGGCAAGGAAGATCCTTAGCGGTCTGGGCCGCGGTTCCACCCATTCCTTGAACGACAGGTAGAGGAGCGGGGCGGCGGCAGTCAGCATTTCGAGCGGATAACGATATGAATAGAAGCCGCTCCCGCCCGAGAAACGGTTCGCTTTGTATTGGATCAGCAGGTAGAGCAGACCGCCGATTGCTGACCCCCGGACCCATGATGGAGCCGCCTTCCAGGCTGCGGGTAATCCCGGTATGAGCACGAGCAGGAAGGGCGACCAGATGAGAAAGCCGCGCGAAGCTGAGAAGACGCCGAGGAAAACGTTCTTGGCGTAGCTCGCCAGGTCTCCGTCGAGAGCCCTGTCCTGAAAGGTCGTGCCGTACCCGGCGGAAATCGAGAGACTGCCGAAGACGGCCTGGTTGTAAGCCAGGAACAGCCCAACGCCGACCAGGGCCCCGACACCAGTAAGGACCACCGGCCGGATCGAACGTTCCTTCCAACCGCGATAAAGGCCGGTGGCGGCTGCGATCACGGCGGTCGGGGGCCGGGTAAGCACCGCCGCACCGAAAGCGAAGCCCGAAGCCAGGACGCGGCGCCTCGCCAGCACAAGGGCCAGCGCGATCCATAACATTGCCGGACCGTGCTGCCAGAGGCGGTCGGCCGCTACAGACCATGCCGAGGTTCCAAGCCCGGCCACGTAGGCGCCGGCAAGTGCGAAACCAGAAGTGCTGTCGAGCCGCCGAAACGCAACGCCGAGCAGCCCGATCGCGGCGGCCACTGCCAGTGATGCGGTGATCGCGGCCGGCGCTATCGGCGGGATTAACAGTTCTACGGGCGCGACGTCGGGACGGTTGAGCCCGCTCAAGCTCTCCAAATCTGCGTTCTGGGGCCACACGGCATAGAGCGGCGCCGCGAGAAGCGCCGTGCCGGGCGGATACTGGCTTGCTGCACTCTCGCCGGCCGGGACGATCCAGGCGATGTTTCCGAGAAAATCCGGCTCTGTCAGGTGGACGAAATCATCGAGAATGAAGGTTCCTTGAGTGCCGAGGCTCCAAGCGGTTACCCGGTTGGTGAAAGGGTCAATGTGGTTGGGTGGAGACCACATGGTTGTCGCCAGGTACAGGGCGAGAAGGGGGGTGAAGATAAGCAGGAAGAATCGGAAATCGCTGATAGCGCTCAGCCATTCTCGCCAGGTCCGGGCCGGGCTTCCGCTTGCCGAATCTGGCGCGCGGTCGGTCCTGGTTCTGAACCTGGCGGCGGAGTGTCTCACGTCCATGGTGTTCTTTCGGCCTCCGCTTCCACCGAGTGAAGGCAAGGGGTCGACGTCGCGATGCCGGGTATACCGTAGGGCCCGGGACCGTCGATTCGGGGCCATTCGGGGGTCCGCAGGTACCGGACCAGCGCCCCACTACAATTGCTCCCCTCAGACCTCTTGAGGGACGCGTGTCGCTGGAACCAATCGTCATCCGAGGGGCCCGTGAGCACAACCTCAAGGATCTATCCCTGGAGTTGCCGCGGGACCGTCTCATCGTCTTCACCGGCCTGTCGGGATCCGGCAAGTCGAGCCTTGCCTTCGACACCATCTACGCCGAAGGGCAGCGCCGATATGTGGAGAGCCTCTCCGCCTACGCCCGTCAGTTTCTCGGGCAAATGGAGAAGCCCGATGTCGACTTCATTGAGGGATTGTCACCGGCCATCTCGATCGATCAGAAGTCCGCCAGCAGCAATCCTCGATCTACCGTGGGCACGGTCACCGAAATACACGACTATCTGCGGCTTCTCTTCGCCCGCATCGGGATTCCTCACTGCCCGCAATGCGGAAGGGTGGTGTCCCGTCAAACTCCCCAACAGATAGTGGATCAAGTCCTCGAATTGGAAGAGGGAACCCGATTCGAGGTGCTGGCTCCCATTGTCCGGGGCCGCAAAGGCGAGTTCGAAGCCGTGCTCAAGGAGTTGGCGCTTGAAGGTTTCTCGCGAGCCCGGGTGGACGGAGAAGTTCGGGACCTGACGGAAGACATTCGGCTTGATCGCTACTTCCAGCATTCCATCGAGATAGTGGTTGATCGACTGGTGCAGAAGGAGGGGATCGAGCGCCGGTTGACCGATTCGCTCGAAACCGCTCTCCGGCTCGCGGACGGCGTAGCCATGGTCGACATAGTCGACGGCCCGACCCTGACTTTCAGCCAGCATCTGGCTTGCGAATACGACGGCCTCAGTTTCGAAGAGCTGCAGCCTCGCAACTTCTCGTTCAACAGCCCATATGGGGCCTGCCCCGATTGCTCCGGCATCGGCACGCGTTTTCAGGTTGACGTCGGGTTGATCGTGCCGGATGAGGACAAGTCGATCGAGGATGGAGCGTTGGTGGTGTGGGCCGGGCATCGGGACCGTTACCACCAGCGAGTGCTGGCGTCCGTGGCCGAGCACTACGGGATTGACATCACCAAGCCGTACAAGAGGCTGTCCAAGAAGCACCAAAAGATCCTTCTCCACGGCGGGGACGGTGAGCCCATAGAGGTGGCCTATGTGAATCGGTGGGGGAGAAGGCGCCGGTACATGAGTACCTGGGAAGGGGCGGTCCCTTTCATCAATCGGCGCCATGACGACACCGACTCCGATTCGGCCCGCGAGTACTACCAACAGTTCATGCGAGAGGTGCCGTGCGATGCCTGCGAGGGCGCCCGGCTCAATCCCTTCTCCCGGCAGGTGACAGTTGGGGGTATTTCCCTTCCCGAGCTGAGTGCACTTTCGCTGAGCCGGGCCCGGGAGGTTTTTGACAGCCTCGATCTGTCGGAGCGAGACGCCAAGATCGCCGATATGGTTTTGCGAGAGGTACGGGACCGGCTGCAGTTTCTACTCGACGTCGGGCTCGACTACCTGACCCTCTCTCGCACCGCAGCCACTCTGGCCGGGGGAGAGGCCCAGCGCATCCGCCTCGCCACCCAGATCGGGTCGGGATTGGTAGGGGTCCTGTACATCCTCGACGAGCCCTCAATTGGCCTCCACCAGCGAGACAACCAACGGCTCATCGAAACCCTCATCCGCCTGCGCGACCTGGGCAACACGGTGATCGTCGTGGAGCACGACGAGAGCACCATCAAGGTGGCAGACCACGTGGTGGACATTGGTCCCGGGGCGGGTGAGCACGGTGGGCACATCGTGGCGCAAGGGACGTTGAATGACATCACGGCGGAGCCTGCCTCGATCACCGGTGATTATCTGGCGGGGCGCCGGGTAATACCGGTGCCTGATCTACGGCGGGAGCCTGATGGGCGTTTTCTGACGATCGTCGGAGCGTCACACAACAACCTGGCCGAGATCGATGTGGCTTTTCCGCTCGGACGCCTGGTAGCGGTATCGGGAGTTTCCGGAAGCGGCAAGTCTTCTCTCGTGCAAGACGTGCTCTTCGTTGGCCTGGCGGCCACCCTCAATCGCAATCGGACCCTGCCGGGCCGCCATAAGCGGATTGACGGGATCGAGCACGTGGACAAGGTGATCAACATTGATCAGTCCCCGATCGGCCGCACGCCCCGCTCGAATGCTGCGACCTACACCGGTGTCTTCGACAAGATTCGCACCCTGTTTGCTTCAACTCCCGACGCCAAGGTGCGGGGTTACAAGCCGGGCCGCTTCAGCTTCAACGTCAAGGGGGGGCGTTGCGAGGCCTGCAAGGGTGACGGGACGATCAAGATCGAGATGCACTTCTTGCCCGACATCTACATCTCGTGTGAGGTGTGTAAGGGACGGCGGTACAACCGTGACACCTTGCAGATATTGTGGAAAGGGCACTCCATCGCCGACATTCTCGACATGTCAGTCGAGGAGGCTCTGGCCTTTTTCGAGAACCAGCCGACCATCGCCAGGGTCTTGCAAACCATCTACGACGTTGGACTGGGCTACATCCGGCTCGGCCAGCCGGCCCCGACGTTGTCCGGCGGGGAGGCCCAGCGCGTGAAGCTCTCGAGCGAACTTGGCAAGCGGGCTACCGGTCGTACCGTCTACATACTCGATGAGCCCACCACGGGACTCCACTACGAGGACGTGCGCAAGCTGCTGAATGTTCTGCAGCGCCTCGTAGATACCGGGAACACCGTGATCATCATCGAGCACAACCTCGACGTGATCAAGACGGTCGACTGGGTTATCGACATGGGGCCGGAAGGCGGAGATGAGGGCGGCCGCATTGTGGCGGAAGGGCCCCCCGAGCATGTTGCCCAAATACCCGAGAGCTACACCGGCAAGTTCCTCCGCGACATCCTGGCGACGTAGGTCCCGAGGCCCAGAACCCCCAGAGTCCATAGTGGGGCTGCCACGCGCAGGGCGTTGTTGCCGAAGGCCCAGATGAGATCCGAGCTGATGATCATTAGTGCAACCCACGGCACGACCAGCCAGGCCAGCATCCGGTCTCGCACCAGCACTACCACGGTTGCCGCCAGGACCATGGTGAGCATCGCGAAGATCGCAAACGCGATTTCGCGGCCGGGAGCCTGGTCCCAGCGGGCGATGCTCTCGATTATCCCGACGAAAGGCCATTCCAAACTGTTGAGCGCCTGGTCGCCCCACCCGAGGCGCACGGCCAGGAAGACACCCCACAGTGCCAGCGGCAGCGTCGGCCAGACCACGTACCACAGCGCCCGCCGGCGGGAACCAGGAGAGTGCCGGTCGGCATGGATGATGCCTGCCGCCATGGCGAGTGGTATCAGGAGGTAGGTCTCTTTGGTGAGCGCCGCCAGAGCCAGGGCCACCAGGGCCGCTTTGTCCCGACCTTCCATGAACCACAAGATGCCGAGCAAGCCCAGGCCCAGGGCCAGGGAATCTGCCATTAGAAACCTCACGGAGAGCAGGGCGGGGAGGGAAGCTGCTGCCAGGGGCGCTACCCAACTCGGCAAGCTCTCTCTCCACGCCAGACGGTAGGTAGCCACCACACTCATCCCGAAGCCGGCCATCGCCAGGACCAACATGCCGGCGACGGTTGTTTCGGCCGAGAAGGTGCCGATTCCCCCGGCAACGAGTGGAAAGCCGATGCGGCGATAGCGGTATGAAGGAAGCCTGAGTAAATCCGGGGTCGGCCCGGAGGCGAACGGATCCCGGGCTATCGCGTAGAAGTACTGTCCATCGTGCCCGGTGGCTGCGTGGATGGTCACATCCGGGAGCTCTTCTTCGATCAGGGATCTGATGGGCACGCTCTCGCCAACGGTGAGCAAGCCGGAAAGTCCACCCAGCCTGGCGGCCAGAATCAGGACCATCAGCGCGGCGGCCCCCAGACCCAATAGCACCAGGTAACGCGCCCGGGGTGTTTCGGTTGTCCGCCCCGGGTGTCGGCTCGCCATGGCGGCTCACTGTACCGTGTGGCCCCTGATGGCCGAACACTGGGACCCGGAATGGTGGGGCGCGGAGATCATCAACGATCCCGCCTATCGCGAGGAGGTTCTGCCGCTTCTCCTTAGAGTGCTCAGCCCGATTGAGGGTTACCGCTACCTGGACATGGGATGCGGTGAGGGCCAGGGCATGCGAGCGGTCGGAGAGGCAGGGGGTGCCGTGGTGGGCTGCGACCTTTCCCCGGAACTTCTCGGGCAGGCTCTCGCCTCGGCTCCGGTCGTTCGGGCCCGGCTGCCGTCCCTCGGCTGGCTGGCCACCGGCAGGCTCGACGGCGCCTACGCCGTGCTGGTGTTGGAACACATCGCCGACGTCGAGTCGCTGTTCGACCAGGCTGCCCGGGTGGTCCGGGCCGGCGGCGTGCTGGCTGTGGTCGCCAATCATCCGGCTTTCACCGCCCCCGGAGCCGGTCCGCTCATCGACCCGACTGATGGCGAAGTCAGCTGGCGCTGGGGACCGTACCTGCAGGAGGGCATGAGTGTGGAACCGGGGGGCCGCGTGAACATCCGCGTCTATCACCGTCCCCTCGGCCAGATACTGACCTCGGCAGCCCGGGCCGGATGGAGCCTGGCGGGGCTCGAAGAGGCCGGGGTGGGAGCAGCTGCTGCCGGGCGCGACCCGGTCCTGGGACGACAAGCCAACATTCCCCGGCTGGTTGGCATCTGGTGGGAAAACCGCCGGCCCTCGTAGACTTTCCGCGCATGGTGCAGCGACCTCTCCCTTCTGAAATTCCCGACTTGCCCGGCTCCTATCTTTTTAGGGACCGGCATGGGGCCGTCATGTATGCCGGGAAGGCCAAATCCCTTCGCAAACGAGTGGGCTCATACTTTTCGAAGGCACCGGCCACCCGCACTCAGGCAATGCTCGAGGCCTCTGACTCCGTGGAATGGATCGTCACCAAGAACGAGGTCGACGCTCTCATGCTCGAATATGCCTTGATCCAAAAGCACAAGCCCCGGTTCAATATCAGGCTGCGAGACGACAAGTCTTATCCATATCTGGCGATCACGAGATCCGACGAGTGGCCCCGGGCGATGGTCATGCGCGGGAAGCGAAAGAGGGGCACCCAGTACTTCGGTCCTTACGGGCACGCCTACGCCATACGTCAAACGCTCGACCTTCTGCTCCGCACCTTTCCGATTCGCACGTGCACCGATGCCAAGTACGGACGCCATGAGCGGCTCGGGCGGCCCTGCCTGCTCTATCACATCGAGCGCTGTTCAGGGCCCTGCATCGGGGACGTTGAGGCCGAGAAGTACCAGCGATACGTCGACGGCCTGGCCGATTTCCTTTCCGGAGATCATGAGTTAGTGGTCGACCGTCTCGGGTCCGAGATGACCCGGGCCGCCAATCGCCAGGAGTACGAGCAGGCCGCTCGCTTGCGGGACCAGCTCAACGCCGTGGAGAAGGCGAGCGCTCGTCAGGAAATGGTGACCAAGCGGCCCGATGACTTCGACCTGTTGGCTGTGGTGGAAGATGAGCTCGAGGCCTCGTTGGCGGTGCTGACGGTGCGCCGGGGTCGCGTGGTGGGCCGGATCTCCACGATTGTCGACAAGGTGGAGGATGTGAGTGCCGGCGAGTTGCTCGCCCGCATGATCGAGCAGTTGTACGGATCCGAGGTTCCTCCCAAAGCGATAATCGTTCCGGCTCTGCCTGCGGACTATGAGGTGCTGCAATCGTGGCTGGCAACCCGTCGGGGAGGGCCGGTGGAGCTCAAGGTGCCGCTGCGGGGAGCCAAGCGTCGCCTGCAAGAAACCGCCGCAGCCAATGCTGCCGAGGAGTTCGCTCGTCACCGCTTGCGCCGCCAGTCGGATCACAATGCCAGGGCCAAGGCGCTCCGCAGCCTCCAGGCCGCCTTGGATCTACCGGAGCCTCCTCTCCGGATCGAGTGTTACGACATCTCGACAGTGCAAGGGACTAACACCGTTGGCTCCATGGTGGTCCTGGAGGATGGGCTTCCCCGAAAATCCCATTACCGCCACTTCCGGGTCCGCGACGTTCAGGGGCAGGATGATTTCGCCTCGATGGAAGAGGTTCTGCGGAGGCGCTTCACCGCCTACCTGGCCGAGCGGGAGTTGCCGGTCGAAGAACGGGGCAAGTTCGCCTATCCGCCCTCACTAGTTCTGGTGGATGGTGGGGCGGGACAGGTGAGCCGGGCAGTCCAGGTCCTGGAGGAGCTGGGGCTCGACATCCCCATCGCCGGGCTCGCCAAGAAGATGGAGGAGGCCTATCTGCCGGGTCGGGCAGAGACCGTGCGGATCCCGCGCGGAGAAGAAGCCCTTTACTTGCTGCAGCAAGTGCGGGATGAGGCCCATCGGTTCGCCATCACCTATCACCGCAAGTTGCGAGGAAAAGGCATGGTCGACTCTGTGCTCGACGACATCAAGGGAGTTGGCCCCACTCGCAAGAAGGCCCTGCTGCGTCAATTCGGCTCGCTCAAGCGTCTCCGCCAGGCTTCTATTGACGAGATGAACGAGGTTGTCCCGCGTAAGGTTGCCGAAAGTGTCTACGCCGCCCTCCACGACCTTGCCGTGGTGAGTGGGCGCCGGGAGGAGGCCTGAATGTCTGACGACGGATCAGTGCGGCCACGGCTGGATGCTGTTTCGGGGAACGAGCCGGGGGAGATCCAGCTGCGAGCGCTGGAAATGAAGGCTCACATGCCGACACCGGAGGGCGCTCGTGACTGATCAGTCGCCCATGACCGAGCAGTCGCTGGTTGTGGTCATCACCGGCATGGCGGGCGCAGGCCGCTCAACTGCCGCCAAGGTTCTGGAGGATCTCGACTTCTATGTTGTCGACAATCTGCCGCCCAAACTCATCAACCGGGTGGTCGAGATTGCCGACGTGGCGGACAAGCCCAGCTACCGGCTGGCGGTGGCGGTCGACTCCCGAACGGGGGCCTACACCCTCGAGGAGCTCGAGCAGGAGATCCTGGTGCTTCAGCGGTTGGGAATCCGGACCATGGTGGTCTTCCTCGATGCCGATGATCAATCGCTGGTGAAGCGCTTTCAGGAAACCCGCCGTCCCCATCCGCTGAAAGCCGACACGCTTGAAGAGTCGATCGCCGTCGAGCGCAAGATTCTCGCCGACCTGCGAGGTAACGCCGACGTCCTCATCGACACGACCGAATTGAGCGTCCACGATCTGCGCCGCCGCCTTGTGGAAGCATTTGCGGCGCCGGTTCCGGAGCGGAGGATGCGGGTTTCTGTGACGTCGTTCGGTTTCAAGCACGGAAGCCCTCGAGATCTGGACCTCGTGTTCGACGTCCGGTTTCTTCCCAACCCGCACTGGGTCGCCGAGCTGCGGCCCTTGACCGGGATCGATGCCTCTGTTTCCGAGTACGTCCTCTCTGACGAAACCGCTCAGGAATTCGTGACCCGGGTTGCCGACCTGCTGGCGTTTCTGGTGCCTCACTACGTGGACGAGGGCAAGGCCTATTTGCGGGTGGGTGTGGGCTGTACTGGAGGTCGGCACCGCTCGGTGGCGATTGCCGAGGAGTTGGCTAAGAGGCTTTCCGATGCCGGGACGGCGGTGTCGACGCGGCATCGCGATATCGAAGCCACAGAGGCTGGTCGGTGACCGCGCTGGAGCTGCAAACCGAGATGCTGGAGATCATCCAGCTTGACCCGAGTGGCCCCCGGGTGGCCGCCATCGGTGGCGGCCATGGACTAGCTCAGGCCTTGATCGGGGCTCAGGCCTATGCCTCGCGGATTGACGCAGTGGTGACTGTGGCGGACGACGGGGGGTCATCAGGGCGGCTCACGGCCGCCTACGACATATTGCCACCGGGGGACCTCCGCAGATGTTTGCTGGCACTGAGTCCCGAACCAAGTCTCTGGGGTGAGATGTTCGGATTCCGCTTTGAGACAAGCGACGTCGCCGGTCACTCGCTCGGCAATTTGCTGCTCGCAGCCATGGCCGAACTGTTTGGCGACTTCGAGACGGCTTTGTCGGTTGCCGAAGACGCGCTGGGATCATTGGGCCATGTCATTCCCGCCTCGCGGGAGTCGCTCCACTTGCAAGCGATCATCGACGGCCAACTGGTCGACGGCCAGGCCGAGATCGCCAAGGCGCGGGGGAATCTCTCGGAGCTGCAGTTGGTGCCGGCCGACGAAGCGGCCAATCCGCGAGCGCTCGAAGTGATAGGGGCAGCCGATCAGGTGATCATCGGACCCGGCAGCCTCTTCACCTCCGTGGTAGCTGCTCTCCTGGTGCCGGGAATGTCCGAGGCGGTGAACAGATCGCCGGCTCAGGTGGATTACGTTTGCAACCTCACCACCCAGGACGGTGAGACATTGGGCATGTCTGCCGCCGAGCACGTTGAGGGCCTCATGAGTTTCACCAGACTGAAAACACCTGTGACCGCCCTGATCCACGATGGAGGCCCGGCTTTCCCGCCCGCAGCGGCTCGCGTCCCATGCGAGGAAGAGTCGATCCTGGCGTTGGGAGTGACTCCGGTGATGGTGGACCTGCTCGACCGCGATTCCGCCTGGCCCCAGCACGATTCGCGGCGCCTCGGACAAGCTCTGGAGAAGCTGTGGCTGGGGCATAAGCAGGAGTAATCGGCAGTCAGCCGTCGGCAAGACTCTCGCTCGAGCGCAGTTACGCGGCTCCCGGCAGGCGAGCAAGAACAATGGGTATCGCCCTCCCATGCGCTTCGCTTCGGGAGGGGAGTTTCTAGGCGGGCTGGAGCGTCCGCCCCAGCTGCTCGATCAGGTCGACTACCCGGTTGGAGTAGCCCCACTCATTGTCATACCAGGAGACGATTTTGATGAACCGTCCGTCCATTACCTGGGTGGCGGTGGCGTCGAAGATGGATGAATGGGGGTTGCCGATGATGTCGCTAGAGACCAGCGGCTCCTCCGAATACTGGAGAACTCGGGCCATTTCACCCTCGGCCGCCTTTCGAATGGCGGCGTTCACTTGCACGGCAGTGACTTCCTTGTCGACTTCCACCACCAGGTCCACTATCGACCCGTCCGGCACCGGGACGCGCATGGCGAGCCCATCGAGCTTTCCCGCCAGCTCGGGAAGGACCAGGCCGACGGCCTTAGCAGCGCCGGTGGTTGTGGGGATTATGTTCTCGGTTGCGGCTCTGCTGCGGCGCAAATCGCGGTGGGGCACGTCGGCCAGCCGCTGATCGTTGGTATACGCGTGCACCGTTGTCATGACGCCGCGTTTGATACCAAACGCATCGTTTATGACCTTGGCCACCGGCGCCAGGCAATTGGTGGTACACGAAGCGTTGGAGATCACCTCGTCCCCGTCTTCTAGGTCTTGCTCATTTACCCCCAGGACCACCGTGGCGTCTACCTCACCTTTAGCCGGGACTGTGAGAAGGACCTTCTTGGCGCCGGCGTCGAGATGTTGTGCCGCCGCTTCGCGGGTTCGGAACACGCCGGTGGCTTCAACCACCACATCTACTTCGAGCTCACTCCAGGGAAGCTTCCCGGGGTCGGGCTCCATGAGCATCTGAACCTCGTGGTCGCCGGCCCGCATCACTCCATCGGCGGTTGTGACTTCTCCGGCAAACTCACCCATCACCGTGTCGTACTTGAGCAGGTAGGCGAGGACGTCGTCGTCTGCCAGGTCGTTGATCGCCACGACCTCTATGCCGGAGTCGGGCCGCTCGGTGATGATCCGAAAAACGGCTCGGCCGATCCTGCCAAATCCGTTGATGGCCACCCGTACCGTCATGCGTTCTCCAGTTGTTCGATCATCCTCTTCAACACCTCGACGAGACGAACCGAGTATCCCCAACCGTTGTCGAACCAGATGACACTTTTGATCATCGTCCCGTCCATAACCAGCGTCGCCAGGCTGTCGAAGTTGCCAGATTGCGAAGACCCGATCACGTCGCTGGAAACAATGGGGTCGGTCACGAACTCGATGACGTCGGCATATTTGGCCTCTACTGCCTTACGTATCGTTTCGTTGACCTCCTCGACGGACGTGGGTCGCTCCACGAAGGCCACGAGGTCGATTGTGGAGCCGTCGGGGACCGGCACGTTCAACGCCATGCCGGACAGCTTGCCTGCCAGCTCGGGCATCACCTCGCTGAGGATTTCGGGAGAGTTGGTGGACGCCGGGATGATGTTCTCTCCGGCCGCACGGCTCGAGCGGAAGCTCTTGGTGGGGACATCGGCCAATCGAGCCTGGTTGGTGAAAGCGTGGATGGTAGTGAAATAGGCTCTGGCCAAACCCCAGTTCTCGTTGATGATTCGCAGGATCGGAGCCAGAGCATTCGAAGTGTTGGACCCCAGAGAGATAATGCCCGTTTCGGGAGTGAGGACATCATCATTCACGCCTCGCAAGAGGATGGGGAGGTCTCCCGGGGTCTCGGGTGTGGAGGCAAGGATTACCCGCTTGGCGCCTGCATCGAGATGACGTTGGCACCAATTGCGAGTGCGGTACTTGCCGGTGGCCTGCACGACAATGTCGATGCCCATGGCTCCCCAATCGAGGTCCCCCGGCTCCTGGATGTCGTAGAAGGGAATCGCCGCAGCGTCGATCACGAGATCTGTGCCCCGGAGCTCGACGGGCTTTGGGAAGCGGCCATAAATCGAGTCGTACTTCAGGAGATAGGTGAGTGCCTCGGGATCTGCGATGTCGGCGATGGCTCCGACCTCGACTGTGCCGTCGGCGTCCAACAAGCGGAATACGTTGCGCCCAATTCGGCCGAAGCCCATGAGGCCGACGCGGGTCATCCGTTCTCCAATCCAATCGCGTGTCGCCGTGTGCCAAGCCTACTGCCGGGTGGATGAGGCAAGCTGTGTCCGTGATAACGTTGCCGGGCATTGACCGATTACCTCACGCTCGACGACATCGATGTAGCAAACAAACGTGTGTTGCTCCGTGCCGATCTCAACGTCCCTCTCGCCGGGGGCAAAGTGGCCGACGACTTTCGCATCAGGTCCAGCCTCCCCACCGTTGCCGCCTTGCGAGACCAGGGCTCGATCGTCATCGTCACCAGCCATCTCGGGCGACCCGGCGGCCCCGATGCCTCACTGTCCCTGGGCCCGATCGCCGAGAAGATGGCTGAGCTGGGAGGTTTTCCCGTCACCCACGTCGGATCGCTGGTCGGTCCCGCGGCCGACCAGACCATAAAGGCGGCCCAACCCGAAGCGGTCATCCTGCTTGAGAACACTCGCTTTGAGAGTGGGGAAAAGGCCAACGACCCGGGCCTGGCGGGGGCCCTGGCCAAGTTGGCAGAGGTCTTTGTGTTGGATGCCTTCGGGTCCGCCCACAGAGCTCACGCCTCCACTGTGGGGGTGGCTGCCCTCATTCCTTCAGCCGCGGGACCGCTACTGGCCGCCGAGGTGGAGGCGCTCGACAGGCTCCTGTACGACCCGGAGCGTCCTTACGTGGTGGCTTTGGGCGGCGCCAAGGTGTCGGACAAGCTGGGGGTCATGCAGGCACTGCTTCCGAAGGTGGATGTGATGTTGGTAGGCGGGGGGATGTGTTTCACCCTGCTGGAAGCGGAGGGCTACGAAGTGGGTGGGTCGCTGGTGGAGGAGGAAATGATCAAAGACGTGCGACGGTTGCTCGAGTCGGAATGGGGGTCCCGGGTGAGCCTGCCAACGGACATTGTGGCGGCAGAGCGGTTCGCAGCCGATGCCGAGCCGATGGTCGTGCCGGCTTCTGACATCCCGTCGGACGCTATTGGCATGGACATCGGGCCGGAAACTGCCCAACTTTTCGCATCTGTGATCAGGGGAGCAGACAGCTTGTTTTGGAATGGCCCAATGGGTGTGTTCGAGTGGGAGCCGTTCCGGGTAGGAACTGAAGTGGTGGCTAATGGGGTGGCAGAATCTGAGGCGTTTTCCGTAGTTGGTGGAGGTGACTCGGTTGCTGCCTTGCGCACGCTGGGCCTTGAAGGAGAGGTTTCGCACCTGTCGACCGGTGGAGGGGCCGCGCTCGAATATCTGGAAAAAGGCACCCTCCCCGGTCTCGAGGCTCTAAGGAGGTGGGCCGATGGCGCGTAGGCCCTTTATGTGTGGCAACTGGAAGATGAACGCCTCGCACCTCGAGGCGATCCAAATGGTGCAAAAGCTGAGCTATCGCCTCGATCTGGCGGACTACGACAGGGTTGAAGTCGTGGTCGCGCCACCATTCACCGCGCTGCGGTCGGTGCAGACCGTTATTGAGGCCGATCATCTGCCAATCGGCCTCGGGGCCCAGAACACCCACTGGCTCGATGATGGGCCATTCACCGGCGAGGTGTCACCCCCGATGCTTGCCAAGCTGGGAGTGGGGCACGTGCTCGTGGGGCACTCGGAACGGCGGGAGCATTTCGGCGAGGATGATGCCATCGTGAATCGCAAGTTGCGGGCCGTCCTCGGCGCCGGGATGACCCCGATCTTCTGTTTGGGGGAGACCCTGGAGGAGCGGGAGGGAGGGGTCACCGAGGAAAAGGTTTCCGGCCAGCTGGACGCCGGCCTCAAGGGTTTGGCACCGGAGGAAGCGGTTCAGGTCGTAGTGGCGTACGAGCCCATCTGGGCCATCGGCACGGGGCGGACGGCCACACCTGATCAAGCGGGCGAGGCCTGCGAGTTCCTGCGCAGCACCGTCGGTGGAACCTTTGGTGGTTCGATGGGGGACGAGGTGCGGATCATTTACGGAGGATCGGTCAATCCCGGCAACATCTCCGCTTTGATGGCCAAGAAGCACATCGACGGGGCGTTGGTGGGAGGAACCTCGCTCGACCCCGACCAGTTTGCCTCAACGATCAGGTATTGGGTATGAGAGATGCGCTGTTTGGGCCGGTGGGGCTGGGGGTCCCCATCGGCATTGCGATGAGGCAGCGGCGAAGCCGCGTGTGCCGAAGAGCCATGAACAGGTATTGGGTTTAGGCCGTGGTCCCCAAGCTGGTCCTGCTGCGCCACGGCCAGTCGACCTGGAATCTGGAGAACCGGTTCACCGGCTGGACCGACGTTGGTCTTTCTCCTCACGGTGAAGAGGAGGCCCGTGAGGCCGGTCGGCTACTTCTGGAAGGAGGCTATGACTTCGACGTGGTCCTCACATCTGTGCTCAAACGGGCCATCCTCACAGCTCAATTGACGCTGGAGGAGATGGATCGTCTGTGGCTGCCCGTTGAGCGATCGTGGCGCCTGAACGAGAAGTCCTACGGAGCCCTGCAGGGCCTCAACAAGAAGGAGACGGCCGACAAATACGGCGCTGACCAGGTGCACTTGTGGCGTCGCAGCTACGACGTGCCGGCCCCACCGCTGGATGACGACGACGAGCGCCACCCCGGCCACGACGCCATCTATCGCGATGAGCCGCCGGAAATCCTGCCTGCTACGGAGTGCCTCAAAGACGTGGTGGAACGGATGGTTCCCTACTGGGAGGAGACCATTGTCCCCGTGCTCGAATCTAGACGAAGGCCGCTGGTGGTCGCTCACGGCAACAGCCTCAGGGCTCTGGTGAAGCACCTCGATCAGATTTCAGATGAGGAGATCCCCCACCTCAACATTCCCACCGGCCTCCCACTGGTCTACGAGCTCGACGACAACCTCCGCCCCATCACCCACTACTACCTGGGCGATCCCGAGGCAGCGGCGGCGGCTGCCGAAGCGGTCGCGAAACAGGCCGGCGGAAACTGAGGCGGGACCGTCACCTCCCCACCGAGTGGGGGAGGATTTGCTCCTCTCCCACGGAGTGAAACGAAGTGGGGGAGGCTGGGAGGGGGTGGTTCCCAACAACGGCACCCTGAGTGAAGCGTTGATAAGGCTTGAGGGTTGAAGCACGAGCCCGCCAGGAACGCACCGAACCAACTGCTAATTGTTGGGCACCGCCCTGTGCGAGGTCACCTGGAGCAACAGTTCTTCGAGGAATCAAGCTGCCGGCACTCGCGCCGTTGGTGGGCACCACCCTCCGCAACCCCTCCCACTGCGCTGCGAAGACTCCGCTGCGCAGGAGGGGAGAGCTAACCCGCCACTCTTCCGGTCGGGTCGAGGTGCTTGTAGTCGCCGGTGCGTAGATGGCAGGCGGCCTGATGGTCGGGGTTGTCGCTGGAGGTCAAGGCGGGGACCTGGACGTCGCATATGCCTTTCTGGGCGATGGGGCACCTGGTGTGGAAGTGACAACCGGGTGGGGGATTGATAGGCGAGGGGATTTCTCCCTGGAGGATCGTCCGATTGCGAGGACGCCGCGGGTCGGGGATCGGGATCGCCGACAACAGGGCCTCGGTGTATGGATGGAGGGGCCGGGAGTAAAGAGAGTCTCTATCGGTGAGCTCGACCACCCGCCCCAGGTACATGACGGCCACCCGATCCGAGATATGCTCGACCACGGCCAGGTTGTGGGCCACGAACAGCAGCGTCAGCTTCAGCTCCGACTGTAGTTCTTTGAGAAGGTTCAGCACCTGGGCCTGCACCGAAACGTCCAGGGCGGACACGGGTTCGTCGGCGACAATGAAGTTCGGTTCCAGAATCAGGGCACGGGCGATTCCGATCCGCTGCCTTTGGCCGCCCGAGAACTCGTGCGGATAACGTCCGGCATGGGCGGCTCGTAACCCGACCAATTCCAGCATTGCATTGACTCGCTCCCGGCGCTCATCGCGATCGCCGACGCCGTGCAACCGCAGGCCTTCGGCGATGGAGACCCCAACCTGGGCCCGGGGGTCGAGTGAGGAGAACGGGTCTTGGAAGATGATCTGCATTCGTTTGCGGAAAGGCTTCAACTTTCGCCCCGTGAGGTGCGTGATGTCTTCCCCTCCGAACTTGATGGTTCCGGAGGTGGGCTCCAGCAATCTCACCAGCAGGCGCCCGAGAGTGGTTTTGCCACAGCCGGATTCGCCAACCAGGCCGATGGTCTCCCCCCAATGGATGTCAAGGTCCACTCCGGCTACCGCGTTGACCGTCGCCACCTCACTCTGCAGCACGCCACCCTTCACCGGGAAATTCTTTACCAGGTCCCTGATCTCGACGAGTGGCTCATCCATCGGCGTTGCCTTCCGGATAGAGCCAGCAACGGACCTGATGCCCTTCGGTTACCTCGAGCAACTCGGGCTTCTGTTCGGTACAGATTGTGAGTGCGTTCTGAACCCGGGCAACACAGCGATCTGCAAAGCGGCAGCCGGCTGGCAGATCAATCAAAGAGGGGACGATCCCGGGGATGGTGTCGAGCTTCTCCGTCAGACCACCGAGGATTGGTATGGAACCGATGAGCCCCTGGCTATAGGGATGCAGTGGCTCTCTGAAAAGAGTGGCGACGTCGGTCTCCTCTACTATTTCCCCGGCGTACATAACGGCGACCCGATCAGCCATTTCCGCCACAACACCAAGATCGTGGGTAATCAGGATGACTGCGGTCTTGAATCCCTCCTTGAGGTCCCTTATCAGGTCGAGGATCTGAGCCTGAATGGTTACGTCGAGGGCGGTAGTGGGCTCGTCGGCGATGAGTAGTTCGGGCTCGCACGCCAGCGCCATCGCAATCATCACTCGCTGGGCCATTCCTCCCGACAGCTCGTGCGGAAATGCCTTGGCCCGGGTTTCAGGGTCGGGTATGCCAACCCGCGTCAGCATCTCCACCATCTTCTCCTCCTCGACATCCTTGGCCCAGTCCCGGTGGAGTTCGAAGACCTCCTTGATCTGAGCACCTGCCCGGTGTACCGGGTTCAGGGAGGAGGTTGGCTGCTGGAAGATCATCGAGATGTGTTCACCCCTCAGTCCCCTCATCTCGTCCTGGCTCATATCCGCAATGTTCTTGCCGTTGAACAAGATCTCGCCGGCGACCACCTCACCCGGGTGTGCCACCAGTCCCATGATGGAGAGTGCGGTCACCGATTTACCGCACCCAGATTCGCCAACAATTCCGAGGACCTCGCCGCGGTCGACGTGAAGGCTTACGCCGTCGACCGCCTTGACTACGCCGTCACGGGTATCAAAGTGGGTCTCCAGGTCGCGCAGCTCGAGCAGACGACTATCTGGAGTAGTGACGGCTGCCGTCGGCTCGGGGGCTGGAGCAGTCATCGGTTCAACGTGGGGTCGAGGGCGTCGCGGAGGCCGTCACCCATCAGGTTGAAACCGAGAACCGTAATCATGATGGCCAGACCGGGGAAGAAGACCAGATGCGGTGACGTGAAGACTTGGTTGCGTTCAGTTGCGAGCATAGATCCCCACTCCGCCAG
>CAXMOO010000202.1:0-7151 GCA_964195005.1 uncultured Gammaproteobacteria bacterium
CTGCGCGACTACCTCTACATTCCCCTCGGCGGTAACCGGACCGGCCACCGCGTGCGCAACGTGTTCCTCACGATGCTGCTGGGTGGGCTCTGGCACGGCGCAGCCTGGACATTCGTGGTGTGGGGCGGTCTCCACGGTCTATATCTGGCCGCTCATCGGAGTTTGCGCCATCGCAGTCCGAAGGCGGCCGAAGACCCGTTCACCTGGAACGACCTTGTCCCCACTCTGGTGACGTTCCACCTGGTGGGGCTGTCGTGGATCTTCTTCCGGGCCGACTCATTCACCCAGGCCTGGGAGTACCTCACCGGAATCGTCACACTGCGAGGAGGCCTGCCGAACATGATCGCCCTAGGCGACATGCTCATCCTCCTCGTGCCGCTTGGGCTCGCCAGCCTGGTGATCGACCTTGCTCAGCGCCAGGGCCGCAGCCAGCTAGCGATCCTGCAATGGCCCGTCGTGCAGCGGGGGCTGGCATATGGCGTCATGCTCGTAGCACTCATCGTGTTCACGGGCAGCGGTACTGTCCCATTCATCTACTTCCAATTCTGACCATGACCATGACAACAACACCCTCCGCAGACACACCGAAAGTCAAAGTAGTGATCGACAGCGATCACCCGGGATTGGCCGGCTTATGGCCCCGCCGCCCCGGCAAGACTGCCCTCATCGTTGTCGCCGTCCTCGTGGTAGCAGAGCTGGTGGCTCGATTTCTAGCCGGAGGCCTCCCCAACCCGGCGTGGAACTTCGCCCAGACCGATTTGAAGGTCGAGGAAATGGAGGCGCTCGCTGCGGCGGGTCGGAGCGCAGATGTGTTGCTGATCGGAAACTCGTCGGTCGCCGCTGGCTTCATCGGCGACGAGCTCGAGGATTTGCTTGACGTCGACACCGTCTACAACGCAGGCCTCGACGGAGCCTCGATGCGGCTAATGGAGGACTGGGCGCTCAACGTGGTGGTGCCCCTCACCAACCCCGGCACTGTAGTTATCGGGCTCACCAGCCGTGACATGAATGATGACAGCCTCTCGAATGCCGAAGTCTTCGACAAGTACTTCGAGTCGGCCGGACGTGCCCGCTTCCTCGGAGAGGAAGAACTCGGGCAGAAAGTTCAGCAGGCGCTGGGAGGCATCTCAGCTTTAGTGAGGATCAGCCCTTTCCTGCGCGACCCGGCTTCTCTCATATCCCAATACGACCCCTCCGGAGCCCACGACGGAACCTTCCAACTCCCCTCAGATGAGTACGACGTCCGCACCCTCGACGTAACACGCACACGCGAGAGAGCTCTCAACGATTTCACCATCGGAGGCATCGAGACCCAGGCCTTGCAGCGGCTGACGGACGCACTCGAGGCCCAGGGCATCGAGGTAGTCATAGTCGAAATGCCGTTTGTGGCGGAGGACTATTTGCCACTTCACCAAAACGGCTCAGCGGATTATGAAGCATTCCACGACGCCCTCGTCGCCTTTGTGGAAGGCCGTTCGGTGCCATACCTGGACCTCACGGATTATCCATGGACTAAATCAGAGTTCTATGACTTCCTACACGTCAACACGTCGGGGATAGCGTTGATCAACTCCATGCTCGCCGAGCTACTGGCGGAACTGGGCGTTTAGTGGTCTAGGGGGGCTAGCCGTCGCCCCGCTCGAATTCCTCTTCGAAGCTGACTGCCTGACGGCGGTCGCTTGACGACTTGGAGGAGCTACGCCCCCGGTCGGCGGCGGCCTCCTCTCGGGGCCGGCGCTTGCGTCCGCCTCCATCCCGATCCCGACCGCGATCCCGGTCCCGGCCTCGATCTCGATCTCGATCGTCATCGCGGTCGCGGTCGCGGCCACGATCACTGTCGTCCCGGGAACGAGGGGCATCATCGCCATCGTCGGAAGTTTCCTCCCCGGCCATGTTGAGACTGACCTTGCCGTTGCGGTCAATTTCATTGACAACCACCTGGATCTTGTCGCCCAGGCTGAGCACGTCTTCGACATTGTCGATGCGCCGGTTGCCACCGATCTTGGAGATATGCAACAAGCCGTCCCGGCCCGGGAGGATGTTCACGAACGCACCAAACTTGGTGATATTCACAACTTCGCCCTCATACTCGACCCCCAGGTCGGGCTCCGGCGGGAAGGCAATCATCATCACCTTCTCGCGAGCAGCCTCCATCGAAGCCTGGTCGGCGGCTCCCACGCGCACCGTGCCGTCGTCATCGATATCGAGCGTGGCACCGGTCTCTTCCTCGATTTCCCGGATCATCTTCCCCTTAGGACCGATGATCTCGCCGATCTTGTCGCGAGGAATCTGGACCGCTTCGATCCGCGGGGTGTACTCCCGCAATTCCTCGCGGGGACCATCGATGGCATCCTTCATGGCCGCAAGCACCTTGAGACGCGCCTCCTTGGCCTGAGCCAGAGCATCCGACAGCACCTCGGCAGGCAACCCCTCGATCTTCGTGTCGAGCTGCAGCGCCGTAATAACGTCGGCCGTTCCGGCCACCTTGAAGTCCATGTCCCCGAGGGCATCCTCAGCTCCGAGGATGTCGGTCAAGGTCACGAAGCCTCCCTCGTGAGAAATTAGGCCCATAGCAATGCCGCCTACCGGCGCCATGATGGGAACCCCGGCATCCATCAACGAAAGGCTGGAACCACACACTGAGGCCATCGAGCTGGAACCGTTCGAAGCCAGAACCTCAGAAACCAGGCGGAAGGCGTACGGGAAATCGTCGGCATCCGGAATGACCGGAAGCAAGGCCTTCTCAGCCAACGCCCCGTGTCCGATCTCGCGACGCTTCGGTCCCCTCATGAAACCGGTCTCTCCGGTGGAGTAAGGGGGGAAGTTGTAGTGATGCATGTACCGCTTGGATTCTTCGACGGCGATGGTGTCCAACATCTGCTCCATGCGCAGCATGCCGAGAGTCGACACGTTTAGAACCTGAGTGTCACCCCGCTTGAAGATTGCGGATCCGTGAGTCCGCGGTAAAACGCCCACTTCGGCCTCGAGCGGCCGGATCTCCCCTGGAGCCCTTCCATCAAGGCGAACTCCCTCGTTGATAACCCGCTCCCGCATGCTCTTCTTCATCACCGCCCGGAAGGCCCTCTCCAATTGGCGGACCTCCTCGGGATCGGTCTCCTCATCCGTGAGCTCGGCCATCACGGCCTCTTTGAGCTCGTCCTGGACTTCCTTGCGAGCTTTCTTGTCGGTGATACCGACGACGTTGTCGGCTCGATCGCCAATCGCACCGGCTATCCGGTCGAACACCTCTGGCGTGTAATCGCTAACCAGCGGCCACTCCACCTCGGGTGGATCGAAGTTGCGAGCTAGCTCCAACTGCAGGTCAATCAGCTGGCCGATGTACTGCTTGGCTTCCTCGAGCCCGCGAGCTACCGCTTCCTCATCGCTGGGCGGTTGGCCAGCCTCAATGAGGCGCAGGCCATCTTCGGTTGCCCCGGCTTCCACCATGACGATGTCGATCTCACCTGAGCTGTTGCGCACTCCAGCGACGGTTAGCTCGAACACCGATTCTTGAAGCTCGCTGTAGGTCGGGAGTGGCACCCACTCGCCGTCTTTGAGCCCGACCCGAACGGCGCCAATCGGGCCTTCGAATGGGATGGGGCTAATCATCAGAGCCGCCGAAGCACCGTTGAGGGCTGCGACGTCGTAGGCGTTCTCATTGTCGACCTGAAGAATCGTGGCGATGATGTGGGTCTCGCTCAGGAAGCCTTCTTTGAACGAAGGGCGCAACGGCCGGTCTATCAAACGACACGTGAGAATGGCGCGCTCTGTGGCACGCCCCTCGCGGCGGAAGAACGAGCCGGGGATTCTCCCCACGGCGTACATCCGCTCCTCACAGTCAACCGTTAGCGGGAAGAAGCCGGCTCCCTCCCTCAATTTGCGGGAGGCAGTAGCCGTAACGAGTACCTCGGTCTCCCCGAGCGTCACGATGACCGCCCCATCTGCTTGTTGTGCGACTCTGCCGGCCGAAATGGTTATTTCGGAATTGCCGATCTTGCCGCTGACGCTGTGTTCAGACATGCGTCTCTCCTTTCAATCTGGAGAGGCGCCGGATCGATTACCAGTAATCATTCCTCGCGCTTGCAAGGAATCACCACTGACAACAAATCCAGCCCTCTTCCTGTTGTGTGCGACCCGTGGGCCACAGGTTGATTACCGGCGCAAACCCACCTTGACGATGAGATTGCGATAGCGCTCCACATCCTGATTTTGCAGGTAGTTGAGGAGTCGCCTCCGTTTTCCGACCAGCATCAAGAGCCCTCGCCGACTGTGATGATCCTTCTTGTGGACCTTCAAATGCTCGGTAAGGACCCTTACTCGTTCAGTGATCAAGGCAACCTGCACCTCCGGCGAACCGGTATCGGTGGCGTGCACCCCGAACTCACTAATAATTTTGCTGGTATCTGTCACGTGGAAAACCTGCCGGAAATCGGCACCGGGATTGTAGCACCCCCCTCTCGCGGAGCGGAGCGGGGAAGGCCCAGCTCATCTGGCGCTGGCTGCTCCGTCCCGGAGTACAGGTCATCAAGAGCACGGGCCCGCTGACGCTGCCCCGTCACCCGATACCAGAGCTAGCCCGCCTCAACGCCGCCTGAGGAAACCGAGGCCTCAGCTGGTGGCGCCTTGCACCTGCTCTTCGATCCAGCGATAGGTCGGCACCAGGCCCACTTCGAGGGGAATGGATGGCTCCCAGCCAAGGACCTCGCGCAGCTTTGTGTTATCCGAGTTACGCCCCCGGACTCCTTGCGGACCCTCGACGTGTTTCAAACTGATGTTCTTCTTGCCCGAGATCTCGATGATGATCTCAGCGAGCTCATTGATGGTGACCATGCGATCGCGCCCAAGATTGAGAGGCTCGGTGAAGTCAGACATCATCAGCCGGAAGATACCCAGCACCGTGTCATCGATGGAGCAGAAGGAGCGGGTCTGCTCACCATCTCCCCAGATTTCGATGCTGCCTCCGTCCTCGACCTCGGCCACCTTTCGACAAAGCGCGGCCGGAGCCTTCTCTCTGCCTCCGGTCCAAGTCCCATAGGGGCCGTAAATGTTGTGGAACCGAACGACCCTGACGTCGAGGTCATATTCCTGGTGGTAGTAATGGGCGGCAATCTCGGACACGAGCTTCTCCCAGCCATAGGCGTCTTGCGGGGCGGCCGGGTAGGCGTCCGCCTCTTTCAGAGGCGTGACATCCGTATCAGTCTGAAGATGCTCGGGATAAATACATGCCGAGGACGTATATAGGTAGCGATTCACGCCGTTTTCGCGAGCTGCTTCGAGGGTGTGCAAGTTGATGAGAGCGTTGTTGTGGAGAATCGTGGCGTGATTTGCCGAGATGAAGCCCATCCCACCCATGTCGGCAGCGAGCGCATAAACGTGGTCGACATCCTTGGTGGCCTCGAGACAGTTCTCCCACCGGCGCAGATCAAGTAGCCCGAACTCGTCGGCATCGATATCGGTGAACTCGGGTTTCTTGATATCCACACCGCGCACCCAATACCCATTTTCCTTGAGGGTGGTTATCAGATGATGACCGATGAAACCACCGGCGCCTGTGACGAGAACGCGTTCCATGTCTTGCTGTTACCTCCGAGTTAACGCGGGTGGGAAACCCCTACCCTCCGTTAGCTTATTCCACTTTCTGTAGTCCCATCGGGCGGTTGCGAGGCCCCCTTGAGTTCTTCGGGGTCCAGCAGTCTCGGCTTGCGGCGCATTATCGCCAGGGCAAAGCGCGGGTTGTTTCCCAGGTACCGCTTCCACAATCGTCGCGGTTCCTTGATGAGCCGGTAGAACCACTCTAGGCCCCACTTTTGCATCCAGAACGGTGCCTGCGGGAGCAATCCGGCATTCATGTCAAAAGCGGCACCGACCCCGAGTACGGCCGGAGCGTTGAGGGACCCGATGTGCGCGGCCATCCAACGCTCCTGTTTGGGCGTGCTCAAGCCCACCCAAACAAAATCAGGTTGGGCCTCGCTGATCTTCTCGACAATGGCGGCGGACTCCTCTGGGCTGAGCTCTCGAAACGGGGGCGAGTAGGCGCCCACAACCTTGAGGCCGGGAAATTGCTCCCTGAGGCGGGAGGCGAGGAGGTCGGGCACGCCTTCTTTGCCACCGTAGAAGTAGTGGGTCCATTCCTCCTCGACCGAGCGGCGGCAGATCTCCAGCATCAGGTCGGGACCGTACACCCGGGCCATATGGGCCGCGCCTGCCCGCCGCCCAGCCCACACCATGGGCATGCCGTCGGGAGTTGTGAGTCCGGAACGGTTATGGATCTCGAGCAGAGCGTCGTCTTTCTGTGATTCCATCACGCCGTGGACTCCCGTCACACATACGTAGTGCGGTTCACGGGCCTCCACCCATCGCGAAATCTCCTGGACTGCGATCTCCATGTTGATCGCGCTAACTCCGACCCCCAGGACATCTACCCGTTGGATCTTCATCTCCACATTATCGGTCCTCAATCAAATCCCCTGAAAGTGCGCCTTCTAACGCCCGGCCGTCCGAGCCATGCCTTGGCTCGGATCCTTTCGCTAGAGCCGACCGGACCCTTCTCAGCGCCATGGGCATGCCCGGGGGCGGTGTGGTGAGAATCGGCACCACACGTGTCCTGGTCAGGCCGGGCGAGGTGAAGGATTCGAGCACGTCGTTGTCGATCCCAACCACGATCATGCCCTGCTCGACGAAGTGACGGACCGCCTCGGATCCGATCAGACTCGCCGAGCCTGTGACTATCGCTACACCCATGGGGTCATGCCTCGCCCCCTTAAGGGGTGGTCGTGGCCGGTTATTCCGCGTTGCATTGGATCTTACGCCCCGTGTGTTCGTTCCTGATGACAGTCTATCTCACTCTTAGTGGTCAACAAGCGAGATACGGGAACTCGAGCATCCACCCCCGGCACCAGACGGGGCGTTTACAGCGGTACTCGGTGGGCATTATGGGGCGCCAGCCCCACAACTCCGCCAGCCGCACAAGCGCCCACCAGCGTTTCTGCCCACCCACGGCTCTTCGGCTGACGCCTCATCCCGACGCTAACGGGGCCCCAACCCCGTCAGCCGCAGAAGCGCCCACCTGCGCTTCTGCCTCAACCTCGACCTTCCAGGATGGATCAAGCAAGGCGGCTACCACCACCATCGTTGCGGCCGGGCGAGCTGCT
>CAXMOO010000203.1:0-7934 GCA_964195005.1 uncultured Gammaproteobacteria bacterium
GATTACTACTTCCTGGAAGAGGACCAGTTCCGGGAGGGGCTCGATGAGGGACGATTCCTGGAGTGGGCGGAGTTCTCGAATCATCGCTAGGGCACGCCGCGTGCTGCGGTTGAAGAGCAGCTCGGCCGGGGCATCGATGTAGTGCTGGAGATCGAAGTCAAGGGCGCCATGCAAGTGAAGCAGGCGATGCCCGACGCGGTGCTCATATTTATTACTCCGCCGTCGATCGAGGAACTGGAGGCAAGACTGGCAGGCCGAGGCGACACAGCCGACATCGCCCGGCGGCTTGCGCGAGCCAAGGCGGAACTGGAGCTGGCAGACCAGTTCGATTACCGGATCAACAACGATGTTCTCGCTGAAACCGTGGGCGAGGTACTATTGCTGCTGGCCCCGGAGGTGCCACTCAATGATTAACCCGCCGATTGAAGACGTCCTGGAACACACCGGTAACCGGTTCACTCTTGTAGTGCTTGCTGCTCGCCGCGCTCGCCAGATCAATGCCTACTTCAACCAGCTTGGTGAGGGCATCGGCGCCTATGCGCCGCCTCAGGTCCAGTCCTTGTCACGCAAACCTCTTTCCATCGCTCTCGAAGAAATCGCCGACGGCAAGGTCGACGTCGACATCGTCACTGAGGAGTGATGCTTTCGGGCCGGCGCATCCTGCTCGGGATCACCGGGGGGATCGCCGCCTACAAGTCGGCCTATCTGGCCCGGCGTCTCGTCGAGCAGGGAGCTGAAGTCAGAGTGATCATGACGGCTTCCGCTCAGGAGTTCGTCGGCAGCCAAACCCTGGCTGCGATTACCGGCCATGAAGTGCAAACGGAGCTATTTGCCGGGTCTTCGCCATCACCTCATACCGACCTGGCGAGCTGGGCGGAGATCATCGTCGTGGCGCCGGCAACCACCAACACTCTGGGAAAACTCGCCGGGGGACTGGCCGATGATCTGTTGAGCAACACGTTGCTGGCCGCCCGTTGTCCGGTCCTGTTGGCACCCGCCATGCACACCGAGATGTGGGAGCAACCGGCTACGCAACGGAACGTGAGTCGCCTCATCGACGATGGTCATCGGATGGTGGGACCCGAGTCCGGGGTGCTGGCGGGCGGTGACGAAGGCGTCGGGCGCATGGCGGAGCCTGAACAGATAGTTGCGGCCCTGGAGAAGCTTCTTGCCGGGTGACCTCTCGGGTTGGCGAGTACTCGTTACGGCCGGAGGGACCCGCGAGCCGATCGATCCCGTTCGCTACATCGGCAATCACTCTTCTGGAAAGATGGGCCTGGCCGTCACCGCCGAAGCAGCCGACCGGGGGGCCGATGTAACCCTGATCACGACAGTCGAGGCCGTCGACACAGGCGCCACGATCATACGAGTGGAAACCGCCCAGGAGATGGCCGAGTCGGTCTGGGGGCTTGCCCCCCGACAAGACGTTGTCGTAATGGTGGCTGCGGTGGCCGATTTTCGACCTGCGGCGCCTTCGGCCGAGAAGATCCGCAGGAGAGACGGGCTTCGGGTGATCGAACTGGAGCCGACTCCCGATATCTTGCTCGGAGTGTCCGAGAAGGCTCCGGAGGCTCTCGTCGTCGGATTCGCAGCCGAGGCCGGTTCCCTCGATCGGGCGCGGGAGAAGGCAACGACCAAGGGCGTTGATCTTTTGGTCGCCAATGACGTTCTGGCCGAGGGCTCGGGTTTCGGGACCGACACGAATCAAGTGACAATCTTTTACCCGGATGGTTCGACCGAGCCGTGGCCGCTGCTGACGAAGGCCGAGGTGGCGACCCGTCTGTGGGACGCGGTCGTCCGGGTGCGTCGGGCTTCAGAGCCGCGGCAGTGACGGCGCCGGGGCGCATCGCCCAGGTGGTTCCCGACATACCGACCTTCGCCGTCGACGACGGTTTCAGCTATTCGATTTCACCGGACATGAACGTCGAACTCGGGACGATTGTCAGGGTTCCGCTCGGGGGGAGGAGGGTCAGAGGCCATGTGGTTGGATTGCGGACGGGCGAGACCGACTCGCTCAAGCCGATCAACGCCGTTTCCAGTTCCTTTCCGATCTTCCACACTAGGTTGCTGGAGACCCTTCGATGGCTCGCCACTCATTACGTAGCGCCACTGAGCGTGTTGCTTTCCAAAGCGGCGCCACCCAATCTTCCTCGTCCAGTGAGAATCCCTTCTCTGGACCCGATTGCCACCCAACTTCCCTCACCGATTCCCGACTTGTCGAAGGCGCTCGCTGAGGGGCGTCATGCCAGGCCCCATTACCTTCTCACCCGGTGGCCCCATTCCGAGCCGATCGCGGCGCTGGCTGCTCCGGTCTTACAGGCACAGCGGTCGGTCGTCGCGGTTGTCTCCACAGTGGCCGAGGTCGAGGCGCTGGCGACGGAGCTAGAGGAGCGCTTTCCCGGCCGGGTGCTTCGGGGATACACCGCCCTTGCGGCCGGAAAGCTCACAGCAGAATGGACACGGGCGTCAACCCAGCCCGGGCTCTTGATCGTCGGTACCAGAGAGGCGGCTCTTTGGCCGGTGACGGGGCTTGCTCTGATGGTGGTTGTGGAGGAAGGGCGCCGGGCCATGAAGGAGAAGCAAACGCCGACGATCCACGTCCGCGAGGTGGCGCGGCGGCGAGCGGCGATTGAGCGACATGGGCTGGTTTTTCTCGGAGCGGTGCCGACCACCGAGCTCCTCGCCGCCGGGATCCCAATTTCCAGAACCGGAGGCACACGGATCTGGCCGCTGGTAGAGGTCGTCGATCGGACGGAGGAACCACCCGGGGCCGGCTTTGTGTCGAGCAGGGCGCTGGCTGCCATCCGGGGAACTGTGGACAAGAACAGGCGAGCGCTGGTATTTACGCACCGACGCGGTTTTGCCCCGGCATTCCGATGCAGCGTTTGCCGCGTGGTGCGCCAGTGCCAGGTCTGCGAGGCTCGAGCGGACAGATCAGATCGTTGTGTTCGCTGTTCTGCCTCTCTGGGGGATTGTGTTGAGTGCGGGGGAAAGCGTTTCGAGCCACTCGGCGCCGGCGTCGAGAGGCTCGGGGTGGATCTAGAGCGTTCGTTCGAGGTCGGTGAGGTGGGCTCTAGCGCCCCGGTGTGGCTCGGCACCGAACGCGACCTGGCCGGCGCTCACCAGGTCGACCTGGCTGTTGTGGTGGATGCGGATGGGTTGATCCACGCCCCGCACTATCGGGCTGCCGAGGATGCCTTGCGGATTCTCAGCCGGGTGGCCGGCATGGTCGGTCGGGGTGGAGGGAGACGTTGCCTGATCCAGACGGGGCTGCCCAACGACCCGGTAATTGTCGCCCTGCGTCATGGCGATCCTCTCAAGTTTCTGGAGCGAGAGATTGAGAAGCGAGCTGAAAGCCGACTGCCGCCCAGCGGCGAAGTGATTGTGGTCGAACTCGACACCGACGGGGAGGCTGACGACGATTTGAGAGGGCTGGGACGTCAGGGGGTAGAGATCTTCGGTCCCGCCTCCCGGGATGGCCACTTCCACTGGCTGATCCAAGGACGAGATCTGCGCCGAGTCAGGGTGGGTTTGCGTCGGGTAGTTCACGAATGGCGGGAGCGCGGTATCAGGGTGCGGGTTGACGTTGATCCGCTCCAACTCTGAGCCTCTCCGGAGTACCCTTTTTGGCCATGGCAGTCTTTCCGATACGGGTTTTTGGCGATCCGGTGCTGCGCACAGTGGCCGATCCGGTGACTGAGTTTGACGACGCCCTGGCCAGATTGATCGCCGACTTGCTCGAGACCATGTACGACGCACCCGGGGTGGGACTTGCCGCGCCCCAGATCGGAGTCTCGAAACGATTGCTCGTATACGACATCGGTGAGGGCCCGGGGCACGTCATCAATCCCGAAGTAGTCGAGGCCTCCGGGAAGTGGGAGTTCGATGAAGGATGCCTGTCCGTGCCGGAACGCTTTTGGCCCATTGAACGACCCGACTTTGTCCGAGTCGAGGGAGTCGACCTTGCCGGCGAGCCGATCACAGTCGCCGGCGATGAGCTGTTGGGAAGGATGCTCCAACACGAGGTGGATCACCTCAATGGGAAGCTGCTCATCGAGCAGCTCGCTGCAGAGCCGAAGAAGGAAGCGCTACGGGAGTTGCGAGAGGAAGCGCTGGGAATCGCCCGGCGGGATTGACATGACCTCGCATCTCCGCGTGGTCGCTTTTTTCGGGACTCCCGACGCCGCCGTCCCCAGCCTCGACGTCCTGCGCTCACGTTCCGATGTCCGCGTCGTTGTAACCCGTCCCGACAAGCCGCGAGGCCGGTCGGGTCGCTTGCAACCTTCGGCCGTGAAGGAGGCGGCATTGAACTGGAATCTGGCGATTGCCCAGCCCGACAGAGCCGCGGAGATCGCCGTCGACCTGGCCGGGTACGACCTGGCGGTTGTGGCCGCTTACGGCCAGCTCCTGCCGGAACGGCTGCTAGCCGTGCCGAGATGTGGTTTCGTGAACGTCCACTTTTCCCTGCTGCCGCGTTGGCGAGGGGCGGCACCGGTCGCCAGAGCAATCCTGGCAGGAGACTCGACAACCGGGGTGACGCTCATGCAACTCGACGCCGGAATGGACACCGGTGACATCCTTGCTTCGGAGGCAGTTGCCATCGGGGAGGGTGACACCACCGGGTCGCTCACCAAGCGGCTGGCCGGCCTGGGGGCGACTCTTCTCTCAGACAACCTCGACGCCGTCCTCGCGGGTACGGCAACCCGGACTGCTCAGGGTGCCGACGCCACCGCCGCCAAGAAGGTGACGTCGGCCGAGGCGAAGCTTCAGCCCGAGACGAGCTCGGCGATGGACCTGCACCGTATGGTTCGGGCTTTCAGCCCCAAACCAGGGGCCTGGGGACTTGTCGATGAGCAGCGACTCAAGATTTGGGAGGCGGAGCCTCTCGCGGAAGGGGAGCTCAAAGCCGGGGAGTTGGCGGTCGTCGATGATCTCCTGCACCTCGGCACTAAAGAGGGAGTCCTCGTATTGCGGACTGTGCAACAGGCCGGAGGGGGCCGTATGAGCGGCCTGGCCTGGGCTAACGGTCACCGCGGCGCCTGGCGGCTCGATTGACCCCTTCTGCTCGCCTTCAGGCTGCCAAGTTGCTGGGGCGGGTCATGCGCGAAGGAGCTTTCTCGAACGTCCTTCTCAACCAGCTCGGGTCGGACCAGGATGCGCGCCTGGTTCGGAGATTAGTTTACTGAACCCTCCGCCACCTCCCTGAAATCGATCACAACCTGGCGGAGGTGTCCAGCAGGGGGCTCGATGAAATCGACGACGCCGTTCTCGACCTGCTGCGGGTGGGAGGGTACGAGTTGCTGATGGGGGACGGGGCGCCGCACGCCGCCGTCAACGAGGCGGTTGCGGCAACACGGTCGGTGGCAGGCCAGGGGGCAGCCGGTTTCGCCAACGCGATTCTGAGGAAGCTGACCAGGGGCCGTGCTCCAGTCCCGACGGGTGTTGAGGGAGAGGCGCTGCAACTGGGGGTTGCCCCCTGGATTCTGGAGTCATTGACGGGAGCGTGGGGCTCCGGAGAAGCGCGAGAGTTTCTGCAGACTTCCCAACAACCGGCCCCACTCACTGCCAGAGTCCGGCCCGGCGCCAACCCCGGTGGGGGAGAAGCAGTCGCCGGTATCCCCGATGCATACCGCGTTGCCGAACCGGCCCCGGGACTCGAGTACATGGATCCATCGTCGGTGGCGGTGGGGATAGCCACTGGAGTCTTGGCCGGCATGGTTGTGGCGGATTTGGCGGCAGCCCCGGGTGGCAAGACACTGCACCTCTTCGACCGGATGCAAGGTGAAGGCACCCTCGTCGCGCTCGACCACCACAAACGCCGGGCTCGTAGCGCCCGCAAGCGCCTCAGAGCTGCCGGTGTTGACATTCCCTGGCTGATCGCCGACGCCCAACGTCCCCCCCTGGCGCTCGCCGCCTTCGACCGGGTGCTGCTCGATGCCCCCTGCACGGGGCTCGGCACTCTGCGGCGGCGTCCCGAGATCCGTCATCGACTGCGCCCCGATCAACCAGGACAGGCCGGGGAGCGGCAGCGACAAATGATCAGTGCGGCTTTGCCTTTGCTGAAGCCGGACGGGCTTGTGGTGTACTCGGTGTGTACCGTTTTTTCCGAGGAGACCACGCAAGTCGTCCAGGGATTCGCCGCCCGGGCCCCGGACGGGTTGCCGGGAAGAGCCGAAGGAAAAGGTTGGCTCCTGGCTCCTCACCTGACCCGGACCGACGGCATGTTCATCAGTCTGATAGGACCCGGCCGGTAAGCTGCGTTGGTGCCCGCTCGTATCTACCCCTCCCTGCTTGCGGCTGATTTTGCACATCTCGCCGACGATGTAGCGCGGGTTGAGCCGTTGGTCGACGGCCTTCACGTTGACGTGATGGACGGTCACTTCGTCCCCAATATCTCTTTCGGTCTCAGTGTCATCGAGGATCTACGGCCGCATACGAGGTTGTTTTTCGATACCCATCTGATGATGAACAATGCCGACTTCTACTTTGAGCAGTTCAAGACAGCAGGTTGTGACATGGTGACGGTCCACATCGAGGTGTATCCGGATCCTGCTCCCATAGCCGAAAAAGCCAGAAAACAGGGGCTCAAATTCGGTCTTACACTGAATCCGCCGACACCGGTGGCCGCCGTTGAGCCCTTTATCGAGCTGGTCGACAACCTGCTGGTGATGTCGGTCTATCCCGGTTTTGGCGGCCAGCAGTTCATCCCCGAGAGCCTGGAGAGGGTTGCAAGGGTGCGGGAAATCGTTGATTCGCACCACCTAGGCGCCGATATACAGATTGACGGCGGGATAACGCCGGAGAGTGCTCGTATGGCGCGAAGTGCCGGCGCCGATGTTTTCGTGGCCGGTACCGCGATCTTTCAAGCCCCCGACCCCGTCGAAGCAGTGGCCGCTTTACGGGCGGCTGTTGAGGACTAGGTAGGACAATGAGCGAGCATATTTTCATCGCCGACGACGATCCCGACATCGTTCAGTTTGTCTCGGTCAACCTCGAGCTCGAAGGCTATGACGTTTCCTCTGCAACCGACGGTAAATCGGCTCTGGCGTCGGTGACCAAAGATCCCCCTGATCTCGTCATTCTCGACATCATGATGCCCGAGATGGACGGCCTTGCCGTCTTACGGCGCATGCGGGCCCATCCCGCCAGCGCCAACACCCCGGTGATCGTTCTGACCGCCAAGGCTCTTCCCCAGGATCGGATCAAGGGCCTGCAGCTCGGAGCCGACGACTACATCTCCAAACCGTTCGAGCTGGACGAGTTAATCGTCCGGGTGCGGACCGTTCTGCAACGCGCCAAGGCGATGCGTGACCTTTCGCCTCTGACCGGCCTCCCGGGTAACTTCCGTATCACCCAGGAGCTCGAGCGGCGCACCGAGACCTCCGAGCCTTACGCACTCGTTCACGCCGATCTCGATAACTTCAAGGCGTTCAACGACCATTACGGGTTCATGCGCGGCGATGGTGTTATCAAATTCACGGCCCATGTCCTCTTGGAGGCCCAGGCCGATGCCGATGATCCGGATGCGTTCATCGGCCACATCGGCGGTGACGACTTCATAGCAATAGTTACGCCTGATCTGGTTGAAGACTTTTGTAAGACAGTGATCCGCACGTTCGACGAGGGCATCCTCGATTTCTACGACACCGCCGATGTGCTGCGCGGCTATATCGAAGTCACCGACCGTCGCGGTGAGCGCCATGCTTTCCCCCACACATCGATCTCTCTCGGTGTAGTCAGCAGCCGCGATCGGGATATTTCCAACCAATGGGAGGCTTCCGCTGTGGCGTCGGAGATGAAGGAATACGCCAAGCGGCAGCCCGGCTCCGTCTACGAGATCGACCGTCGGAACGCTCCCCCTCAGTAGTTCTGCGCGATTGCGATAAACTCGGACTAGCTCTTCTTCGGGGCAGGGTGAAATTCCCGACCGGCGG
>CAXMOO010000204.1:0-7753 GCA_964195005.1 uncultured Gammaproteobacteria bacterium
CCAAGATCGACGTGTGCACCGTGCCGCTCGGGGGGCCCAATCCCCCGGAGCCCGGTACGGGCATAGATGTCGAGGCCGGGACCGTCACCATCACCGGCGGAACCATCAACGCTTCTGAGTACTCCGTGAGCGGCAACAGCCTGGGAACGGTTACCCAAACCAATCTGGGCGCGCCGGTGCGCGGTGCCGTCACGTGCACCAACACCGTTTTCGGGTTCGCCCTTTTCCCGACCGAGTGCCCCGGTCAGCCCTATCTGTACCGGGTCAATGCCGGAGGGAGCACCATCGAGCCGGGCGACGGCACCGCTCACTGGACCGCCGACCTCAGCATCCCCCCCTCACCATTCGTAAACTTCGATCTCGTGGTACCAGGAAATGTCGATGCCCACTCGATCGCCGTCTTCGATGCCACGATTCCTCTCGCTACCCCCGTTGAGATCTTCGCCACCGAGCGCTGGGATGGCGCCGAACTGCCAGAGATGCGCTGGAATTTCCCGGCGCCGTACAACTTCAACACCGAGGTCCGGCTCTATTTCTCGAGCGGGTTCGACGGAGCCAGTCTTCCCGGCGATCGGATATTTGACGTGCTGATCGACGGTGTGCTCGTCCTCGACGACTATGACATCGTCGCCGACGTCGGCCATGGCGTAGCAACCATGAAGAGCTTCCTGGTAACCACCGACCTCGACGGGATCGACATCGAATTCCGGCATACCGAAGCAAGCGCGAATAACCCGCAGATAAATGGGCTCGAAATCCTCCTCGCGGTCGCCCGCTAACCGTTGTGACCAACGACCCGACCCTCGACCCTCAGAGGCGCAGCTGGGTGGAGATTCCCGAAGGCTCCGACTTCCCAATCCAAAACCTGCCCTTCGGGATATTTCAACGCCCGGGCGAGACTCCACGGATGGGTGTGGCCATCGGGGATGAAGTGCTCGATATCGCCGCTCTGGCCGGGGCCGGGCTCCTCGACGAGCTCAACCTTCCACTCGGAGTGTATTTCGCCGACTCCTTGAACCCATTGCTGGAGTTCGATCGCACCATTTGGCGGGAACTACGCTCCCGGCTGGCGGAACTGCTCGACGTCAAGGACCGGGAGCTGGGAACCGCGCACGGGTTGAAGAACCGGGCCCTGGTTGCAGGGCGGGACGTCGAGCTGCTGATACCTGTCAAGCCGGGCGACTATGTGGATTTCTATTCCTCGCTCCACCACGCCACCAACCTGGGACGAATGTTTCGACCGGACGGGGATCCTCTACTTCCCAACTGGCGCCATATCCCGATCGGCTATCACGGACGCTCCTCGTCGCTCGTGGTGAGCGGCACTGCCGTCACCCGACCCTTTGGCCAGCGCAAAGGACCCGACGCCCCTCCGACCATGGGCCCAAGCGAAAGGCTCGACCTGGAGCTCGAGGTGGGATTCGTGACCGGGTCGGCCAACGCCATGGGAATCCCGGTAGACGTCAATCGGGCAGAGGATCACATCTTCGGCCTACTTCTCGTAAATGATTGGAGCGCCCGGGACATCCAGGCCTGGGAGTACCAGCCGCTCGGACCGTTCCTCGGCAAGTCGTTCGCCACTTCCCTATCTCCCTGGGTGGTAACGCTCGACGCTCTTGCCCCCTACCGGGTCCCTGCTCCCGGGCAGGACCCACCGGTACTCGACTACCTCCATGAGGACAACCGACTGGGTCTTGACTTGAGGCTCGAGATCGCTCTAGCCACCAAAACCATGCCGCGGCCCGATGTTGTCAGCCGGGTGAATTTCGCAGACATGTACTGGACGATGGCCCAACAGCTCGCCCACGTGGCATCAAACGGCACGCCGGTGCAGGCGGGAGACCTCTACGCATCTGGCACTGTGTCGGGCCCTGAGCCGGAGGCCGCGGGCAGCCTCATCGAGCTCACCAAGAACGGGGCCAATCCGATCAAACTGGCCAACGGCGAGATCCGGGGATTTCTCGAGGACGGCGACACTGTGGTTCTGCGGGGGTCCTGCGGCGGTGGCCAGCTCCCCCGGGTCGGCTTCGGCGAGGTTCGAGGAACCGTCCTACCGAGCGGCCAGTAACTCGTCGACCGCCTCCAGGAAGCGCAGATTCTCGCTCTCCCTGCCGACGGTTAGGCGAACGGCGCCCTCCTGGAACTCGCGCACTATCACGCCACGGGCTAGAAGCTCGCCGGTCCAGCCGGCGCCGGGAGGAAAGAGGTAGAGGAAGTTGGTCTGACTGTCGGCATAACGGATCCCACGAGCGTCGAAGCCCTCAGTCAGCAACTTCAAGCCCGCCGCATTGGCCTGCATCCGCTCAGCGACTTGATCCTGATGTCGCAAGGCTTCGATCGCCGCGGCCTGCGCCAGAGAGCTAACAGTGAATGGAAGCTGGATGCGGCCCAGCTGATCGAGGGTTTCCGACCTGCCGACCATGTAGCCGAGGCGTAGACCGGCCAAGCCGTAGGCCTTCGAGAACGTATGTGCCACTACGAGGTTGTCGTGCTCCAGAGCCAACGGCAGGCTTGTGTGGAAGTCGACCGCCTGCACAAACTCGTGATAGGCCTCGTCAATCACCACCAACACATCCTCCGGAACCCGGTCCACAAACTCCTGGATGGCCGCTCCGGAGACGTGGGTCCCGGTGGGATTGTTGGGGTTGCACAGATACACCAGGGTGGTGTCGGAGCGAATTGAAGCGGCCATTGCATCAAGATCCATGCGCCAGTCCTCATCCAGCGGCACTTCGATGGCTGCCGAGCGCGCCACCCTGCTCGCAATGCGATACAGGCCGAAACTGGGCCACGGGTAGACAGCACTGGTACCAGGACCGCCCACGGCCAGGGCAGAGATCAGCAGCAACTCACTGCTGCCACCGCCGAGCCAGAGCTGGTCCGGAGCCACCGACAGGAACTCGGCGAGGGCCCGACGCAACGCGCGGTGCTGGTTGTCGGGATAACGGTTGATCCTGGCTGATTCAGAGGCAATGACTGCCCGGACCTCGGGGAAAGGCGGATAAGGGCATTCGTTCGAGGCCAGCTTTATGACAGATTCGAGGCCGAAGTCCTCCATGACTTCTTCGATCGGCCTGCCCGGTCGGTAAATCGGAATATCGCTGAGGTCGGGGCGGAACCGTGGCACGGTTCTGAGCATACTCCCGCCCGTGATCTGGCCATCGCGGGTAGTTTCCCAGCCATGATTCGCACCACCAGCGACCTCCCCGACCAGGCCGGGTTGGTGATCATCGGCGGCGGCATCGTGGGGGCTGCCTCGGCCTTCTTCGCCGCACGTGCCGGCCTCCACCCCTTGATCCTGGAAAACCGTTCGGCTCTGGCAACCCTGACTACCCCCGCCAGTACCGGGGCGTTCCGACTGCAGTTCGACAATCAGGCGGAGCTGGAGATGATCAGAGAGTCGGTCGACATATTTCTGAACTTCGCCGAATTCACCGACCAGAAGGAGTACCGCGCCGGGATCATCCAGCAGGGATATCTGTGGGTGACGACCCGTGAGGCCCGGGCGGAGTACCAGCGGGAGCTGGTTGCCCGCCAGCACAGCTGGGGCCAGACCGACATCGAGCTGCTCGATGGCGACGAGGTGCGTAGTCGCTTCCCCTACGTCAGCCCGGCCGTCATCCAGGGTCGCTTCAGGGCCGGGGACGGATTCCTCGACCCCAAGTCTGTTGCGCTCGGCTTCGCCCATGGTGCCGACTGTCCGGTGGTCATTAACACCAGAGCCGACAAGATCCTGGTCGCCAACGATCGAGTCATCGGTGTGGAGACCACACGCGGCGTGATCAACACAGATCTGGTCCTGATAGCCGCCGGACCTTTCTCGGGGCTGATGGCCCGGACTGCAGGAATCCAACTTCCCCTCGACGCGGTCAACCGCAGCAAGGTGGTGATGCCCCGGGTGCCCGAGGTGCCGACCACCGCCCCGATGACCATCGACGACGACACCGGCACCCATTGGCGCCCCGCTCTCGAGGGTGCCTACCTGCTGTTCACCGATCCCGCCGTGCCGCCAAGTGAGCCGAGCTGGAGCCCCGAACCCGACCACGACTATGCGCTGCGCATTCTGGACCCTGACAGCCCTCAGGCTGCTGCGCGGATCAGCCCGTTTTGGAGCGACGTGTGGCGACGGAGTGATGCCCTGTGGCTTGTGCAAGCCGGGCAATATAGCGTGACCCCGGACCACCGGCCATTGATTGGCGAGACCGACGTCAACGGCCTTTTCATCAACAGCGGCTACTCGGGTCATGGGATCATGGCCGGCCCGGCAGGAAGTCGCCACTTGATCGACACCATTGTCCACCCCGGACGGGCAAATCCCTTTGCCCTCGATCGCCACTTCGAGGCCACCACCCCCGGCTTTCTCTAGAACTCCAGGCGTGGTTAATGGTCAATAAACCAGGGTGTCGTTCCGATATCAGCGGGTAACCCATTCCCCGGGGGAGGCTCGCATCGCCATCCCACAAAGAGAGCCCGACCGCGAAGTCAGGTTGACCGAGAGCAACCTGGCATTGCGACGCGAACTGGAAACGTTCAAGGAGCAAGCCGACCGCGCTGAGAAGGACTTCAATCAGCGACTCGAAAGCGCATTGGCAGCCGAGGATGCAGCTGAGGCGGCTCTTGCGCACAAAGCCGAGGTGCTGGCCCATATGAGCCATGAGCTGCGAACTCCCATGAATGGCATCCTCGGCATGACCCAGCTTGTTCTTCAGACCGACCTGTCGCAGAGCCAGCGCGAGTACATCGAGGTCGTGCAATCATCGGCCAACGCCTTGCTCACGCTCATCAACGACATCCTCGATTTGTCAAAGTTGGATGCCGGCCGCCTCAGCCTGGAAGCCATCCCATTCACGCTGGCGGACACCGTCAACAACACAGCCAAGAACCTGTCCCCTCTGGCCGACGAGCGAAACTCTCGCATTGAGATAGCGATCGCTGCTGAGGTACCCGATGTTGTCATCGGCGATCCAGGCCGGCTCCGTCAGTTGCTTCTGAATCTCATGGGCAACGCCATCAAGTTCACAGAGGACGGGAGCATCACCGTCTCGATTGCCGCAGTCACCTCGAGCCCGGATGACATCCTCCTCGAGTTCTCGATCAGTGACACCGGCATCGGAATCCCCCCGGACCAGATCGATACCATCTTCGAGCCCTACCTGCAGGCCTCCTCATCGATCAGTCGCGAACACGGTGGCACCGGACTCGGCCTGGCCATCTGCCACGACCTCGTCGACCTCATGCAAGGGGAGATCTGGGTCGAAAGCGTTCTGGGGGAAGGCTCGACCTTCCACTTCACATCCCACTTCGAAGTGCCCGCCGACGACGGCCATCGTTCCATGGCCTCTGTGGGCGACCTGGCCAATCTGATCGTCTACATCCTCGCCGACGAGGCTCCAGCACAAGCATTGGCACACCAGATGCAGAGTTCGAACAGCCGGTCGTCGCTATTCCAGAGCCGCGCCCGGCTCGAGCAGGCGGTGGGCGAGCAGAAGCCTCATGTCGTAATAGTCGATTTGGACCAGCACAACTTCTCGGCCGTGAGCACGCTCGACCGCACAATCCACACCATGGTGGTGACATCCTCTGGTCAGCGAGGCGATGCCGCTCGATGCCGCGAGTTGGATATCGCTGCCTATCTGACGAGACCGCTGGGCCCACTCGATCTGCGTGATGCAGTTCGAGGGATCATGAGCGGAACCGAAGAGCTAATCACCCGTCACTGGCTCCGCGAGCATCGGCCCCGCCTGCGGATCCTCGTCGCCGACGACAGTTCGTCCAATCGGCTTGTCATCAGCCAGATGCTCGAGTTGCAAGAGCATGAGCTCGTGCTCGTCGAGAACGGAGTCGAGGCCGTCGCGGCATACAAACCCGACCGGTTCGACATCATCCTGCTGGATATGGAGATGCCGGGAATGTCAGGAGTTGAAGCGGCGAAAGCGATCCGCCAGATGGGAGCAACCCTCCCCATCCTGGCTCTTTCGGGCCATTCATCTCCCGAACAGATTCAGAAGTGCCGCGACGCGGGCATGAACGAGAACCTAACCAAGCCGTTCGAATTCGATGAACTCGTGGACACGATCGAGCGGCTCGTCAGCGAGACTTTCGACTGAGGGTGCCGCGGTGCGCACTCCATACACGAAGACTTCCATTCCCTGCTTCAGCTGGGGCTTGAGCCAATCCTGATCCCAGATGTGGGCTCGAATACAACCGTGCGAAGCCGGGTAGGCGGGAACGCTTCCCGATCCGTGAATCGCATACCCGCCGTAGAAGAAGTAGGGCTCGTAGAGGCTTCCGAGATAGGACCGATACCAGCCGCTCTCCGACCGGAAGAACTTGAACGCTCCTTCCGGGGTCCTGGCGGTGGCCGTATTGCCGCTATAGCTGGTGTAGGTCTCACCATTGGCAGAGGAGACGGGTATTACGCCCAACAACTGATGCTCGACGATCAAGAATAGGATCTGCCGCTCGAGATCCACTTCCACCCGGGTGGGGCTGTCTGCCCGGAAGGGGACGGCCAGCGCATCACCAAGCAGCTGCCACTGATCGGAATGGAAGATCCCGTCGCGCTCCAGGCGGTGGTACTTCTGGAACGCTATGACCGCTCCCTCGAGTGTCTTGTCAAAGACATCACCCTCACCGGGCCGGAAACCCAGGCTGGTGAGATTCTGGCGAAGCGCCTGCACCCAGGCTCCCTCATCCCCCGCGCTGAGGCCGGGGAGTGAGACCTTGCACGAGCTACCGCACTGCGTGCCGAACTCACCAACCAGCGGCGTGAGGCGGACCAGTCCACCCTTTCGTGCCAAGACTTCAGCACTCGTGAGCGAGGACCCCTGATACAGCAGGGCCCGGGTGGAGCCGGGTAGTGAGGGTTGGGCATTGCCCATCACCACCAGGCCCGAATCGCGGCGGTACGAGGCAACCTCGTCGGTGCCGTTGCCCTGAAAGTCGGCCACGAAGGGCTCTCCCAGCACCGCCTGCACGGTGAAATCTGTGAAGCTTCGATTGTGGGAGGCCAGATAGACGTTGCCTTCGGCAGGGCGATAGACCGCCACCGTGTCGCATCCGTCACCGTCCCAATCGCCCACCAGCGGAACATCCCCGGCAGTCCCGAAGAAGAAGCCGAATTGGGGATTGTCGACGCCGGTGAAGTTCGACAGATAGAAAAGGCCGTCGGAACGAAACCGCCCCGGGGTGTCCCGGCCGTCGCAGTTCCAATCCCCGACGATGGGAGTGTCTGCCGCATCTCCGAACGAGAAGCTAAAAGTGGTCCCGCGGCCATCCGGCATGTACCAAAGACCGTCAACCGGATCGACAAATGCAACGTCGGTAGACCCCGATGCCACCGCGGGGACACCGAGTAAAGCGAGCCCGATGGCTACGGAGAGGAGACGTCTCATCATGGCTTTCTATCGTCAGTTTGGATGTAAATCAATGTGACTATCCCACCACCCCGCAAGGGGACTAGCCCCTAAAACGGACGAAAAGTTTTCGCGTATTTTGAACTGAATACCCTCCCGATCGGCCGGATAAGCCGGTTGTAGGCGCACTAGCGTGACGCCATGGCCAGGAAGTACTTCACTCCCAAGACATTCGCCTTCCTCCGGGATCTCGAGGCCAACAACGACCGAACCTGGTTCAAAGCCAGAAAGGACGTCTACGACTCCGTAATAAAGGAGCCGGCCCTCGATTTCATAGAGGATTTCGCTCCCTATTTGGAAAGGATCAGCAGACACTTCCTCGCCGACCCCTCACCGGT
>CAXMOO010000205.1:0-1802 GCA_964195005.1 uncultured Gammaproteobacteria bacterium
TTCGATACTTCCGCCATCAGCTTTTAGTGCCCCGCGTCGCGAGTACTGCACAGAATCTCGCCGGCCCTCGACGCTCAAGGCTGCGTCCTCGTCCTCGACGTAGCACCGCTATGCCTTCGTCCTGCGTCCTTGCCTCGAGCACCGAGTGCTCGGCGACATCAGCACAAACCCACGACGCAGGACACTGACCCGACGGTAACCTGCCACGAATGGCAGATCTGCAGCCCCGACGGACGTGGGTGGAGTCTGATCGGGTGATTCCCCGGCGCTTCGTACGTCCGTTCCGCCGCTTCATCAAGCTGGAGGCTTCCTCTGGAGGCGTGCTGCTTGTGGCAGCGGTGGCGGCGGTCTTGTGGGCCAACCTCGACATCTTCGGTGACAGCTATGCCGAGCTCTGGGAGACGAGGGTCGACTTTCGTATCGGGGGCTTATTGCATGTGGACGAGTCTTTGCGCGACATCGTCAACGATGCCCTGATGACGCTGTTCTTCTTCGTGGTCGGCCTCGAAATCAAGCGGGAGTTACGTATCGGCGACCTGCGAGATCCGCGGGCTGCCGCCCTCCCGGTGTTTGCCGCCCTGGGAGGGATGATCGTCCCAGCTTTGATCTTTCTCAGTTTCAACAGTGGCGGCGACGCCAGCCGGGGTTGGGGAATCCCGATGGCCACCGACATTGCCTTTGCAGTGGGGATAGTCGCTTTGCTTGGGCCGCGCGTCCCCAGGGGGGCCAAATTGTTCTTGCTCGCCCTGGCTATCGCCGATGACATCGGCGCCATTGCCGTTATCGCCATCTTCTATACCGAGGATCTCAACGCCGGCTGGTTTGTTTTTGCCCTCCTCGGCTTCGCCGTCATTTACGGAGCGAAACAAAGCGGGGTGATCTCGCTCGGGTTCTATTGGGTGGTGGGGATCGTCGTCTGGTTCGCGGTGTTCGAGTCGGGGGTGCACGGCACGCTGGCGGGGGTGGCATTGGGTTTCCTAACTCCAACCACCCCGCATTACAGCGGCGATGAGTACGACCGGAAGGCTCGAGCGACACTCGACCTCTACTCGAGCGATGACACCTCCCCGGTGGCCAGGGAGAGGCTCGACCACGAGGTCTTGCAGCTGGCGCGCGTCTCCCGTGACTCGGTATCGCCGCTGATTCGTCTGGAAGAAGGCCTCCACCCGTGGACGTCCTTTCTGGTGGTTCCCCTGTTCGCGCTCGCTAATGCCGGCATCGACTTCGGCGCCATCGACGTTGGTGACGCCGTCACCAGCCCGGTCGCCTTGGGGGTGGCTCTGGGACTGGTGCTCGGCAAGACCATCGGTGTGACCGTCTTCACATGGCTGGCTTTGCGCCTTCAATTCGGGGTGTTTCCCCGGGGGACCGGCTGGTCCGATGTAATCGGTCTGGCGGCTTTGGCCGGAGTCGGCTTCACCGTGTCCCTCTTCATCACCGAATTGGCTTTCATGGATCCGCTGCTTACGGATGAGGCCAAGATCGGGATTTTCATCGGGTCGGCCGTGGCCGGCGTGGTTGGTTACCTGCTGCTCCGGTTCAAGCCGGCGCGGGAACCGGGCGGCTAGAGCCGGGGCGGTATACTCCCGCCGGATTTCAGAACCCCTGGGGAGCATCACTTGGAAGACGTTGTTTGGATTTGGATCGCGCTCGGTGCCGGGCTGGCGGCGCTGATTCTGGCCTATTACTACGCGGGCCAGGTGATGAGTGCTCCGCAAGGATCCGATCGGATGAAGGAGATCTCCGCCGCCATCAGCGAAGGAGCCAACGCTTTCCTTCGTCGTGAGTACACGTGGGTGGCG
>CAXMOO010000206.1:0-13299 GCA_964195005.1 uncultured Gammaproteobacteria bacterium
GTCGTCGCCCGGGTAGTAGTCGGCCAGCGAGTATGGCGGGAACGGGAACGACCAGCCGTTGGGCGCAAAGGCCCACCGGATCAGGTCCGGATTGGTGACGTTGGCTTCCACGAGGTCCTTGACGTGCACATAGGCGAGCTTGAAATTGACAGGATCCATCCCGTACGGAACCCAGTTTCCGTTCATCTCCTGCATGGGGGCAATAATCAGTGAGCGGCCTTCGCCCTTGGCAAGCCATCCGTCGAGGGCGCTCGCCCATACGATGAGATCGGCGTCGCGACCCCCTTCGGCAATGAATTCGGCGCTGGCGCTGTCGGGTATTGGATTACCAAGTCCATCCTTCAACTCCTTGAACTCGAGGTTCGAAAAGGGGGTCGCCTCGGCGGCCCACGCCTCATCCAGCTTGATCTCGGTGGCGTACCACCCCGGGTTGTTGGGCTCGAGAACGTCGTGGAAAAGACCGGCAAACGTGACCTTGCGAGAGCCGGCAGCGATATCGTCATAGTCGGAGGCGAACCAGAAGCTATACGGGTAGAGACCGCCATGGACCGTTCCTGAGCCAATGATGGGATCTCCGGGACCGGGGTCGGCGCCACTGACCAGTTGGGGTAGCAGGGCGAACGCCAGCAGCACCGCGAGGAGGAGAGGAATTCTGCGCATGCTTCTGATTCGGAAAACCGCCCAAAAACCTTAGGAATGAGGCGTGTGGTACCAGCCACGAACGCGAGCACTGGTGAGCCGCACCGGTACCCACAACAACCCGAAGACCACCAGAAGTGGGTAACGCACCAGGTACCGGGCCGGCACTCCCTCCCGGACCAGAAATGCCATGGGCAGGACCAACTGGACCGCCGCCACCCCCAGCCAGGCCCACCAGGGCCAGAGAAGATCAGTAAACAAGGCGCCGATCGCCAGTCCGACCGCTACCAGCACCATGAAGGTCCGTCCCGGCTGAGTTTGCCGAATCAAGAGATCGATCGGTCCCCAGGAGCGCTGTCTCCAGGCAGCGCCGACCAGCCGGCGACGATTCTGGCGCCGGGTCTGACGCCGGCCCGACATCCAGCGGGCCCGCTGCTGCAGCGCCACACCCAACCGCGAGGGTTTTTGATCACGGACCCGATTTTCGTGGAGCCATGCAACCCGCAAGCCGGCCGCGGCCAGCCGGGCCGACTGCTCCTGATCCTCAGTCAACGACTCCTCCGCCGTCAGCAACACCGACAACGCTTCGGGGCCGAACCCGCTTCCGGTTCCTCCGAGATCAGGATTCCAGCCAAGCCGGTGACGAGCAAGCTGCACCATCCGATTGCTCGCCCAATAGCTGAGTGCTCCGGCAGTCGCCAACCAGGACTCATCGGGGTTCGATGTGTCGACATAGGCCTGGGCCGCGTCGTAGCCGGCATCGAAAGCATCGGCCATTCCGGACACAAAGGTCTCTTCAACCCGGTTGTCGGCATCCAGCACGAGCAGCGCCTCGTCGGCGGTGAGGGGATCCTGGCTCAGGTACCAGGAAAGGAGCGGCCCCTTACCGTCCGGACCGTGATGGCGCTCCACAACCTCAGCCCGCCCGGTGGCCAGGTCGACAGTGCCATCAGTACATCTGTCCGCCAACACGACAGTCTGCAAAAACTCGGCCTGATAGTCCTGCCCTTCCATGTCGTCCAGCAGACGACCGAGAACGTCCTGCTCGTTGTGAGCGGGAATGACGGCCCGGATCGGGCGGCGACGCAGCCCGGCCGGCAGTTGCTCGGGACCGGGCAGCCCCCACATTGCCGTCACGAAGTTGTACGCAGCCAGGGCGGCGGTGGTTACCTGGAATGCGAACAGGAGGAGGCGTATCATCGCTCTCCGCAGGCTACCCGGACGGAATCTTGACAGCTCAAGGCAGAATCGTCGTCGCGCTCGGCACCAGGCCCGAGATCATCAAGCTGGCACCGATAATCAAGTTGCTCGGCCGGCGGGCGCGCGTCGTCCATACCGGCCAGCATTACGACGCCGGGCTGTCGAACGTGTTCTTCTCCGCTTTCGACTTACCCGAGCCAGACGTGCAGCTCGAGATTGGAGGCACCACCCGGGCCTCCCAAATCGGCGAAACAACCCAGCGGGTTGGCGAGCATCTGCTCAGTGACCCGGCCGACGCCATGGTTGTCCAGGGAGACACCAACACCACGCTGGGAGCCGCTCTGGCGGCTAATGCCAACGAAACGCCGGTGATACACATCGAGGCGGGCCTGCGGTCATTCGACCGGGCGATGCCCGAAGAACACAATCGGGTCCTGACAGACATGCTCTCCGACCTCTGTTGCGCCCCGACGAAGGTGAGCGAGCAGAACTTGCTCGACAGCGCCGTGCCCGCCTCGAGAATCGTCGTCACCGGCAATACCATCGTCGAGGCCCTCCAGGCCCTTCTTCCTGCTGATCGGGCAGGGCTGCTCGAGGCTCACGATCTCACCGCAGGACAATTCGTGCTGGCGACCTTCCACCGGCCGGAAAACGTGGATGACCCGGAGAACCTGGCCGCCATCCTGGAACAATTGGCAAACATTCCGCTCCCGGTGGTCCTCCCCATGCACCCCCGAACTGAAGAACGCATAGCCGGCTTCGGTCTCAGCGAGCTCCTGACCGGGATCCAGACCGTCAAGCCGGTCGGCTACGAGGAGTTCCTCGGCCTCTCAGCGGAGTGCAGCTTCTTGATAAGTGACTCCGGCGGTGTCCAGGAAGAGGCCAGCATTCTGAAACGGCCGGTCCTGGTGGTCCGCCGCTCTACCGAACGGCCCGAGGTGCTGGGGACGTTCGCGGAAAGAGTCCCGCCGGGACCCGAAATCGGCCGCGTGGCCCGAGGCTGGATCGATGACCTGTCCGCCCTTCACCGCAAGCTGGCCGACCTACCAAGCCCATATGGAGATGGGACTGCTGCAGAAAAGTCGGTAGCAGCCATCGAACGATTGTTGGAAGGCGGGTGACCCGAAACGCCGGGCCACGGCCGAGGCGCGGTAACGTCGGGGAAAGCCGATAGAAGGGGCCGATGCGGAAGTGTCGTCACAATCCCCGCCAGGGCGCGACCTTGCGGCAGAGGTGGATCGACTCAACGAACTCGTCAAACTGAAGGACGAAGAACTGGGAAGGATCGAGGAAGCGCGTACGCTTCTTTACCGGGCGTTGCAGGAAAGAGAAGCCGAATTGTTAGAGCTTCGCGTCCGTAAGCGAGGGAAGTTGCTTCGCAAAAGTAGAACCAACAAGGAGGCCGCCGGATGAGAATGGCTTACGTCGCCGGATCCATTCCCCGCCGGGGAGAGCTCGCAGCAGGGCCGATCGACGCTGAATGGCTGCTCGATGCCGGTGGCACCCACCAGATCTCGATCTTCGTGGACCATGAGGGTGAGGGCACCGAGCTACTTCGCAGCGCCGGCCACGACATCAGTGTCTCCCCCAAACGCAACGTGCCTTTCCCGGGCCAGAAGGACCTCACGGCCCAGGAGGTCCAGGCACGCGTCCTGGTGGACGAGCACCTGGCCAAAGGTTTCGATGCCATCGTTTACGACTCAACGCACACCAACGATTGGGCCTGGCACGAGCCGAGATTGGCGTCGGTCCCGCGGGGAGTTGCGCTCGGGGCCGGCCACATCCGAGATCTGAGAGTGATTACGAGGGCTCCGGCTGCTTTTCGACGCCACGGCCGCCGACTGTGGGCTGCTAGTGGATTTCTGGCTACAGCCGATTTCATCGTCAGCGATGCTCCCCCATCTGCCTATGGGATCAATGAAGACTTCCTACCGCCCCGATTTTCCTTGACCGCGCTGCCAGACCGTCCTGCCCGGCAGGGAGTGGCCGGCCTCGTAGCCATCGTGGCATTCAGTGAGGGGCCGGATGGGTTGGCCAGCCTCGTGGGGCGCGCCCTGGGGAAGGTTGTGGTCGACGACTCCACCCGGCTGGCGATCATCAGCCCCGACGTTGTCGTCGGCCTCGAAACCACCCGGGACTTTGCCAACGGGTTGGTGGATTGGCAGCCGTCGAAGATCCGGTTCGTCGAGCCTTCGAGCGATGGCGTAGCCGAAAAAATCCTGGCCGAAGCCGATGTCATCGTCGCCGCCCGACCATCGGACCTGGCAGTACGAGGCGTGGCCGACGTCGCAGCCAAGGTGGGAGCCGTCGTTATCGAGTCTGCTCCGGCCACTCACTCGCCCTTAGAAGCAAACTCCATCAACAAGCTGGCCGGAGCCCAACCCATATTGACCCCGGTTGACGGATCGCTGGCCGAGCTCATTCCCGTAATCGACGAGCTAGACCCGGACGGGGGCTCCGTCATCTTTCATACCCGACCGGTGGCAGATCTGGCGAGGAGGGCAGCCCAACTCCCCGGAGTATCGCGCGCCGACCTCTGCATCGTCACCGACACGGGGCGATTCCTGGGGGAGCCCGACCCGGCGTGGCCGGCGTTCAACGTTCTTGGAGTGAGCATGAGGGCATGGCCGTCCATCCGCCGGCTTGCCAACCAGGCCCGGTCACTCAACGAGCTGATCGTCTGGTCATTGAACCTCTCCCATTTCGACAAAGCTTCCCTCCTGACATTGCCGATGGCCGGTGTCGCTACCGAAGCGCTCCCAAGGTACGTTCCCCGCCTGCCCGTCTGGATCGGGCCCCGGGGAATGTACCCCACCCCCAACCTCGCCGAGCTCGGCCAAAAGATCGAGGACCTTGATGAGGACGATCAAGAAAACGACGACCTCGACGACGATGCACCCGAACCCCCGCCGACGGTTCATGAGTGGGCCCAGAACCACGGGTTTCTCGACAGGCTCCGCCTGGCCCTTCCATGGAAGTGGGGATTGCTACCCAGGGCGATGCGCAACCGTTGGTAGCAACCCGGAAGCAACGGTTCCTGTGGATCAGCCCCAACCTGCCACACCCTGACCGGGATGGCGGCGACCTGCGCCGTTGGCAGATGATCACGGCGCTGAGCGAACACGGGGCTGCAGTGTCGCTCTGGTCCGAAATGGGCCATGATTCCGGCAGGTATGGGCGTGCTCTCGAAGAGGCCGGTGTTACCTGGCTGGCTCCCCCTCCTGTGGCTCGCGACCGGGGCGGGACCGGCTCCACCGCTGCTGCCGTCCGCGAGTTGGCAAAGACCGGGTCGTGGGACGCCGTCATTGTCTCCTACGCCTACCTGGCAGCTCGTCATCTCGAGGCCGTGCGGCGGGAATCCCCCGGCACCCCGGTTCTCATCGACCTGGGAAACGCTCGCTTCCACCAATCGACGGCGTCCGAGCCGACGGAAGAAAACGCCAACGCCGGGGAGCTCAAACTCTATGGAATGGCCGATGGCTTGATAACGGTGTCGAAAGCCGATACTGCGTTTTTGCTCGCGGCACTCCCGGGAGTGCCCGGTTACACGTTCGCCCCGCTCGCTCCCGAGCCTCCAGCGGTCCCCCGGTCGAGCTCCGACGGGCCCCTGGTGTTCTGGGGGAACATGGCCCACCACTCCAACGCCAACGCGGTCGGCTGGTGGATGGAGGAGATAGCCGGGGAAGTAACCAGCCGCCACCGGGCACCCATCCCTCTCCAGCTGCGGGGGGCCGGGGCCGAGGTCTACAGATCGGTGTGGGGGGCATCTGACAGGTTGCAGGTCGGTGTGCCGGGGAACACGATTGACGGTGCCAGGACCGTGCTCCTCCCACTTCGGCATGGGTCAGAAACCGCCATTGCGGCACTGTCCGCCGCCTGCAAAGGAATACCCGTTGTCGCCACCAGTGCCGCAGTCGCCGGCCTCGACACGGCGATCCGGGCCCACATATGCCTGGGAGAAACCGCCGAGCAGCTGGCCAAGCTGGTCGTGGAGCTCATGACGGACGAGGAAATGTGGAGGCAGCGGTGCGACCATCTCTTCGCGGCAGCCGGGTCTGAGGTGAAGCGTCGCGGGGCCCTAGAACAAGAGTTCAGTGATTGGATGGCCCGGCGCCGGCCGATCCGGGCGGTTGCTCATCCCGACGCCTCGTAGGCGTCAACTACTTCCTGGGCCGGTCCGATCATCTTCACACGGCCGGAATCGATCCACATGACACGCGCGCATATGCGCCGCACCAGGCCCAGGGCATGGGAAACCACGACAACCGATGCCCCGCCCGAGATGAGCTCGTTCATTCGAGCTTCCGACTTCTTGCGAAACGCCTGATCCCCCACCGCCAGCACCTCATCTACCAAGAGGATGTCGGGCTCGATGTCGGTTGCCACACTGAAAGCCAGCCGGCCTTTCATTCCCGATGAGAACGTGCGGACCGGAATGTCGACGAAATCGGCAACGCCCGCCCACTCCACGATGACATCTACCCGCTCGCGCATGAATTTCGGGTCCCGGCCCAAGAGGGCCCCATAGATGACCACGTTCTCCCTGGCGGTGAATTCTGGATTGAAACCCGCCCCGAGCTCGATCATCGGCGCCACCGATCCGCGCACTATGACTCTCCCCGAGCTCGGCGGCAAAACCCGGGCGATTATCTTCATGAGCGTCGACTTGCCGGCTCCGTTGGGTCCAATAACGCCGAAGATCTCGCCGGGCGAAACGGTGAAGGTCACCCCGTCGAGCGCCAGGATCGACTCGTAGCTGTGGTCACGCTTGACAAAACGGACGGCCGCCTCTTTGACGGTCCCAACCCGGTTGCGATCAAGCCGGTACCGAAGGGTCACGTCCGAGACCTCGATTGGAGATGCGACCTCCACTAGAGCCGTACCACGACGCGGCGCCAGTTCCGTGAAAACACGTATACGCCGAGCATCAGGGCCACCACCGACGAGACCACCATCATTATCAGAAAGCGTCTCTCGGGGATGACGCCTTGGTAGACCAGGTTTCGGAACGACACGAGGTAGCTGTATACCGGGTTGTTCTCGACGAGTATGAGGGCGCTCTTGCCTTCGAGGATCCCTATGGTCCAGAAAGTAGGGATGAGGAAGTTGACGAGCGAGGTCAACACCCGCGTAATGTCGAGCACATCCCGGAAGTAGACGGCGGCCGAGGCAATCAGCAATCCAATGCCGGTTACGAACATCAGCATCGTCACCAATGGCAACGGCACCAGGATCACCGTCCAGGGAATGCCAACGCCGGTAAGCAGCTGCAAGAGAAACAACGGCACCAGGCTCAGGATGAAATTAGCGGCCGCCGCCAGAGCCGTAACCAATGCGAAAATCTCGGGCGGTAAATACATCTTCACCAGGATGTTGCGGCTATTGATAATCGAGGCGCCGGTGGAGTTGACGCCCTGCACGAAGTACGTCGACAGGAGGATTCCGGCGGACAGGTAGACGATATAGGGCTCGTCCAACGTGCCGCCCCTCCCGAAGAAGTTCGAGAAGATCACCCACAGCACGGCGATAGTGAGGATCGGGTTGAGCACCGTCCACCAAACACCCAGGACCGACCGCTTATAGCGCACGGTGAGCTGGCGAACCACCAGGAGCTTGATGAGCCCCCGATAACGCCAGAAGTTGCGAAACTCGGTGATGAGAGGTCGACGGTTTTGGTCCGAGTCGTAGTAAACGGTCGGCTGGGCTACGGTCACGATGCCAGATGCTACTTCGGGCCCAGAACTGAAGGGCTCTTTCCCAACTGACAAGGGCCGCCTCACAACGCCCCATCGGGTCTAGCCTGCTGGCGTGCTTGGCAGGGACGACCCCAAACGTGGCTCAAGGCTGGCCATGCTCGGCTTCCTTCCCATGCTCGTCTGGTGGCTTGGCTGGTATCCCGGCTTCTTGTCGAGCGACTCGGTCGATCAATTGCAGCAGGTGGCGTCGGGGGATTTCACCAACAGCCACCCCGCCTTTCACACCATCTCAATGTGGTTCGTAACCAGGTTCTGGGATAGCCCGGCAGCCATCTCCCTCCTGCAGATCATCCTCCTGGCACTGGTGCTGGCATTCATCGCCCGGCGTCTCATAGCTCTCGGGGTCCCCCTGTGGCTGGCAGTAGGCGCGGTGTGGGTCACAACCCTCATCCCCGTGGTTGCGCCAACGGCTCTGTCGCTGTGGAAGGATGTGGCGTTCACAATTGCCTTCCTGTGGGTCCTAGCCGAGCTGCTTCACCTGATTCGCCTCGGCGGCGCCTACTGGGATCAGGCCTGGAATCCGATGAGGATGGGCGTGGCGCTGGCACTGGTCGGCGCCTACCGCCACAACGGCATCATCACAGCTCTGGTGATGCTGGCAGCTCTGGCGTGGGCCTTTCGCAGGTATCGGCGGGCAATGGTCGTGCTGACCTCGGTGGTCTTCGGCGTGCTTGTCTTCATCCAACTGCCGTTGCTGGCGATGTTCGGAGTGGACCGGAGTGTCCCGGCAGCGGCCGAGCTCTTGTTGGGGGATGTAGCCGCTTCCCTGGTCCACGAGCCCGGCAACTTCAGCTCCGAGGAGCTGGCCTACCTGGAGGAGATCGGACCGCTGGATGCCTGGCGAGCCGCCTACACCTGCCATAACCAAAACCCGCTGCTCTTCAACCCGGACCTCGACATCGGGGTCATCCGGGCCTCCCCGGGACGCATGTTCAATCTCGGGCTCAGGACCTTATTGCGAGATCCAGATACCGTGCTCGGGCATCGGGTTTGCCTGACGTCTTTCCTTTTTCTTCCCGCCCAGCCAACAGACTCGGCCATCGGCAGGCCGCCGTTCCGGGTGGCAGACAATGAGCTCGGAATCACCCGGGACCCGGTCTGGGAGCGCGCCTTCGACCTCACTCGCGAGCTGTACGACTTCGCCGGCGACCCGCATCATCTCTGGTACACGTGGCGACCGGCCCTCGTCCTGTGGCTCGGGGCGATCACCTACGGGCTCCTGGCGCGACGCCGGCTCTGGCCTTTGATGTGGCCCGGATTCCTCATCGGCTGGCATGCAGTGAATGTCGCACTGACAGCGCTGACTCAAGAGTTCCGCCTTGCCTTTCCCCTATACCTGGCCGCGCTCATGAGCCTCCCCCTGGTTTGGTTTGCCTTCCGGCCAGAAGAGGCGCGCTTAGGGGACCCGCAGAGCCCGGTCGTAACGGGTGGGCGGCCGCTGCAAGACCGACACGCCTGAGTCTCCGGCTTTGGGCAGGTCGAGATTCATCGCCGCAAAGATCCGCCCGACCCGCTCACCCCATCCGTGCTCCCTCCGGGCCCGCCCCCCATCCGGTCGAGGGGCCGCCAATGCTGCCGCAACTGCTGTGGGGAGGTCTACGTCGAGGTGGACGCCTGCCAGGCCCTTGAGCGGATCGAGTGGCGGGGCAGCCACCGGCACTCCCATCGCTAACGCCTCGAAGGCTTTCAAGGGGCTCACGGCATGAGTCGTCTCGTTTACGGCAAACGGGATCAAACTGACATCGGCGCCGGCAAGATAGCGGGGAAGCTCGAACTGAGGCTTGAGGCCCAGGAAGTGCACATTGTCCGGCTGGCGGGGATGCCCGTGGTCGTCACCTATCACGATCACCCTCGCCGCCGGGAAAGCCTTCGCAACCGCCTGCAGCGCATCCCAGTCGAACCAGTCGCCGTAGAGCGAACCGTGATAGGTGATGAGTGGGCCCGACCCTGGCGGTATGTCCGGCGGTGACCCGGTTCGATTTCCAGAGAACAGATGCTCATTCACCCCATTGGGAACCAGTGCCACCGGCCTCCCGCCGCTCATGCGGCGCAGGTTCTCGACCAGCGCCGGGGCCGAGGCCATCAAAGTGTCTGCTGCATCCACCAGTGCGCTCTCGACCTCGGGGCGGTACCACCAGCCTCCGAGGGCGTCATCCGACCAATCGTCAATCAAGTCGTAGGCGATCCGAAACCCACCTCGACTGAGACGACTCACCTGAGCCCACACGGCCGGTGACGGGTATTCGGCTATCACCACCCGCTGATCAGTGCGCAACCGGCGCAAATAGGCCTCGACGTCGAACTCGTCCAACTGGTATTCCTCGAGTCGACCGTGGACAAAGCGCAGGCCCAGGTCGACCGAGTGGCTCGAGCCGTACTGCTCGACATAAGTGACGTGAAAACCTCGCCGGCAGAGTTCCATAGCGATCTGGGCTCCCCGAAATCCCCCACCGATGTCACGCAGCGGCACTGCCGCCAGCACCAGGACGGCGCCCACGCCATTGATGGGATCCACCCGGGACTGCGGGTAGGGAGTACCGGGCCGGGGTACCAGCGCGATATGGTGACCCGCCTGGAGAATCCTCGAGTAGAGCCCGGCCAGGTTCACGTCGCCGCCCGGCATTCCGTCCACCTCCTCCCAGACCCAACGCCGCACTGCTATCGCGTCTGGCTGGACGGTGGGCTCGCCGTGTCTTGGGAGCGAAGCTACGCCGAGCACGCTGGCAGCGACTTCGGCTTCAGACAGAGGCTGGAGCAAGGCCGCCCTATCGGCTTTGCTCAGAGGGCGAGCCGTAATCGCGATGATCGGGTTGGAGCCGTTGACGTCTTCGCCTGCCAAGCTGAAAGGAGCCTCGGGTCCGGGCCCCAAGCCCTCTCTGACCCACATTCGGTAGGTGTCGGGGGTGGCGCGGAGCCAGCGTTTTACCTGCTTCCTGTCGTCAAGAACCACATCAACATTGCGGGCCCCGACGATCGGCGACTTGCGCCGAAGGCGACCACGGACTGCCGCGGGCACCATCCGCCTAACAACTGCCCGCATCTTCACGGCAACCATTCCGGCAGCTTTCCCTCCGTTTCCGGCCGCACCTGGTGCACCCGGCGCCGGTACGCCGCCGGATCTACCGACCAGCGTGGATGCTGGAACGCGCCGCGAAAGTGGGCCTCCTGCACAGTCGGTCCTTCACCGGCGACGTCCACAGCCGCCACCCCTTCGAGGTCGGCGTCGGGGTTGAGCAGGGCCCAGCGCCGCCACAGAACCGGATGGGCACCGGGCGTACCGGCCGCTGCGTACGCCGAATCGTCACCCTCGAGAGCTTCCGCCAACTCCAGTAGCAGATCGGGCACGGCCGCCGTCACCGGTGCCCAATCGATGAGAAACTTCCCCCTCGACTCAGCCACAGCTGCATTGAATCCGCTCCCGGAGGCCCGGAGCGGCCAGCCGCGCTTGCGACACAACTCCGTGAGACCGGGAGCCAAACCCCCCGCACCAATGACCTCGAGGTCCTCGAGGCTCTGGTTCGCCAGCAGCGCTAAGCCGGTGTCGGGGCCCACCACAACCGAGACCCAGGGATACCACTCGGATTTGAGAGACTTCACCGCCTTACGTTCGTACAGCTCAGGATGGGCGGCGATCATCTCCTCCCTCGCCACCTCGAACCGGGCCTCGGTTCCCACGCTCATTGATATGCCATGGCGCCGGTACCGGAACAGAGGCCGCGGGACCTCGACCGAGCCCCAGCCGTTCTCGAGAAATCTCAACCACAGATCCCAGTCTTCGTTTCCGGAAAGCATCGACTCGTTGTAGCCCCCGACTTCGAGCCAGGCCGCCTTGCTCATGAGCACACAACCCACGAGTGAGTTCGAGATCAGCAACTGGTAGGCGTTGTACGGGCGGTCCACCCAAATCAGGTTTTGGTCACCGAAAAGGCGCGTCCAGCAATGAGCGAACGCAGCCGTTGGCTCGCGGAACAACGCCGCTCGCATGGCCGACATGAAGTGCCCGCTCAGCTCGTCGTCGGCGTCGAGCGGAATGAGCAGCTTGCCTCGGGCGAGCCTCATGCCGGCGTTGCGAGCTGCCGAAAGTCCGCGATTCCGCTGGCGGATCACGGTGGTCTGCGGATAGCTGAGCTTGCGGAGAACGTTGCGGGTGCCGGGGTCGGTACTGCCGTCGTCGACCACGATGATCTCCCACGACGTAAAGTCCTGTCGCAAAACGCTCCGAATAGCGTCGTGGAGATACTCCCCCTGGTTGAAGCAGGGAATCACCACGGATATTTCGGGATCGGGGAGGCGGGGGAATTGGCCCTGCCACGACTCGGCCATCAACTCACCGACCCAGGAATTGCCCGCTCGGTCCCGGCGCCAGGCCGTGATTGCCGGAAAGTCGGGCTCGTAGGGCAGACGGGGCTCGAGGAAGGAAGCCAGGCGCTCAGGCAAGGCATCGAGCAAGTGAACAGTGCCCTGCTGCCCGGCCGACAGCTCAGGCCCGGCCGGAGTCAGCACCTGCTGAAGTCGCTTGAGCGCAGTGGTGGCCAACCCGGCCTGGGCACGCGGATGGCGGGGCTCGAGCTCGGTATACGGCGTCAAGGGCTCCGCGTAGGTTGGCAACGGAGCGTCGGCCAGTCTCCGACGGAGGTCCGGCGACCGGATGAGTCGATCCATGGCGGCCTCGAGACCGGGGATTGTCCCGTCGGTCACCACCGCCCCTGTAGCCTCACTGAAGTAAGGCCGGAACGCCGGCATATCACCGACAATGATCGGCAAGCCGAGCGCCCTGGCCTCGTGCGCTGCCAGGCAGAACGTCTCAAACCGCGATGGGATCACCACCATCCACGCTGAGGCCAGAATCGCACCGAGCTCTTCTCGCCGCACCGGACCAACAAAGCGAACCCGCTCCATGAGAGAGTCGGGGATCCTGGCACGGAGATGCGCTTCCATCGGCCTTGCCGCCTTCACGCTCCACCCACCGGGGCCGACGAACCGCAAGGTCGCATCAGGATGCTGCGCCAGAAGATTGAGGCCCGCCGTGAGCACGTCCTCGGATCCTTTGACCTCACTCAAGCGACCCAGACAGACTATGTCCGGCGCGAAGGCTGGTTGGAGGCCCGGCCCCGACACGGCGGGGATGGGCGGCTCACCGATCCGCACCCGGGAAGGCTCGACCTGGAACCGCTCCACCACGACATCAGCCATCGGCCGGCTCGGGACAATCACCGCGTCGGCCATGCGATAGGCCTCCTGTTCCAGGATGCTGATAACAGCCTGGTCCTCTCGCTCGACTTCCATGTGCTCGGCGATCAGATGAATTGGTCCATGCATGCGAACCGCTATGGGAGTTGCGGCAAGGTTCAGCGAGTTGCGGCGCATGAGCGCCCAATAGCCCAGGCCGTTGAAGTCGTGAAACTCGACCAGATCCGGCGGATCCTCCAACGCGGCCAGTGCTTCGGCAAGCACCCGCGAGCGGGCAATTGCCTCATGGGGGAAAGTGGCCTCGGTCACGCCCGGAGCCACCCACTGCACGTTGAGGTCCGGGACCGCCGCCTGCCCGGGCTGGCGGCGCCCTAAGAGCAGAATCGTTACTCGATCCCCTCTCTCCTGGAGGCGGCGGGCGACCCCGGCCACAAGGGTCCCGGCTCCACCGGGAACGACTGGATCCAACTCGGTGGTTACGAATGCAACGTGCATCAGCTCCGCCTGGCTCCCA
>CAXMOO010000207.1:0-2741 GCA_964195005.1 uncultured Gammaproteobacteria bacterium
ACCGCTCACGTGTTCTGGGCCCTGCTGGAACGAGCAGGCACCATTGGGGTAACCCATCTCGACGACCTTCTGGCGCTTCGTTCGGCACGAGGAGCACCCAACTATCAGAAGATCGAACTGACAGACAAACTGCCTCGCAGCCCCGGGGTCTATCTGTTCAAGGACCGTCTCGACAACGTCATCTATGTCGGCAAGGCCAAGAACCTGCGCTCGCGAGTGCGGTCCTATTTCTATGGAGACCAGCGTCGCACCATCCACACCCTGCTGCGAGAGCTGGACGGCCTTGATTTCCGAGTTTGTGAGACAGAGCTCGAAGCCGAAATCACCGAGCTTCGCCTCATCGCCGCCCACAAACCCCGGCACAATCGCAGATCAAAGCCGCCCCGCTCCCAACACTGGGTGAAGCTAACCGCCGAGCGATTCCCCCGGCTATCCATTGCCAGGGTGCAAAAGAACGACGGGGGGCTCTACCTGGGGCCGTTCCGAAGCAAGCGAGCCGCCGACCTGGTGTTGACCGGGATTTGGGATGCCTCACCGATTCGACGCTGCCGGGGCGGTGCCGGCAAACGCCGGGCTCGTTGCGCTTTCGCCCAGATGGGCGTTGCGCTCTGTCCGTGCGACGGTGAGCTGACCGAGGGCGAGTACTCCGAGGTGGTGGCCAGGGTCCGAAGTGGAATCGAACACGACCCGACGCTGCTACTCGAGCCCCTGGCCGAACGAATGGCGGCCCATGCCAGGGAGCAGCGCTTCGAGGAGGCTGGATGGCTCCGGGACCGCTACCAGGCCCTGGCCCGGGCGATCGAACGGCGGCGAGCATGGACCGCCTTGCAGCAAGCCGGCACTCTGTGGGCGGAGAACCCGGACGGTGAGGGGGCCCTCATCGAGCAAGGCCGCCTGGTAGCCGCCTGGCAGGCCGGCGGCCAGGCTCCACTGCTGGAACCAAGCTCCGCCGTCGACGACACGCCCCCCACCCAGACCCCATGGTCGGTTGCCGAAGCCGACGAGGCCCAGCTCATCTGGCGCTGGCTGCTCCGTCCCGGAGTACAGGTCATCAACAGCACAGGCCCGCTGGCGGTGCCCCGTCACCCGATACCAGAACTAGGCCGCCTCGACGCCGCCTGAGAGACCCGGAGCAGCCCTCCTCGCGACCCTCTTAGACTCGCCGCCATGAGGTTCACCGTCCGGCCCGGCTCGGATCCTTTCGCTAGAGCCGACGGCACCCTTCTCAGCGCCATGGGGATGCCGGGGGGCGGTGTGGTGAGGATCGGCAACACCCATGTCCTGGTCAGGCCGGGCGAGGTGACGGACTCCAGCGCCATGCTGCTCGGAGAACGGACGATCGCCAATGCCGGGGTTGCGTATGGCCAGTCGGTTGATGTAACTCGGAGCATCCTCCCACAGGCGCAGAGAGTGATCCTGTCCGGAGATCTGCCGCTCGAGCCCCGCCAGCTCGCCAGGGCCCTCCAGGGCATACCGGTTACCACCGGCGATCAGGTGGCAATCGATCCGTCATATGGCGACACCGACGAGACCGAGCCCGTCGTGGTGAGAGTGGAACAAGTCATCCCCGGCCCGGCGGGAACAGTTGGCAGTGGCTCGGTCGTGGGCACCGAGGGCGATGCTCCTCCGCAAACTCCCGTCGCCCAGCCGGAGGGACATCCCACCGGACAGCCCCCGACAACGGCTCAAGCGTTGCTGGCCGGGCTCGAACGCGAGCTCGAGACCCTATCGGGTTGGCTGTCTCTCCTCACCGCTCCTGGAGATCTGGCCGGCACCTGGGGACTGCCCTCAGTGGCCGGTGTCATACTGGCCGGTCCGGGCGGCGTCGGCAGATCGGAACTGGTGAATGCGGCAGCCGGTGCATCCGGCGCCAGGGTCGAAGAGGTCTCGCTCGAGCTCGTCTTCAAGCCAGAAAGGCTCCTGAACCTCGTGGAAAAGGCCGTCAAAGGTTCCACCGGGCCGACTGTGATTTTTCTGGATCGGCTCGACGCTGTGGCCGGCGACGAGGGGATGTTCAAGTCGCAGACCGGAGCCATCCTGCGCTGGTTCCTCGACAGCGTGGCTGAGAAGCCCCGCACGGCTTGTGTCCTCGGCGTCTCCTCTGTGGAGGCAATCGACGACGCCATCGCCACTTCCTCGCTGCTCCCGCGGACCCTTGTCATCCCCCCTCCCGACTTGAAGCGTCGTCGCCTGCTATTCGAAGCGGCGCTGAGCAAGGTACCGACTGATGGCAAAATCGACTACGGCCTGTTAGCGGCCAAATCGGCCGGTTTCTCGGGCGCCGACATACTTGCCGCCATCGTCCACGCATCCGCCATGCTCGTACAGAGCAAGGGGAATGCCACTACCGAAGCTGTCCTCTCAGCCATCGGAGAGACCACCCCGTCGCTTGGCTCCGTGTCCCTCGGAGAATTGCCTTCCTACGGGTTCGAGCGGGTAGCGAACCTGGAGGACGTGAAGCAACGCCTCACCGAGGCAGTCATCTGGCCGATCCAAAACCCGGAACGCTTCGAGTCGATGGGCATCGAACCACCGCGAGGACTGCTGCTGCATGGGCCACCCGGCACAGGCAAGACCTACGTGACGCGGGCGCTGGCTCACGAAGCCGGGGCAGCATTCTTCTCGGTGAAAGGAGCCGAGCTGCTTGACAAGTTTGTCGGCGAGTCGGAGCGAGGCGTTCGAGAGCTCTTCGCCCGCGCCAGATCGGTCGCGCCGTCGATCATCTTCTTCGACGAGTTCGA
>CAXMOO010000208.1:0-20018 GCA_964195005.1 uncultured Gammaproteobacteria bacterium
GGTGCCGGCGTCCACTGCGGCTCGCAACATGTCTCCGGTAGAGATATGCGGGATCCCGATGGCCCGCCCCAACCGGGAAGCTTGAGTGCCCTTGCCGGCCCCCGGGGGCCCGAGCATAAGCAGGCGTCTACCCATGACTCATCTCAGTTGTCGACCTCAAGCAAGGAAGCCTTCGTAGTTGCGCATCATCAGCTGGCTTTCGATCTGTTTCATCGTCTCCAACGCCACACCGACAACGATGAGGATGCTGATGCCGCCGAAAGCAAAGGTCACATCAAAGATCATGGAGACAATTGTCGGAAGAATCGCCACGGTCCCCAGAAAGAGCGACCCGGGAAGGGTTATTCGGCTGAGGATGTATTCGAGATGGCGCGCAGTCGGAGGCCCGGGCCTGATCCCGGGCACAAAGCCCCCCTGTCGCTGAATAGTCTCGGCCTGTTTAACCGGATCGAACTGGATGGCGGTATAGAAGTACGTGAAGAACACGATCAACAGGAATAGGACGAGGATGTAAAGCAACTGCATGTTGGTGCTAACGGCGGCACCATTGTGGCCCAGGTTCTGGCCGGCGCCTGAGAAGTTGTCCACCCATTGCCGCACGCCGTCCCAGAAAGATCCCGCATCGCCGGCAGGAATCACCGTCACCAACAGCGTGGGGAAATAGAGCACTGCGGTGGCAAAGATGATGGGAATGACACCAGCGTTGTTGACTTTCAGGGGAATGTAGGTGGCCTGGCCGCCCATCACCCGGCGACCGCGCACCCGCTTGGCAAACTGGATGGGGATCCGGCGCTGACCCTGCTCCACAAAGATGATGGCGACGACCATGAACATGAACACCGCCAGCAGAATGGCGAACTCAGCGCGGGGATCTGCCGTGTTCCAGGCATTCGTGAACTGAGCCGGGAGCGCACTGACGATGCTAATGAAGATGAGCAACGACATGCCATTGCCGACGCCTCGCTGAGTAATCAGCTCCCCGAGCCACATCACGAACGCTGTTCCTGCCGTGAGGGTGGTGACAATCAGCACTGCAGTGCCGGTGTTGTAATCCGTGATGATGGGGATACCGCCGGTGAGGCTGCCCTGGGCCATGAGCCAGCTGATGCCGGTTGACTGCAACACAGCGAGCGCCACTGTGGCGTACCGGGTCCATTGAGTGATGATCTGCCGGCCGGACTCCCCCTCCTCTTGCAGTTTCTGCAGACGGGGGATCACAACGGTGAGCAGCTGCATGATGATCGACGCGGTTATGTAGGGAAGCACTCCGAGAGCGAAAACCGACAGTTGCTCGAGGGCACCGCCACTGAACAGGTTGATAAGCCCAATGACTCCCCCCTGCTCGCCCTGCTGAGCGATCCGGTCCACCGCATCAAGATCGACACCAGGTGATGGGATCGCAGTTCCGACCCGATACACGAGGAAGATGAAGAGGGTAAAGAAAATCTTGCGGCGTAGGTCCGGAATACGAAACATATTCCGGAAGACGGACAGCACTGCTCGCGACCTCCTCTAGTCGATCACTTCGACGGTGCCGCCCGCCGCTTTGATCTTTTCAACCGCCCCCAGGCTAAAGGCGTGGGCCCGAACCGTAACGGCATGCTCGAGCTCTCCTTCACCGAGCACCTTGACCCGGCCCCGCTTCTTCACTAACCCGGCAGCCCGCAATTCATCAGGGCCCACCGTGCTCTTGGCCGGAAACTCGCTCAGTCTCCCGACGTTGACCAGGGCGAAGTATTCCTTTTGCGGGCGATTGAAGCCTCGTAGCTTGGGAACCCGCCGCGCAAGGGGAAGTTGACCGCCCTCAAAACCCGGACGCAGCTTGTTACGAGCCCCGGTGCCTTTGGTGCCACGGCCGGCGGTCTTGCCTCGCCGCCCGGCTTCGCCGCGCCCGACGCGAATCTTGCGTTTTTTCGAACCGGGAGCCGGTTTGAGGTGATGAAGCTTCATCGCTTACTCCACATCCACGAGATGCTGCACGCGAGCAAGCATCCCTCTCAGGTCGGGGCTGTCGGCATGCTCAACTGTCTGGCGAATCCTCCGTAATCCGAGGCTGCGAACAGTCGCCCTCGTTTTGGGCCTCTCGCCGATGGGACTCTTCTTCAAAGTGATCTTGACTTTCTTAGCCATCTAGTTTCCTGCATCCGCCGAATTACGGCGGGAGATCTCTGTTGACCGGTACGACCCGAGCAGTGCCGGAGGGGTGATTTCCTCTGCAGTCTTGCCGCGCAGGGAGGCAACATCTTCGGGCCGCCGCTGGCCTTTCAGGCCGGCAACGGTTGCACGGGCCACGTTGATGTGAGTAGGTGAGCCAAGGCTCTTGGCCAGCACGTCGCGAATGCCGGCAGCTTCGAGGATCTGGCGCACCGCTCCACCCGCGATCACTCCAGTACCAGGAGAGGCCGGCTTGAGGAGCACTCGAGAGGCGCTGTGGCGCCCGATGATCTGATGAACGATCGTCGTGCCCGCCATGGGTACTACGAACATTTCCTTGCGGGCAATCTCGATCGCTTTCTGAATGGCGGCCGGCACCTCTTTGGCCTTGCCATAACCGACGCCCACCTTGCCCTTGTTGTCGCCTACCGCAACCAGCGCAGTGAACGAGAATCGCCTGCCACCTTTAACGACCTTGGCGACCCGGTTTACGTGAATAACCCGCTCGTCAAGCTGGATCCCATCTGTGCGATCGGCAGTGCCTCTTCTTCTCGAAGTCATGATTTAGAACCTCACTCCCGCTTCACGGACCGCTTCGGCCAGCGCCTGGACCCGGCCGTGGTACGGATAGCCGCCACGGTCGAAAACGACCTGCTCGACGCCTGCTCCCTTGGCGCGCTGCACCACCAGCTTTCCCACCTCGGTGGCAGTTTCACGCGAAAGAGACTTGGCCCGCAAGGCTTTCTCCAGCGAAGATGCCGCCGCCAGGGTGCGGCCGCTGTCGTCATCGACGACCTGGGCGTAGATATAGCGGTTGGATTTGAACACCACCAGGCGGGGCCGCTCGGCGGTTCCACGAACCTTCTTGCGGACCCGGCGATGGCGCCGATCACGGGCTTTACGACGGTCCATCAGACTGCCGCCCCGGGTGCTCCAGCCTTCCCGGCCTTCCGGCGAACGTGCTCATCCACATATCGGATGCCCTTGCCCTTGTATGGCTCTGGGGGCCGCACCTTGCGAACATTGGCCGAGACCTGCCCGACCCGTTCATTGTCAATACCACTGATGATGATTCGGGTCGGCTCCGGAACCTCGAAGTCGATGCCGTCGGGAGCTTCGATCTCTACAGAATGGGAGAATCCGACCTGAAGCTCGAGTTTGTTGCCATTGAGGGCTGCCCGATATCCAACACCAACGAGTTGAAGCTCCCTCGTGAACCCTTCCGAGACGCCGGCCACCATGTTGGCCAGCAAGGCCCGGGACAGGCCGTGCATTGCTCGAGCGCGACGCTCGTCGCTGCTGCGCTCGACGCGCACGGTTCCGTCTTCCTGAGCGAAGCTGACCTCCTCAGGGAAGGTCCGCTCCAGCGTTCCTTTGGCGCCCTTGACGGCAACGACCTGATCATTGATTGCAACCTCGACGCCCTCCGGCAGCGGTATCGGCTGTTTGCCTATTCGACTCATGACTTACCAAACCTCACAAAGTAGCTCGCCGCCAAGTCGTCGCCGGCGACACTCGCGGTCCACTAACAAGCCCTGCGATGTCGACACGATCACCACCCCAAGCCCGCCCTGGACCCAGGGAAGATCCTTCGAGCCGCGATATACCCGTCGACCCGGCTTGGAAACACGGCGCAGGCCGTTGATGACTCGCTCTCGGTCCTCGGTGTAACGCAAGCTCAACGTCAGCTCCTTGCCGGGATCGGCCGGAGTCACCTCAAAACCGGCTATAAAACCTTCGGCGGCCAGGATCTTGGCGACCTCTTCCTTGGCCTTAGAGGACGGCATGCTGACGTCCTTCAACAACCGCATGTTGGCGTTGCGGATGCGAGTGAGCATATCGGCGATTGGATCGGTAACCACTACCAGGAAGCCTTTCTCACGCCGGGGAGCTCGCCACGATGGGCCAGCTCGCGAACACAGATTCGGCACATGCCGAACTTGCGAATGTACGCTCTCGGGCGACCGCAACGTCGGCACCGGTTGTAGGCCCGCACCGGGTACTTCGGCTTGCGGTTGGCCTTGGCGATTAGTGCTTTCTTAGCCATTTATACGGTGGCCTCCTCTTGACGAAATGGGAACCCGAAAGCTTGCAGCAGCGCTCTTCCGCCTGCGTCATCTGTGGCCGAGGTGACGATGGTTATGTCCATGCCTTCGATCTTGCCGACCTCGTCGTAATCGATTTCCGGGAAGATCAGCTGCTCGGTCACGCCAAACGTGTAATTGCCTCGCCCGTCGAACGAACGCGGGTTCAAGCCCCGGAAGTCACGCACCCTGGGTATTGCAAGTGAAATCAACCTGTCCAGGAACTCATACATGCGATCGGCCCGCAGGGTGACAGACACACCGACCTCGTTGCCTTGCCGCAGTTTGAAGTTGGCGATCGACTTCCGGGCCCTATTCACCCTGGGTGCCTGACCGGTGATTATGGCGAGGTCCTGGCGAGCTCCATCCACGATCTTGGAGTCGGTCAAAGCGTCTCCCAGGCCCATGTTGACCACGATTTTGGTGAGGCGGGGAACTTGCATGACGTTGTCGAGCCCGAGGTCCTCTTGCAAGGCTGCTCTCAGCTCGGCCACGTACTGCTCCTTTAGCCGCGGGCTCATAGGTCCGCCTCACACTTCACGCAGATTCGAACCTTGGTGCCGTCGGCCTTGAAGCGGGCACCGATCCTGGTCGGTCCGCACTTGCTGCAGATAATCATCACGTTGGAGGCGTCAATCGGCATGTCTTTGTCGACGATCCCCCCCTGCATCGTCTGGCCACTTGGTCTCTCGTGTCGCTTGGCGGTTGCTACCCCTTCCACGATCAGACGGCCCTTCTTGGGAATGATGCGAGCGATCTTGGCCTCTTTGCCGGCGTCCTTGCCGGTGATGACCTTGACGAGATCCCCTGAGCGGAGCTTCATCACAAGACCTCCGGAGCCAGCGAAACGATACGCATGAACTTCTTGTCGCGCAGCTCCCGCGCCACCGGGCCAAAGATCCGTGTGCCCCGCGGCTGCCTTTGCTCGTTGAGCAAAACGCATGCGTTCTCATCGAAGCGAATGTAGGTGCCATCGCTCCGGCGGCGTTCCTTCTTCGTGCGGACCACCACGGCGCGGACAACCTCTCCCCTCTTCACAGCCCCGCCCGGAATGGCGTCCTTGACGGTGCAAACAATCTCGTCACCGACGTAGGCGTAGCGCCGTCCCGAGCCACCGAGCACGCGAATGCAGAGGACCTCACGGGCCCCGCTGTTGTCGGCAACTCGAAGTCGGCTCTCTTGTTGAATCATCGTTACTGTGCTCGCTCTATGATCTCGGCCATCCGCCACCGTTTGGTCTTCGAGTAGGGCCTGGTCTCCTCGAGACGAACCGTGTCGCCCATGCGGGCATCGTTGGCCTCATCGTGGGCGTGGAACCTCGTGCTTGTGTTGATGGTCTTCTTGTACCGCTGGTGCAGCACGGTGGAAGAAACCTCAACCGTAACGGTCCGGTCGCGCTTATCCGACACGACGACGCCGACTCTGCTCTTGCGCTTTGGACGATCAGTCATTGGCCGCCTCCGTGGCGTAGTACGCCTCAATCTCCATGTTCCGCATGATCGTGGCGATACGGGCTATCTCGCGGCGAACCTGACCGAGCCGGGCGGTGTTGTCGAGCTGATTCGTCGCGAATTGGAACCGAAGGTTGAACAATTCCTTCTTCGACTCGTCCAGCTTATCCGCCAGGTCGTCGTACGACATGCTGCGAAGCTCGGTGGCATTCATGTGTCCTCCCGGGTCACAAATTTGGTGCGGATCGGCAATTTGTGGCCTGCCAGGCGCATCGCTTCGCGCGCCAGTGGCTCGGCTACCCCCGAAAGCTCGAACATCACTCGTCCCGGCTTCACGACGGCTACCCAATATTCGGGGTTGCCCTTCCCGGAGCCCATCCGGGTCTCAGCCGGCTTTTCGGTGACCGGCTTATCGGGGAAGATCGTGATCCACACCTTGCCTCCACGCTTGATGTGACGGGTCATGGCGATTCGAGCGGCCTCGATTTGGCGGGCGGTAATCCAGCCTGCCCCGAGCGCTTGCAGCCCGTAGTCCCCAAAAGTCACGCTGCCACCGCCCTTGGTGGTGCCGGCCCGACGCCCCCGATGTTGCTTACGGAATTTGGTCCGCTTTGGCATCAACATCAGGCGTCCTCCTCAGCGGCATCACCGCTTTCGGGCTCAACCTCTGCGTCGGTGTCGGCTGACTTCGGTTTCGCCTCGGCCGCCTCTACGTTCTCCGCGGTTTCAACTGCCGCTTCGAGATCCGCCGCCTCAGTCGCCTCGACGGTCTCTGCGGTTTCAACTGCCGCCTCCACTTCGACCTCTTCGGCCGCCTCAGCCTCGACCGCCTGAGCTTCAACCGCCAGGTCGTCGACCCCCTCGTCGCTCTCGGCCCTGGCACTCTGAAACTCGCTCGCGGCCGACCCCGTATCAACCCGGTGGGATTCACCTTTGCGCTTGCCGCCTCCGGCCTCGATCAACCGCTTGCCGCCACCGGCTTCAATCAGGCGAGCGGAACGATCTTTCCCTGCGGCCTCCTCGGCCCGGGCCTTGATTGGCGCCATATGCGAGGGCCCCCCGGCGGCCAGCGCAGCCTCGGCTGCGATCTTCTCGCGGGTGGTGGCGAGCGAGGGGACGACATCTCCCTTGTAGACCCAAACCTTGATTCCGATCGCACCCACCGTGGTGCGGGCAGTGGCCTGGCCATAGTCGACGTCGGCTCGCAAAGTGTGCAGCGGGACACGCCCCTCCCGGTACCACTCCCGGCGGCCCATATCGCTGCCGCCGAGACGCCCCTTGGCTTCGACTCGCACGCCCTGGGCCCCGGCCTTCATGGCGCTCTGGACACCGCGCTTCATCGCGCGACGAAAGGCCACCCTGCCCTGGAGCTGATCGGCAATGCCGCGGGCAAGCAGCTGGGCATCGGTCTCGGGATCTTTCACCTCGACCACATTGAGTTTCACCGGCCGACCGGAGATTTTGTCGAGGCCTGCCCGCAACCGATCAGCCTCCACGCCGCGGCGGCCGATAACCACGCCGGGCCGGGCAGTGTGGACGTCCACCTGGATCCGATCGCCGATTCGCTCGATATCTATCCGAGATACTGCTCCGCGTAGGAGCTCGCCTCGCAGGTAGTCGCGAATATCGGAGTCCTCGTTGACCAGGTCGGCATAGCCCTTGTCGGCGTGCCAACGTGATTTCCAATCGGTGACTATGCCCAACCGGAATCCGTATGGGTGGATCTTCTGGCCCATCAGTGCACCTGCTCTTCCCGTTCGGCGACACCGACCACGATGTGACTCGTCCGTTTCTGGATCCGGCCTACCCTGCCCCGCGCCCTCGCTCGGAACCGCTTGAGAGTGGGACCCTCGCCGGCATGAGCCTCTGCGACATAGAGCTGATCAACATCGAGAGCGTTGTTGTGCTCGGCATTGGCCACCGCCGATTCGAGAACCTTGGATACGGCTCCAGCCGCCCGCCGGTTGGTGAACTTCAAGGTGCTACGGGCCTCGTCCACGGGTAAGCCGCGGATGAGGTCGAGTACGAGCCGCACCTTGAATGGTGACTGGCGAACATACCCTGCTCGAGCCTTAACAATCATGTCATCTCCCGCTTGATCCTCGACCCCGAAGCCGAGTGACCCCGGAAAGTGCGGGTGGGGGCGAACTCGCCGAGCTTGTGCCCCACCATCGACTCGGTGATGTAGACCGGCACGTGCTTGCGGCCGTCGTGAACCGCGATCGTGTGCCCCACCATCTCCGGGAAGATCGTCGACCGGCGACTCCAGGTTCGGATAACTCTCCTGTCGTTGCTGTTGTTCAGCTCCTCGACCTTCTTCATGAGGTGCTCGTCCACGAAGGGACCCTTTTTCAGACTGCGTGTCATTACTCCCTGCCCATTACTTCCGACGCTTCTTCGATCGGCGGCGGACTCTGTATCGGTCGCTGTCCTTGTTCTTCTGGCGGGTGCGGCCCTCAGGCTTGCCCCAGGGGCTGACGGGGTGACGACCACCCGAGCTCTTGCCCTCGCCGCCGCCCAGGGGATGGTCTACCGGGTTCATGGCCACGCCACGGCTCTGGGGGCGTTTGCCCTTCCAGCGGTTGCGGCCGGCCTTGCCGATCTTGACTAGCTCGGCTTCGGTGTTGCCTACCTGGCCAATGGTGGCCCGGGAATCAAGCGGGACGTTGCGCATTTCGCCGGACGGCAAGCGCAGCAAAGCGTACTTACCCTCCTTGGCCACGAGCTGAACGGCAGCCCCGCCCGAGCGGGCCATCTTGGCTCCACCACCTGGTCGCAATTCAATGGCGTGCACCACTGTGCCGGCCGGAATGTTGCGCAATGGCAGGGAGTTCCCAACACGAATCTCGGCCTTGGGGCCGGACTCCAGAACCGTTCCTACCTCGACGCCGACCGGAGCGAGGATGTAGCGCTTCTCGCCGTCGTAATAGTTGAGCAACGCGAGGCGGGCATTGCGGTTGGGGTCGTATTCAATCGCCGCCACCTTGGCGGGAACAGCGTCCTTATTGCGGCGGAAGTCGACGACGCGATAGCGGCGTTTGTGGCCACCTCCCCGATGGCGTGAAGTTATTCGCCCGTGAATGTTGCGACCGCTGGAACGCTTTTGCGGTTCGAGCAGCCTCTTTTCCGGCTTCGTTTTGGTGATCTCGGCGAAATCGGAGACCGTCTGGAACCGACGCCCGGGTGAGGTTGGCTTATATCGCTTGGTCGGCATCGCTATACCTCGAAGATGTCGATTGACTCGCCGTCCGCGAGTGTGACCATGGCCCGCTTGGTGTGGGCAGTGCGGCCGATCTTGTCGCCGGACCGACGGCGTTTACCCTTACGGTTGAGCGTGTTGACCGACGCCACCTCGACATCAAAGATCGACTCGATGGCAAGGCGGATCTCGGGCTTGCTGGCCCGAGGATCAACCAGAAACGTGTAGGAATTGTGATTATCGATCCCGTCGTAGGCCTTCTCCGAGACCACCGGCTCGATGATGATGTCGCGTGGATTCTTCATCCATCACCATCCTCTGACGCCTCATAGTCTTCGACCGGCGACCCGGACTCATCTTTGACGAAGTCCGATTCGGAGACTTCGTATCCGGCGGCTCCGGTTACCTGGTCGAGGGTTTCAGACGTGAAAACGATGGTGTCGGCCCAAACCACGTCATAGGTGTTGAGCTGACCACTGTCGTTGGTTATCACCGTCGGGAGATTGCGCATTGATAGATAAGCGGTTTCGTCGGCCGGGCTCAGGATTATGAGCACCTTGGGGCCAGCTCCGATCTTCTCGAACAGCTCCCGGGCGCGACTGGTCTTCGGCTCGGGCCAAGCGAGATCCTCCACCACCCGTACCTGGCCGTCGCCGGCCCTGGCCGACAGCGCCGACCGCATAGCCAGCTGCTTCATCTTCTTAGGCGTCCGCTGGCTGTAGTCCCGAGGCTTGGGACCGTGAGCGACTCCGCCTCCCACCCAGATCGGTGACCGGATCGAGCCGTGCCGGGCACGGCCCAGGCCCTTCTGACGCCATGGCTTGCGGCCGCCACCGCGGACCTCGGACCGCGTTTTGGTGCTGTGTGTCCCGGCGCGAGCAGCAGCCAGCTGGGCGGTCACTACCTGGTGCATCACCGGGATATTGGGCTCGATGCCGAAAAAGGCCGGGGCGAGCGTCACATCACCATTGGCCGCTCCGTCGGCTGCAAAGAGGGGGGCAGTGACTTTGCTAGCCATTGGCTTTCACCGCCCGGCGGACGAGAACTACCGAACCTTTGGGACCTGGTACCGAGCCGCCGAGCATGGCAAGCCCTCTCTCGGCATCCACTTTGACGATGTCGAGGTTGAGAACGGTGCTTCGCTCGGAGCCCATGCGCCCGGCCATCGGCATTCCCTTGAACACCCGGGCCGGTGTGGCGCAAGCTCCAATGGATCCCGGAGCGCGGTGGACCCGATGCACGCCGTGACTGGCACTCTGACCCGAGAAGTTGTGGCGCTTCATGACTCCGCTGAAGCCCTTGCCCTTGCTGATTCCGGCGACATCTGCTCGCTGGCCTTCCTCGAGAACGTCGGCGACGTTTATCTCCTGGCCCACTGAATATTCGCTGGCATCGGGAACCCGGATCTCAACCAGATGCCGCGAAGGGGGCACGTTGGCCTTGGCAAAGTGACCGGCCATCGGTTTATTGACGTGGCGAGCGTCAAGTTCCCGATAGGAGATCTGCACAGCCTCATACCCGTCGGTTGCAGTCGACTTGACCTGCACCACCCGACAGGGGCCAAGCTTGACCACCGTTACCGGAATGGCGCGGGACTCGTCATCGAAGAGCTGGGTCATGCCCAGTTTCTCTCCGAGCAAGGCGTTCACAGCCTGATCTCCACTTCCACACCAGCCGGCAGGTCCAGGCGCATCAGAGAGTCGACCGTCTTCGCGGTCGGATCGATAATGTCGATGAGGCGCTTGTGAATCCGCATCTCGAAGTGCTCCCGGGAGTCCTTGTCGACATGGGGGCCGCGGATGACGCAGTAGCGATGGATCTGGGTTGGCAAAGGCACCGGGCCCTTGATCTTCGCCTGCGTGCGAATCACCGTCTCGGCGATCTTGCGCGCGGACTCATCGACCACTTCGTGGTCGTAAGCCTTGAGGCGAATTCGGATTTTCTGGTTGTCTGCCACCTATCTACCTACTCGAGAATCTTGGTTACGCGGCCGGCGCCGACAGTGCGGCCGCCTTCCCGGATTGCGAACCGGAGAGCTTCTTCCATAGCGATGGGAGAGATGAGCTCGACGGTCATCTCGGTGTTGTCGCCCGGCATCACCATCTCGGTCCCCTCCGGCAGCGTGACATTTCCTGTCACGTCCGTCGTCCGGAAATAGAACTGGGGCCGATAGCCGGAGAAGAACGGGTTATGGCGTCCACCCTCATCTTTGGTCAGGATGTAGACCTGAGCCTCAAACTTGGTATGCGGCGTGATGGAGCCCGGTAGGCAAACCACCTGACCCCGCTCCACGTCGTCCTTGTCGACGCCGCGTAGGAGAAGGCCGACGTTGTCGCCCGCTACAGCAGAGTCAAGGAGCTTGCGGAACATCTCCACACCGGTGACCGTGGTCTTGCTGGTCGGCCTGATGCCAACTATCTCCACTTCGGTATTGACGTCGAGTGTTCCTTGCTCCACCCGGCCCGTCACAACGGTGCCACGGCCGGTGATCGAGAACACGTCTTCGATGGGCATCTGGAACGGCTTGTCGGTATCCCGCACCGGCTGCTCGATGTAAGAATCGACAGCATCCATCAGCTCCACGATTGAGGCTGCCGCGTCGTCGTCGCCTTCGAGAGCTTTCAGCGCAGAGCCGCGGATGACCGGAACGTCGTCGCCGGGGAACTCGTATTCGCTCAGCAGCTCACGTACTTCCAGCTCAACGAGGTCGAGAAGCTCCTCGTCGTCCACCATGTCGGTCTTGTTGAGGTACACAACAATGTAGGGCACGCCCACCTGGCGAGCCAACAGCACGTGCTCACGAGTCTGCGGCATGGGGCCGTCGGCGGCCGAGACTACGAGGATGGCTCCGTCGACCTGAGCCGCGCCGGTGATCATGTTCTTGATGTAGTCGGCGTGACCGGGCATGTCGACGTGGGCGTAATGGCGTGCCTCCGTCTCATACTCAACGTGGGCGATGGCGATCGTAATACCGCGCTCTCTTTCCTCCGGAGCCTTGTCGATCTCATCAAACGCAGTGAATTCCGTGCCTGCTTGGGACTCAGACAGCACCTTGGTGATAGCTGCGGTCAACGTGGTCTTGCCATGGTCGATATGCCCCATGGTTCCCACGTTTACGTGTGGCTTGTTCCGCTCGAACTTTTCCTTTGCCATTACTGTCTCCTCTAACTACTCGCCGCGGATCTTCCTGACGATTTCCTCAGCGATATTGCCTGGAACTTCCTGATAAGAGTGAAATTGCATGCTGAATGCCGCTCGTCCCTGGGTTTGGGAACGCAAGTCGGTGGCATAACCAAACATCTCGGAAAGGGGCACCAGCGCGGTCACAACCCGACCATTGCCTCGATGGTCCATGCTCTCCACCTTGCCTCGCCGAGATGAAATATCACCGATGACGTCACCCATGTAGTCCTCGGGCGTCACGACCTCGATCTCCATGACCGGCTCGAGCAACTTGATCCCGGCCCGGCGGGCCGCTTCCTGTAGAGCAATCGACCCGGCAATGCGAAATGACATCTCGTTCGAATCAACGTTGTGAAAAGAGCCGTCAACGAGCGTGGCACGAAGATCCACCAGTGGATAACCGGCCAACACACCACTCTCGAGCGCGTCCCGGATTCCCTTCTCGACGGCGGGAATGTACTCCCGCGGCACACGGCCGCCTGTGATCTTGTCGATGAACTCGAAACCCTCTCCGGGCTGGGCCGGCTCGAGGTTTATGACGGCGTGGCCATACTGACCCCGACCACCCGATTGCTTGATGTACTTGCCGTCAATCTTCTCAACGGCCTTCTTTATGGTCTCGCGGTAGGCCACCTGGGGGCGGCCGACATTGGCACCGACATGGAACTCCCGCACCATGCGATCGACGAGCACATCGAGGTGAAGCTCACCCATACCGGCAATGATCGTCTGGCCGGTCTCCTCGTCGCTATGGACCACAAAGGTGGGGTCTTCCTCGGACAGGCGTTGCAGGGCCTCACCCAGCTTCTCCTGGTCGCTCTTGGTCTTGGGCTCGATGGCCACGGAGATGACCGGCTCCGGAAAGGTCATCGACTCGAGAACGATCGGGCTGTCGATGGCGCAAAGCGTGTCGCCGGTGCGGGTGGCTTTCATGCCGATGGCCGCGACTATGTCCCCGGTGAAGACGGCGTCTATGTCCTCCTGAGAAGCGGCATGCATCCGCAGCAGACGGCCGAAACGCTCCTTCTTGCCGCGGGTGGAGTTCATGACCGTGTCGCCCTTGTCGACCGTGCCTGAGTAGACCCGGAAGTAAGTCAGCTTGCCGACGTACGGATCGCTCATGATCTTGAACGCGATAGCGGAGAAAGGCTCATCGTCGTTCGGTTTGCGCTCCATGGTCTCGTCCTCATGGCCCGGCTTGAAACCCTGTAGGGGTGGCAGGTCCATGGGGCTCGGCAGGTAGTCGACTACGGCATCGAGGAGCGGCTGCACGCCTTTGTTCTTGAAAGCACTGCCGCAAATGACGGGCGTGAACTCCAGGTTGATCGTGCCAATGCGGATGCCCTCTTTGAGATCCTCCTCCCCGAGGAAGCCTTCTTCGATGTAACGAGTAAGGAGCCGGTCGTCGATTTCGGCTACGGCCTCCATGAGGTAGTGCTGATACTCCTTAGCCTGAGCGATGAGGTCATCGGGGATTTCGATCTCATCCCAGTTGGTCCCCAGGTCTTCGTCCTTCCACACCAGGGCCTTCATCCGCACTAAATCCACCACTCCGACGAATTCGGCCTCGGAGCCGATGGGGAGTTGAATTATGACAGGGTTGGCGCCGAGCCGCTCCTTCATCGAGTCCACGCCGGCAAGGAAATCCGCCCCAACCCGGTCCATCTTGTTGATGAAACTGATCCGGGGCACCTGGTATTTGTCGGCCTGGCGCCATACAGTTTCGGTCTGCGGTTCTACCCCGGCCACCCCATCAAAGACGGCTACAGCCCCATCGAGCACTCGCAATGACCGCTCGACCTCGACCGTGAAATCGACGTGTCCCGGAGTGTCGATGATATTGATCCACTCATCCCGCCACTGGCAGGTGGTGGCGGCCGAGGTGATGGTGATGCCGCGCTCCTGCTCCTGCTCCATCCAATCCATGACCGCGGCACCCTCATGGACCTCACCCAGCTTGTAGGTGCGGCCGGTGTAGTAGAGGATTCGCTCGGTAGTGGTGGTCTTACCAGCGTCGATGTGAGCCATGATGCCGATGTTGCGAACGTCTTCGAGAGGGTAGGGGCGTTGAGACATGGCGTTTTACCAGCGGTAGTGGGCGAAGGCCTTGTTGGACTCGGCCATCTTGTGAATGTCATCGCGCTTTTTGATAGCAGCGCCGGTGTTGTCGGCGGCGTCGAGGATTTCATTCGCCAGCCGCTCGACCATAGTTTTTTCACGCCGGGCCCTGGCGAAGCCGACGAGCCAGCGCACCGCCAGGGTATCGGAGCGGCTCGGCCGCACCTCTACCGGTACCTGGTACGAGGAGCCTCCCACGCGTCGGGAGCGCACCTCAACGGATGGGCGCAGGTTGTCGATCGCGCGTTTGAGCGTGTTGATCGGGTCATCGCCCCGGCGTTGCTCAACCATCGTCAAAGCGTCGTAAACGATCTTGCGAGCTAGTTCTTTCTTGCCTTTCCAGAGGACCTTGTTCACGACCTGGCTGACCAATACCGACCCATAAACGGGATCGGGCGCGACCTTGCGAACCTCAGCTGCTGAGCGGCGCATGGCTAGCCCTTCTTCGATCCATAGCGGGAACGCGACTGATTCCGCTCGGTGACACCGGCGGCGTCCAGCACCCCCCGGATTACCTTGTAGCGGATACCCGGCAGGTCTTTAACCCGTCCTCCGCGGACGAGAACTATCGAGTGCTCCTGGAGATTGTGACCCTCACCGGGAATGTAGGCCGTTACCTCAACTCCCGACGTGAGCCGGACTCGACAGACCTTACGGAGGGCCGAGTTGGGCTTCTTGGGAGTGACTGTGTAAACGCGCGTGCAAACTCCCCGGCGTTGGGGTGAACCACCGAGACCCGGCGTCTTCTCCTTCTTGCCCTTCGGCGTCCGGCCCTGACGGACCAGCTGTTGAATGGTCGGCACTTGCGCTCTCTCTTCTTGTGCGGCAAACGAGGCCTCCGCACGGCATTCTCAAATCCTTCAGGTGCCCTGCCTCATGGACACTCACTCACATCAGACACGCGCAAAGCCGGCGCCTCACTCAGCGAGTGAAACCGCCGACCTATGAGGTCCGCCTCCCGTGGGTCAATCCTTCAACTGGTCGGGACTGAAGGACCCTCTGGGAGCGAACGTAGCGCGCCAATACGCGGGACCAAGAGTATAGGACCGCTGGTTCGTAACAACAACGTAACGGGCAGAAAGCAGACAGCAGACAGCAGACAGCAGTCAGCAGTCAGCAGTCAGCAGTCAGCAGTCAGCAGTCAGCAGTCAGCAAACTCCAGTCAACAGTCGATTCTTGCCTACTGTTTACTGCTTGTTGCCTATTCCTCGGGTTCTCCATCGCTCTGCTTGGCACCGAGTGAAGCAAGCCATTCGGCCGGGTCTGCCGGAAGCTCGTCGCCTCCCGCCCCGTCACCACCGACCTCGCCGAAGAGATCCATCGGCGTCATCACCGTGGCATTGGGCAGGCTGGGCTGGACTACCTGGTACTGATCTGATCCGGTCCCAGCCGGAATGAGCTTTCCGATGATCACATTCTCTTTGAGGCCTCGCAGAAAATCGGACTTCGACTGCAACGCCGCCTCGGTCAGGACCCTGGTTGTCTCCTGGAACGACGCCGCGGACAACCATGAGTCGGTAGCCAGCGATGCCTTGGTGATCCCCATCAACTCGGGCCGCCCTTCGGCCGGGGACTTCTTCTTGCTGACAACCTCACGGTTGGTTTCCAGGAATAGACGGTCGTCGACCAGCTCTGCCGGCAGAAAATCGGTGTCGCCGGGCGATACCACTCGCACTCTGCGCAGCATCTGCCGCACGATCATCTCGATGTGTTTGTCGTGGATGTCAACGCCCTGGCTGCGGTAGACCTCCTGCACCTGGTCTACGAGGTACTGCTGGGCGGCGCGGACACCCTGGATTTCCAGGACCTCCTTGGGGTCGAGCGGACCTTCTGTGAGCCGGGTGCCCGGCTCGACGACGTCTCCGTGAGAAACCCGCAGACGGGCTCGACGGGGCAACGGATACTCCAGCTCCTCGTCCTTGCCAACTACGATGACGGACCGTCCGTCATCCTCGCTCTCGACGATCTTGATGGTCCCGCCCTCGGAAGCGAGTATTGCCTTCCCCTTCGGGGTGCGAGCCTCAAACAGCTCAACAACACGGGGCAGTCCATGGGTGATGTCCTCTCCGGCAACACCACCGGTGTGAAATGTGCGCATAGTGAGCTGAGTGCCGGGCTCTCCGATGGACTGGGCGGCCACAATCCCAACCGCCTCTCCCATCTCCACGAAATTCCCCGTCGCCAACGACAGGCCGTAGCACGTGCCGCAAATGCCAAACCGGGTCTCGCATGTGAGCACCGACCGGCACCGGACGGTTTCAACTTCCTCCGCCGCTTCTAGGGCTGTTAGCTCCAGCTTGCCGATGAGTTTTCCGGCCTTGAGGGTGGCGCCTTCAGCGGTCTTAACCAGTTTGCGCTCCACCCGGACGTCGTCTGCCAGCACCCGGCCGAAGATGCGGCTGCGCAGGTTGCGGATCGACTGGCCGTTTTCTCGAATAGCGATGGAGATGCCGCGATCGGTCTCGCAATCCTCCTCGCGAGTGATCACTTCCTGGCTGACGTCTACCAGACGCCGCGTCAGATAGCCGGAGTCGGCCGTTCGCAGGGCGGTGTCGGCCAGTCCCTTGCGGGCACCGTGGGTTGAAATGAAATACTCGAGCACCGAGAGCCCTTCGCGGAAATTGGAGATGATCGGCCGGGGAATGATGTCACCGCGCGGGTTGGCCACCAGACCGCGCATGCCGGCAATCTGGCGCACCTGCATGATGTTTCCACGGGCTCCGGAGCGAACCATCATGTCGATGGGATTGAAGCGGTCCTTCTTCATCGTGGCTTCCATAGCGTCCTTCACCTGGTCGGTAGCTTCCGTCCAGATCTCGATGAGCTCCTGGCGCCGCTCGTCGTCGGTGATTACGCCCTGCTGATAGAGCTGCTCTACCTTGGCAGCTCGCTCTTCGAACTCCGCAAGAATTTCCTGTTTCTCGGGAGGCGTCTTGACGTCGTCGAGCGCGATGGTGAGGCCCGCCTGGGTTGCGTAGGCGAACCCGAGGTCCTTGATCTCGTCGAGGGTGTGCTGAACGACCGCCTTGTCGAATCGATCGATGATTTCTTCAACCAGCACCCGAATATCGGCCCTCACGATCGGAGCCTCGACATACGGAAAGTCCTTCGGCAAGGCCCGGTTGAGTAGAGCCCTGCCCAGCGTCGTTTCTGTGACGGCGTCACCATCCACCGGCTCATCGGTAAAGAAGTGACCGACGCGAGCCTTGAGGGCCGCGTGCAGTTCCGGATCGCCTGCCAACTCACCAAGACGCAGCGAGATGGGGGCGTGCAGGGACAGTTCGCCCTGCTCGTATGCCATGACGGCCTCGTTGATGTCAACAAAAACTCGACCAGCGCCGAGGGCGTCTTCAACTAGCTCGGACAGGTAGTACACACCGATGACCATGTCTTGCGAGGGGGTGATTATGGGGCGGCCGCTAGCCGGCGACCGCATGTTGTTGGTGGACAGCATGAGGATGCGGGCCTCAGCCTGGGCCTCGGCCGACAGCGGCAAGTGGACTGCCATCTGGTCACCGTCAAAGTCAGCGTTGAATGCCTCGCACACCAGCGGGTGGATCTGAATGGCCTTGCCCTCCACCAGCACTGGTTCGAAGGCCTGGATGCCCAACCGGTGCAGGGTGGGGGCCCGGTTCAACAGGACGGGGTGTTCCTGAATTACCTCCGACAGAACGTCCCACACCTGGGGACGGGCTCGCTCCACCATCCGCTTGGCCGACTTGATGTTCTGAGCGAGGTCGAGATCCACAAGCCGCTTCATGACGAAGGGCTTGAACAGCTCGAGCGCCATCTTCTTCGGCAGGCCACACTGGTGAAGCTTGAGCTGGGGACCGACCACTATGACGGAACGGCCCGAGTAGTCGACTCGCTTTCCAAGCAAGTTCTGCCGGAAACGCCCTTGCTTGCCCTTGAGCATGTCTGACAGAGATTTCAGGGGTCGGTTGCCGGGTCCGGTGACTGCGCGGCCGCGGCGGCCGTTGTCGAACAGCGCGTCAACCGCCTCCTGCAACATTCGCTTCTCGTTGTTAACGATGATTTCGGGAGCACCCAGATCGAGAAGCCGCTTCAGTCGGTTGTTACGATTGATGACCCGCCGGTAGAGATCGTTGAGATCGCTGGTGGCGAACCGGCCGCCGTCGAGCTGCACCATCGGGCGCAGATCGGGAGGTATGACCGGAACAGCTCCCAGCACCATGGCTAGCGGCGAATTGCGGCCTTCTTGGAAGGGAGTGACCACTTTGAGCCGCTTGGTGGCGCGTTGCCGGCGCTGGGCCGACTTGGCTTCGAGATCTTCGCGCAGCTGCTGGATCTCGGCATCCAGATCGAGCCGACCCAACAGATCCCGCACGGCCTCGGCACCCATGCCGCCTGAGTAGTAGGCGTCGTAACGGTCGACAACCTCACGCCACAGGGCCTCCGACTCGATGATCGACTTCGGCTTCATCGTGCGCAGCGTGTCGAACGCTTCCTGCACCAACTCGGCTTCGCCTTCGGAGCGCTCCTTGCGGTCCTTTATCTCCTTCTCGACCTCGCGGCGGCGGGCATTGATTTCCTGAGTCTTGGCGCCACCTTCCTCCATCTGTGAAAGCTCCTCTTCGAGGCGCTCGCGACGCGTACCCTCCCATTCGACAAACTCGGCAGCAACAGCCTCGAGCTCGACACCGAGCGCTTCCTCTAAGTCCGGGAGATCCTTCTGGCGCTTCTCGTCATCCACGGAAGTGACGAGGTAGGCGGCGAAATAGATGATCTTCTCGAGCTCTTTGGGCGACATGTCGAGCAGGTATCCCAGACGACTTGGCACTCCCTTGAAGTACCAAATGTGGGTGACCGGAGCTGCCAGCTCGATGTGTGCCATTCGCTCACGGCGAACCTTGGAGCGGGTGACTTCGACTCCACACCGCTCGCAAACAACGCCCCGGAAACGGACCCGCTTGTACTTGCCGCAGTAGCACTCCCAGTCCCGGGAGGGCCCAAAGATCCGCTCATCGAACAAGCCGTCCTTCTCCGGCTTGAGGGTGCGGTAGTTGATGGTCTCGGGCTTCTTGACCTCACCGTAAGACCACGCGCGGATCTCGTCGGCACTTGCCAGGCCGATCTTCAGCTCATCAAAAAGTTGTGGCACGCCGGTGGCCTCCTAAGGTTCAGTCCGCTCTGGACGGGAGATGTCGATACCCAATGACTCTGCGGTGCGAAACACGTCGTCGTCGAGCTCTTTGAGCTCCACTTCCTCGCCGGCCGAGAGCATCTCGACGTTGAGGCACAACGACTGCATTTCCTTCACCAATACTTTGAACGACTCCGGTATTCCCGGCTCGGGGATATTCTCACCCTTGACGATGGCCTCGTACACCTTGACGCGGCCGTTGACGTCATCCGACTTGATGGTGAGCAGCTCCTGAAGGGCATATGCGGCTCCATATGCCTCCAGGGCCCACACTTCCATCTCCCCGAAGCGCTGACCGCCAAATTGGGCTTTTCCACCAAGCGGCTGCTGGGTGATCATCGAATAGGGCCCCGTTGAGCGAGCGTGGATCTTGTCATCCACCAGGTGGAGGAGCTTGAGAATGTACAGATAGCCAACCGTGACCGGCTGATCGAGGGGACGGCCGTTGCGCCCGTCGAAAAGCATCGCCTTCCCTTCGTCGTTCACGAGCTTGGTGCCGTCCCGGTTGGGATGGGCATTCACCAGGAGCTCGGCGATCTCTTCCTCGCGAGCGCCATCGAAAACCGGGCTTGCTACTCGCTGCCAGGGCGGAGCGCCCTTGCTGGCTTCGGTGGAACCCTTGAATGGCTGCCACCCCTGGCCCGCCGCCCAGCCAAGGTGAGTCT
>CAXMOO010000209.1:0-8017 GCA_964195005.1 uncultured Gammaproteobacteria bacterium
TGCTGTGGCTCGGCGGAGTCCGGGTGGTCGACGGCGATCTCACCATCGGCGAGTTCGTTGCCTTTATTCAATATTTGACGGTGCTGGTGTTTCCGCTGCGCATCACCGGCTGGTTCTTCGCTCAAGTTCCTCGCGCGGCGGCTGCGGCCACCCGCATAGACGTACTGCTGCAGGAGGCCCCGGAGATCATCGATGCCGACAAGCCGCAGCCCCTGACGGATGGTGCCGGGGAAGTGCGCTTCATCGATGCCGGCTTCTCATACCCGGGCGGCCCGCCGGTTCTACGAAATGTGGATCTGGTGATTCCGGGCGGCACATCCGTAGCTCTGGTGGGAGCCACCGCGTCCGGGAAGACAACCCTCGCCCACCTCATCCCACGGTTCTACGACGCCACCAGCGGCACCGTCTCGCTCGACGGGGTCGATGTGCGCAATATTCGCCTCGATGAGCTCCGTCGAGAGGTGGCGCTCGTGTTCCAGGAGACGTTCCTCTTTTCGGCCTCCGTGCGCGAGAACATCGCTTTCGGCAACACAACCGCCACCGACGATCAGGTGCGGTTGGCAGCCAGGCTCGCCCAGGCGCATCACTTCATCTGCGAAATGCCGGAAGGGTACGAAACGGTGGTGGGAGAACGGGGCTACTCATTATCCGGCGGCCAGCGCCAGCGGGTTGCCCTAGCCCGGGCGGTGCTCCGGGACCCCCGGGTGCTGATTCTTGATGATGCCACTTCGTCGGTCGACGCCATCGTCGAAGCCGAAATGTTGGCAGCACTCGAGCACGTCATGGAAGGCCGTACGACCATCATCATCGCCCACCGGACCTCCACCCTCAGCCTCGTGGACCAGGTGGTGTTCATCGACGACGGCGACGTCGTAGCAGTGGGTCGCCACGATGACCTACTGCGAGGATCTCCTCGTTACGCCGAGGTGCTCGCCCAGGAGGCAGTGCCGCAATGACCGTGCCCGCCGCCACTGAGACGCAACGTTCCTTGCTGCGGCGCGCGGCCAGGTTGGGTCGCGAGCTCAAGCTGCCGGCCGCCGGGGCCCTTGCCAGCGCCGTGCTGGCGACACTGGCCCGTTTGCTAGGGCCTCTGGCGGTTCGCACCGGCATCGACGAAGGAATCAACGCCGGCAACAAGGGCGTCATCGCCTCGGCGTCCCTCGTCTTTATCGGCCTACTTGTCATTCAGTATTTCGCTCAAAGGCTGGCTCAATTCGCAGTGGCCTGGTTGGGCGAGCGTTACCTTCTGCTGTTGCGCACCACCCTTTTTCGACATCTCGTCTCACTCGACATGGGGTTCTTCGCCCGGTCAAAGGCAGGAGTCCTGGTGAGTCGGATGACGTCGGACATCGACTCCCTCACTGAGTTTGTGGAGGAAGGCGCCGTTACCTTCCTCACCAGCCTGCTCACGGTGGTCGGGGTCGCTGCGGTGATGGTGGCGGTCGACTGGCGCCTGGCAGGAGTTGTGTTCCTGATCATCCTCATGGTCCTTGCCACCAGCTATGTGTTTCAGCACTTCGCAGGGCGCGCCTACCGGGACGTACGCGAGACCATCGGGCGTGTGCTCGCCAGCCTCCAGGAAGGCATCACCGGGGTGCGGGTTGTGCAGGCGTTCACCCAGGAGGGTGAGCAGGCGGGGGCTTTCGGACGCGTCAACGAGGACTACTACCAGGCCAACATGCGGGCTGCCAAGGCCATTGCGTGGTACTTCCCGGGAGTGGCGTTTCTCAGGACTGTGGCCATCGGCTCTGTCTTGTTCTTCGGCGGAAGGCGGGTGCTGGACGGGGACCTCACCTTCGGATCGTTGGTGGCGTTCCTGTTCTACCTCGACTGGTTCTTCCAGCCGATCATCAACCTTTCTCACATCTATAACCAGGTTCAGTCTGCGATGGCTGCCCTCGGCAAAGTGTTCCGTCTTTTCGATACTTCTCCGACGATTGTCGAGAGCGCCCAGGCCATCGACCTGACACCTCCGGTGGCAGGGGCAATCGAGATCAGGGGTATCGGCTTCGAGTACGTGCCCGGCACACCGGTTCTCGATGGCATCGAGTTGTCTGTTGCTCCGGGTGAACGGGTGGCGGTGGTGGGAGAGACCGGCGCCGGGAAGACGACTATCGCCAAGCTCTTGCTGCGGTTCTACGACCCGACCGAAGGCTCGGTGACATTAGACGGTCACGACTTGCGCGACCTGACGTTCGCATCCCGGGCCAAAACGATAAGCCTCATCCCCCAGGAGGGGTTCCTCTTCAACGGCACCCTGCGCGACAACCTGCGATACGCCAAGCCCGACGCCGACGACCGTCAGATCCGAGCCGTGAGCATCGAGATGCAGATCGACGACTGGATCGAATCCCTGCCGGATGGCCTCGACACCGAGGTGCGAGAGAGGGGTGCACGCTTCTCCGCAGGGGAGCGACAACTGGTGGCCCTGGCTCGGGCGTTCCTGGCCGATCCTGCCGTGATCGTTCTTGATGAAGCGACCTCCAATCTCGACCCCGAGACCGAGGCCAAGGTGGAGGGTGCTCTCAGCGCAGTCTTCGAGTCCCGCACCGCCGTTGTCATCGCCCACCGGCTCGACACGGCGCAGAGAGCCGACCGGGTCGTAATGATCGATAACGGCCGCATCATCGCCGAGGGTCGCCACGATGAGCTGGTGGCGGCCGGTGGCCCCTATGCGCGACTGGTTGAAGTGTGGTCGCGCGGCGCGGGCATCGACCCCCGATAGGTTGAGGGCGCTCAGCAAGCCTGTTCGCTAATTGCCCTTAGCCGCCCTCTTATCCTTCTTGGCCTGGCGCTTTTCTTTCAGGCTCTTGGATGCAGCCTTCTTGCTGCTCCTTCCGCCCTTGTCCTTGTTCGCCATGGTGCCTCCTCAGCCGACCGCCGGCCCGACGGCTCCGGTCCATTGTGTCACATACGTACCAGTACCCAGGATCGGGTCGAGAACCGGAGGAGATCGGAGCCAGCTCATGTTGCGTCGGGTCTCGCGCCGGGTACCGGGGCGTCGCTCAGTCGTAGCCATCCGCTGCGACTCTCCGGTCGGGTTTGGGCTCGAGTGGTAGGACTACTGGACGGCATGGAACCACGCACGTAGGTTTACGTCGGCGGCCGGTTTGCCGGTGCTCACGCTCAGCCTGATAACTCACTGAGAACATTCAATAGAGAGGCGGGAATCATGGTCACGGGACGACATCACAATGTCTGGGACCGGCAACGGTGGGAGGAACCGGATGAGTCGGACGCCGAATCACATGCAACGGAAGCGGTCGACGGGAGGTCGATGAGATGATTGTCGGTCGGCCCCAGATTGCGCGGGTTTATGTTTGGCTAACGTTCCTCGTCGCAGGAGTCGTGTTTCTTCAGGGTTTTCTTTTTGGCGCGTTTTACTCTGAAGGCGACTCGGTCTTCATCGACGCCCACGGGATCGTTGGTGAGCTCTCCGGCTATTTCGCGATTTTGGTGCTGATCCCGTTGGCCTTCAGGGCTCAGTTCCCTCGCGAGACGCGTATCGGTTGGTGGACCGTGGGATGGGTCGCACTGTGGAATGTTCAGGTGCACGTGTTCGGTTATGGAATTGAGGACGTCCGCTGGTTTGAGATGATCCACATCCCTTTGGCCATCTTTCTGATCCTCTCCGGAATGTATCTTGCGACGCGGGCCCACCAGGTTGTGAGAACGGGGCCGACTTCAGGCATTCCGGTCAGTCCGGACGGGTCCGACGCTCGCTAAATGGTTGGCTAGGACCGGTTTTGTGACGGTTGACACAATAACTCTATATATATAGAGTCAACACATGACCCGTCAGCGTTCCCCCTCAGGCCAGACCCGTGCCGTACTCGAGTTCCTCGCGGACGATCCTGCCCGGTGGCGCCATGGGTACGAGCTCTCCCGGGAGACCGGGATCGCCTCAGGAACCCTCTACCCGCTGCTCATGCGCCTCGCCGATCGCGGATACCTCGAATCCCGCTGGGAGCCCACAGCAGCGGGCCGCCCCCCTCGCCACCTCTACCGGCTCACGGCAAAGGGCGGACAGTTCGCCGCTCAGGCGGCCCGGAACGCCCCTGGACGGGTTGTGCCCAGACCATTGCAAGGCAGCACATGAGCCGGGGGCATCGCATCCTCGCCGCCATCGTGCCATCTCCCCGGCGCCAGTGGGTGGTTGCCCATGAGGCGGAGTATGACGTCATCGAAGGCCGCTGGCGGCGGTGGCGGTGGACTCTCGGGTTGGTGTCCATCGTGGGCTTCGCGTTGGCGAGCCAACTACGTCACGACCTGCGTTCGTTCTTAGGAGGTGCCCTGATGAAGGCCGCTACTTTCATGCTGTCGATCCTGAATGTCGCCGCAGGAGTGGGCCTGTTGGTGCTCTACGTCTCCCAGTCGAGCCCACCGGCGTTCGTCCTCGTGCTCAGCCTTGTCCTGCTGGTTCAGGGGTCCTATACGATCGCCTTTATCTCAAAGACGCTTCGCTCCCACCAGGAGGTGGCCCGGAGGGCCCAGCTCGGCGGCAGCATGCTCGCCTTCGTCGCCGGTACGGTCGGGTTCTCCGTGGGCTTGTTGGCCAACATCGATCCGGTCAACGCCGACCCCGAATACGGCCCAATGACGATCGCCCTCCTCATCGCCGGACACGCCCTTTTCTCTCTCCTCGCGTTCATCCCGCCAAGGACTATCAAGACGCCCGTCCTCTGAGCCGTGCAGCGGATTTCTTGACCGCGGTGACCGATATCGACTTGGCTCCTGGGCGAACCGCCTCTCATTCTCTCTCAAGAGCGGGGATATCCCGGCTCAGGCTCAGATGGAGAGGATGTCGGCTTCCATTGTGGGAGCGTGGTTACCGCACTTGAGCCTGTAGTGGCCTGCCTGTTCTGCGGTGAAGGTGAGTACGACTTCGCGACCCCGATTTATCGTGACGGCCGGCACTGCGAGGGTGCCGTCTGGTGCTTCGACCCAGACCTCGTGGGCGTCACCGTTCACGCCGAACAAACGGAGCGTCACATCGTCACCTTCAATGTCGTCGCGGCCGAGCCTTCCACCGTCGCACACGACTGGGAGGAAACGGCAGGCAAAAGCACGTCCTCGGGTGCTAGTCACTGCTTTGAGCGTTCCCGTGTATGGAGACGACGGAACCCGTGTTGCTACGGTGGTCGGCCTCGTTGATCTGACCGGTCCCCTCATGGCGGGCCTGGTGGAACCGGCGCTGCGGATCGGGGCGACCGGGCACGCCGATCTCGTGGACGAACGAGGAATTGTTCTTGCTTCAACCAACCCTGCCCACGTGCTCGAAGCAGGAGACCATCCCACCTTCTACGAACAGGCCGCGACCGGACGGGTCGGGATAGTGCGTCGAGTGGCCCACAATCCCGATGCCGATGACCTTGATCGCTCTTCAACGCACCTCATGGCCTGGGCGCCGCTTCGAAATGCGCCGTGGGCGGTTGCATTGGGGTCGAGCGAACGTGAAGCGATGCACGCCGTGCACCGAATGCAAAATAGGCTGATCGCAGCCGGGCTTGCCTCGGCCTTCACGCTGGCGATAGCGGTCGGAGTTGTGGCTCGTATGCTGGGTCGGCGAGACAGGTTGATCAGTCAAACTGAATGAACGCCGCCGCCGCCGCCATCGCGCAGTTATCGGTAGGGGGCCGGCTCCCTCATGCTCGAATTGGAGGATCTACCCACCCAAAACATCCTGACCTGCTACAACATCGTCCAAGTTGGCTAACGGATATCAGCATCTCTGGGCGGCGGCGCAGCGCGGTAGTTTCACCGGATGCCGAAAGAAGCCCGTCCCACCGATAGGAGACGCTATGGATCATTCCTGGGTCTACGACGACAGCGCAGTGGATTGGGGCGAGTTATCCGAGTTGTATCGGAAAGCTCCGCTTGGTGAGAAATCTCCGGAGGATCTCGAAACTGTCTTCTCGAACAGCAGATTCAAATGCTTCGTCTACGCCGGGGAAGGACTCATCGGCGTAGGTCGTGCGTTGGCCGACGGGCTCGACTGTTCATATATAGCCGATGTCGCGGTTCATCCTGAATTCCAGGGCAGGGGGCTCGGCAAGGCAATCATCAGGAAACTCGTGGCGCTCTCGAAGGGGCACAAAAAGATCATCCTCTATGCCAATCCAGGTACGGAAGGCTTCTACCAGGCCATCGGCTTCCATAGGATGAACACAGCGATGGCGATATGGCAAAACCAGGAGCAAGCCATCCAAGCCGGGTTGATCAGTCAGCCTGAATGAACGTCCACGCGCTCATCGCGTTTTGCGCTCGTTACGCGGGTCTCGCCGGGGGGAACTCCACCTACTTCTTGGCCCAGGTGATCGCGTGGACCGGTGTTAGTTCCACAACCCCGGTGTCGGCGAACCCGTGCCGGTCAAAGAGTTCAAGGTAATAGTCCACTCCCAGCAACTGGTCGTCAATGAGCGCTTCGAAGAACTGGACGCCGGACATGAGCCGACCCGCCACGGTGCGGATACCTTCCGCCGTGTCGGGAAACGGGAAGTCTGAGTTGAGGAAATACCCACCCGGCTTCAGCGCCCGATAGACAGCGGCAGTTACCTTTTCGATATCGCGGCACTCGTGCATCGAAACGTTGATCGTGATGGCGTCATACTCATCCGACACGTCGAGGTCCTCCATACCGGAGTGAAGCAGCTCGACGCGCCCACTCATGCCGGCATCGTCGACGCGGGCTCGGGCAGCCCGCAGCGAGTGAGCATCGCCGTCTAGCCCGACAAGACCCAGGCTCGGGTATTCGGTGCCGAGCCGCACCAAGCCAACTCCGGTTCCGCACGCCAGCTCCAGGGCTCGATCGCCTGCAGCAAGGCGCTCGGCGGCTCCTGGTATCTGCGAGAGCCCGTCGGGTATGAAACGGGTATTGAACGCTCCACCGGTTTCTCCGACTGCTGCGATCCACCGTGGACTTGTCTGGTCCCACCAGATCCGCTTTCCCGAGGAGAGGTTCTCGGAGAAGACGTCAAAGATCTCGGGCTCCGTGATCACCTTGAACAGTCCACCCACGTAGGCGGGCGATGCCTGGTTCAACAGCAGCTCCTCAATGTGGGGCGCCAGCTCGTACGCGTCGTTGTCATGGCCGACGAGGACCCCCGAGGCGAAAGCAGACCGACACCACACCTGCGAATACAATTGGTCTATTCCGGCAACCTCGGCGAGGTCATCCGCACTGAGTGGCCCCCGTTCGCCTATCACTTCGAAGAGGCCATGATCGAGACCAATCTTGATGGTCCTCGTTGCTATGTAGCCGGCCGCGTTACCAAGCAACGCACCGGCCTGTTCCTTTGGCTCCATCTAAACCCATCCCTTCGTCGGTGCGGTGGCCACGGTCAACCTAGTTACCGTCACCTCTTCGACAAAGAGCAGACGCCCCTATGAGGCCCGTCACGGTGGGTTACATCCCTGCTTGGATGGCAAGGCGAGTGCTCGGAACTCTCGCACATGGGCGGAGCGGCTCCACGCCGGTTGCCAATGTAAGGAATGTGGCCGGTTAGTAGAGCGCGAAGACTCCGGTGGTGTCACCATCTTCGAGAGTCCGTTTGCTCGAGTCACCGGCACCGATAGAGGGGTACATCGTTTGCTCGTTGCACAGGTCGGTGGTCTTGGTGTGACCCATACCGACCCAATGGCCCGCCTCGTGAGTAAACACACCCCAAAAGTCGATATCTCCGGGATTCATGCCGGCAACGTCAGAGTTCGTAAACCAAGACCATTCATAGTCGTCGTCGATGACCATGTCCGACTCGACGATCTGGCCCACAAAGCGCCCGCGAGAGCGGGTAGACCACACGATCGTGTAGCCGAGAACACCAGCATCCGTGATGGACGCGAAGTAAATCTCATTCTTCCCGTCGGTGCCCGAGGTATCTGCCAGCAACAGGTCGGTCGTCTCGTTCCCCGATTTGACGATAGTGGCGCCAGCAGCAGCCTCCCAAACCCCGAACGCCGCGTCGATCCCAGACTCTGTGACTAAGCCGATGTTGCCGTTGTTTTCAGGGTTGAACAG
>CAXMOO010000210.1:0-25217 GCA_964195005.1 uncultured Gammaproteobacteria bacterium
CGGGGCGATCTGGCGGCCCTGGTGAGCCCCGAGCATCTCAGCATGCTGTCACCCATCGACGACATCAGGGCCGGCGCCGCCGACAGGCTCGACGCCGCCCTCGAGCTGGTGCGGAGATCAATTATGAACTGTGTGCAATGAGTCGAGTCGAGTTCACAGTCAACGATGCTCCCGTGGAGGTGGACGGACCGCCGCTGCGCCGCCTCACCGATGTCTTGCGGCTCGATCTGGGCTTGACCGGCACCAAAGTGGGGTGCGACGCCGGAGATTGTGGGGCCTGTTCAGTGTTTCTCGACGGCGCCGTGGTGTGCGCCTGCATGGTGCCGCTCGGCCGCCTTGGTGGCAAGCAGGTAGTCACCGTCGAGGGGATCAGCGATGGCGACGAGCTCAGTTCTCTGCAGCGTGCCTTTATCCAGCATGGAGCTGCCCAATGCGGCATTTGCACGCCGGGCATGTTGATCGCCGCCCAGGCGCTTCTCGACCAGGTCTCCCATCCCACCGAACGACAGGTGGAGGACGCTCTGGGCGGGGTTCTCTGTCGCTGCACCGGTTACAGGAAGATCATCGATGCGGTTGTGGGTGCTCCCTCCTTTGAGCCGGAGGACTTGCCTCCTCCGCCCGGCAAGGCCGTCGGGAGGCGGGTGGGGCGCGTCGATGGGGGACCAAAGGTTTCCGGTCGCGACATTTTCGGGGCCGACGAGGCACCAGAGGACTCCCTGGTTCTCAAGATCGTCCGCTCTCCTTACCATCGGGCCGCCTTTGAGCTCGGCGATCTGGCGGGGTACGTCGCCGCCAATCAGGGGGTGGAGGCCGTGCTCACTGCCGCTGATGTGCCGGGTCGCAACTGGTTCGGGGTCATTCCGACGGCGGCCGATCAGCCGGTCTTTGCTGAGACCGAGGCCCGTTTCCGGGGAGAAGCGGTGGCGATGATCGTGGGGGATGGCGAGTCGATGGCCGAGTTGGATCTAGCGGGTTTCCCAATCACGTGGACCGAGCTCGATGCCTTGCAGGATCCTGAGGGGGCTCTGGCCGACGGGGCCCACCGTATCCACCCTTCTCGTGACGGCAACATCCTCATCCGTGGCTTCGTGGGGCGTGGCGACCTCGATGCCGGCTTTGGCGACGCTGAGGTCGTAGTCGAAGGGGAATACTCGACGGGCTTCATCGAGCACGCCTATATAGAGCCGGAGGCCGGTTTCGCCAGGAGGGTGGGCGACAGGGTGGAATTGCAGGTGACCACCCAAACCCCGCACATGGATCGGGCGGAGGTGGCCGCCATTCTCGACCTCGAGCCCGAGGCGGTTCGGATCATTCCTACGGCGGTTGGCGGCGGCTTCGGCAGCAAGCTCGATATGTCGGTACAGCCGTTTCTGGCGCTGGCAGCCTGGAGGCTCAACAGACCGGTGCGGATCACCTACACCCGCCCGGAGTCGATGATGTCCACCACCAAGCGGCATCCCTCTCAGTTGTGGGCCCGGGTGGGCGCTACCTCATCGGGCGATCTGATTGCCATGGATTTCTTCGGCACCTTCGACACCGGCGCTTATGCGTCGTGGGGCCCGACCGTAGCCAACCGGGTTCCGGTGCACGCCGGGGGGCCCTATGTGTATCAGGCCTACAAGGCGGAAACCCGGGCGGTGCACACCAACTCACCCCCCTCTGGCGCTTTCCGGGGTTTCGGCGTGCCGCAAGCAGCCGTCTGCCAGGAAAGCTTGTTCGACGACCTGGCAGACGCAGTCGGAATGGATCGCCTCGAGCTCCGCATCCAAAACGCCCTCACCGCCGGTCAACCGACGGTCACCGGGCAGGTGTTCGAATCCGGAGTTGGATTTCGCGAGTGTCTCGAGGCTCTGCGCCCGCATTGGGAGCGGTCGCGAGCCGAGGCAGCCGAGTTCAACGTCGCCAACGGCAGCATGCGCCGGGGAGTGGGTGTTGCCGGGATGTGGTACGGGTGCGGGAACACCGCGCTGCCGAATCCGTCCACGATGAAGGTGGGTTTGCACCAGGAGGGGCGCATAGTGTTGTTCCAGGGGGCGGTGGACATCGGTCAGGGAGCCAACACGGTCATGGTGCAAATCTGTGCCGACGCCCTTGGGATGGACATGGCTTCGGTGTCCTATGTCGGGGCGGACACGGACTCAACACCGGACGCCGGTAAGACGTCGGCCTCTCGTCAGACATTCGTATCGGGCAACGCCGTCTTCGAAGCGAGCCGTCGCCTCCGCAAGCGGTTGCTCGAGATGTCTGATGCCGCAGACGACGCTCACCTGGAGTTGGACGACACCCGGCTCATCGTTCACGACCGGGGCGAGGCCAGGGCCATTGACCTCGCAAGCCTCGCTGCCGACCCCGGCGGCTTCGTCGCCCTGGCCGAAGCGACCTACGATCCACCTACGACGCCACTCGACGAGAACGGGCAGGGCAGCCCATATGCCGTTTTCGGGTTCGGTGCCCAGCTGGCCGAATTAGAGATCGATACCGAGTTGGGGACTGTCCAGTTGCTGCGCATTACAGCCGCGCACGACGTAGGCCGGGCCATCAATCCAACCCTGGTGGAGGGGCAGATCGAGGGGGGTATCGCCCAGGGGATCGGCCTGGCCCTGATGGAGGAGTACCTGCCGGGCCGCAACGAAAACCTGCACGACTATCTGATTCCGACGTTCGGGGACGTGCCCGAAGTGGTGAACATCTTGATCGAGTCCAACGATCCGCAAGGGCCTTATGGTGCCAAGGGCGTCGGCGAGCACACGCTCATCCCGACTGCCCCGGCAATTCTCAATGCTATTCGCGATGCCGCCGGAGCTCCGGTTCGCGATCTCCCGGCTACGCCGGCCCGGGTGCTGGAGGCCGTCCGCCGGGGCGATTCACTTAGCTGAACGGTTCCACCAGGTGGCGAGTTATCAAATCGAGTTGCCGGGGCTCATTGGTCAAAGGCGTGAGAATCAGGTACTGGAGGCCTACCTCACGCAGCCCGGCGACGGTTTCTTGCATGTCCTCGATCGTTCCTGTCAGGTAGGACGCCTGCAAATCTTCGGAGGTACGGTGCTCTCCCATCACTGCCAGGAAGTGCTCCATTTGGGTTTGCAGAGCCTCCTCGCGGGATCCGTCTTCGACGATGTGGAGGAATTGGGTGGCTCCAAAGATGAGCGAGGCCGGGTCGCGGCCGATTGACTCGAGATGCTCCTTGACGGCTTCCCAGTCGGCTTTGACATCACCGGGATCGCTTCCGCTGGACCGGGCCATCCATCCGTCGGCGGCGGCGATTCGACGCAGGACTCCCGGTGCGATATACGGCTTGTCGGGGGTGTCGGGGGCGTGAGTCAGGGTGCCTCCCGCCACCCAGATCTGGGGGAGATCCGGGACCAGGGGATGGATGGTCAGATCCTTCACCTGCCAGTACCGGCCTTCGAACGTCACCGCTTCCTCGGTGAGCAACCGGCGGATCAGCTCCAGCGCCTCGTCGGTGCGCCTTCCCCGCTGCTTGAGAGGCACCTGGACCGCGTCGAATTCATCAGGGTCCCAGCCAATGGCGACACCGAAGCGAAAACGCCCTCCGGATAGCAGGTGCAACGAGGCGATTTCCTTGGCGAGCACCACCGGGTGGCGCAGTGGGAGCACCAGGGCAGCCGTCCCGAGCCCGACCCGCTCGGTGACGCTGGCAGCGGCGGCCAGCATGATCATCGAGTCGATCCACGAGACTCCGTAGACGCCCTTCGACACGAGCAGATGGTCGATCACCCATATGTCCTCGAAGGGGTTCTCGTCGACCCGGCGGCAGTAGTCGAGCAGATCCGGGGAATCGGCATAAGTCATTCCCGCCCAGGCATAAGACGGGATGCGCAACCCGAAGCGAAGGGCGTTGTTGGTTTCAGGCAGGGTGTGCTCCTTTCGGTCAGGCGATGCTAGAGGCTCAGGGATCAATCGAGCGAGGGGCGGCCCGGGACTCTTCCTACTTGACCGGTGAGAGTCCGTGGAACAGGAAGCGAACCGTTTCGTCGGCTACTTCGTGGAGGCGCTCCTTGGGCTCGGGGTGGCGGATGAGCACCTTGGCGGCGGCCATGATGACGTCTTGAACGAAGACGCCGGCGAGGTCGGGGGGAATCGGTCGAAGTTGACCGGCCAGCATCGCCTCCTGGTAAAGCCGGGCAAACTCACGGGAGATTTCACGGTGTGCTTCGGCGATGCGATGCTGGGTCGCCGTTGAGAGCGTCGGAAGCCCCTGATGGATCATGAGACCGAGCGTATGGTCCGTGATTGCGAATTCGACCATGCCGATAGCGAGCTCGGCTAGTTGATCCTCTGCGGGGAGGTTTTCCGGTATCCCGCTGAGTAACCGTCGGCCCACGTCCGGAAGCCGCTCTTCGACCAGCGACGCCAGGAGATCCTCCTTATCGACGAAGTACTCGTAGAAGGTCGTGCGGCCTATCTCCGCTACAGCCGCAATGTCGGCAGGAGAAACTCGCTCGTAACCGTGCTGCTCGAATAGCTCCTCGGCCACTTCGAGTAGGCGATGGCGGGCTTCGGCTCGCCTCCGGGTGAGCGGCAGGTTCGTCCCCATAGGGACAGATGCTACTTCGCCTCCCGCTTCAAGTATCAGAGACGAGATCCGACTTGTTGTCGGGTGTTCCCTCGATATGGTGACTATCGCGCCAATGCTTATTGCAACGTCCTTCATCTCCTACCTGCCAATTGCCTCGACGCTCGTAGCGGCCCCGTTTGCGCTCGTGCTTTTCAGGCATTGGAGACGGTCCCCTCAGTCCCGCTACCTTCTCTGGTGGACACTCGGGGTGGCCATGTACGGCATCGGAACACTGACCGAGGCCTTGACGACGCTCTTCGGTTGGAGCGAGTTCCTTTTCCGGAGCTGGTATATCTCGGGTGCTCTCCTCGGGGGCGTCCTTCTAGCGCAGGGCACCGTGTATCTCGTATTCAGCCGACGCCGGGCCGACCGACTCACCGTTGCCCTGCTTTCCTATCTGCTGGTGGCGGCCGCGTTCGTGGTCTCCACACCGATTCTGGCTGAGGCGGTGGAGGACGATCGTCTCAGCGGGGACGTGATGGAGTGGCAATGGGTGCGGTTGTTCTCCCCCCTCGTCAATACCTACGCTTTCGTGTTTCTGGTCGGGGGGGCCGCCTGGTCTGCCTGGCGTTACTGGAGGCGAGCAGACCGGCCCCGGTCCCGCGTTATCGGAAACGCCCTCATCGCCGTCGGCGCACTGTTGCCGGGAATAGGGGGAGGCTTCACCCGGCTGGGGTACGTCGAGGTGCTGTATGTGACCGAGCTCATAGGTCTGGTGCTCATCTGGGCTGGATACCGCACGATCGTCGGTGACCGGGTGCCGTCGGTTCACAGTCTGCAACGAGAGGCCGCCCTCAGCTGAAAGGAGCGCTGTGAAGCTCAAACTTTTGCCGATCCTTATCGGGATCGCACTCCTCGCCGCCGCCTGTGGCAGCGACGACGAAGGCTCGGCCGACACCACAACGACGACCACTGCAGATACGACTACGACAACCCGGGCACCGACTACGACCACTATCCAGGCCCAACCGGCCGAGGTTCGATTCACCGGTGCGGACGGCGTTGAGAGCGTGATCAGCGACGTGAGCAGCATCGTTTCTTTGAGCGGCGATATCACCGAGGTGATCTGGGAGCTAGGCCTCGGTGACTCCATCGTGGCCATCGACGTGACGACCACGTTCCCGTTGGAGGCTGCCGACAACATCCCGGTGGTCGGGTTTGGTCAGATGCTCAGCCCCGAGCCTGTGCTGGCCTTCTCACCCAGCCTGATCATTGGCGATCAGCTCACCGGCCCTCCTGAGGTGATTGAGCAGCTGCGATCCGCAGGGGTTCCTGTCGTCATATTGACGTCGCAGTCCACCCTCGCGGGCGTGGAGACCAAGATCACCCAGATCGGCGAGATTCTCAGTGCTCAGAGCGCTGCTTCAGCACTGGTTGAAAGAGTCAATGCTGAAATTGACGAGGCGCGAGCATTGGTGGCTCAGGCGGTCGCCGCCGGCGCTGAAATTCCCAGAATTGCCTATCTGTATGTGGGGCGAGGGCCCGCGCTTTTGTTCGGACAGGGCATGGCAACCAATGCGATGATCGATGGCGCCGGCGCTCTGGATGTTGGTGCCGAGAGCGGAATACAGCTTGCCGTCCCGGTTACCCCGGAGGCTCTCGTTGCCGCCAGTCCCGAAATCATCGTCCTGCCCGAGGCGGGACTCCAAGCCCTCGGCGGTGCCGATGCGCTCAATGAGATTCCGGGCTTCAGTCAGACGCCGGCCGGCCAGGCTGGCAACTACCTCGACTATGACGAGGCCTACTTCTTCAATCTTGGTCCCCGCGTGGGCCAAGCACTTAAAGAATTCGTTCTCGACCTCTACCCGGAGCTGACCTCCGGGTCGTGAGAGCACCGGACCTCCGGCCGCAGGCTGTTCCACGTCCTTTCTTGCCGCGCCGGGCTGTCCCGGTGGTGCTTGGGCTGCTCTTGTTAGCTGCTTGCGCTTTGAGCCTGGGGATGGGCTCCGTCGTCATCAGTCCGAGCGAGGTTTGGTTCGCCTTCCTTCATCGGATTGGCCTCGACATCGGCGCGGAGCCGTCGTTTCGGGCCGAAGCCGTGCTTTGGGACATTCGCTTTCCCCGCATCTTGCTCGGGTTGTTGGTTGGCGCTGCCCTGGCCGTCACCGGGGCTGTGCTTCAGGGTCTGTACCGGAACCAGCTGGCCGATCCACATTTGCTTGGAATCGGCCCGGGCGCTGCCCTGGGAGGAGCACTCGGATCGATATCGGGGGGCGTCCAGGGGGCTATCGCTGGTGCTACCGCCGCAGCGATAGCAACAGCTTTGATCACACGCCGACTGGGTGCCACTCGCTCACTTGACCCGTCCCGGTTCATCCTGACCGGAGTTGCCCTCGGTGCGGCGCTGACGGCCTGGGTGGGGTTTATTGTCTTCGCTTCTGATTCCACGAAGGTGCCGCCGATTCAGTTCTGGTTACTCGGCAGTCTCACTGGGTCAACCTGGCGGGCTCTGGTTACCGTTGCGGTCATCGTCGGGGTTGGCCTGTCGGGGCTCTTCTTTGCCTCTCGGATTCTCGACCTGTTTGCTTTGGGCGAGAGTGAAGCTCGCCACCTCGGAGTTGATGTCGACCTCGCCACCGCAACCATCGTGATGGCGGTGGGTGCCATCGTGGGTGCCACAGTCGGCGCTGTCGGCGTAGTGGTTTTTGTTGGATTGCTGGTTCCCCATATTGTGCGGCGCTTCACCGGCCCGGCGCACCGGCCTCTCCTGGTCTCCAGCGCCCTGGGCGGCGGCTTATTCGTGGTATTAGCCGACCTATTAGCCAGGACGTTGGCCGATCCGGTCGACATTCCGGTGGGACTCCTGACGGCGGCAGTTGGCGGGCCGTTCTTCCTCTGGCTCATTCGCAAGCCGCCCCGGGGAGAGCCGACGTGACCGGCGTCGCCGCCAGGGCCCTCACGTACGCGGTCGGCAATGCCACGCTGGTTGACGGAGTGGATCTCGTGGTCTCCGATGGTGAGTTCGTTGCAATTGTGGGCCCGAACGGAGCCGGGAAATCGACATTGATCGGCTTACTGGCGGGAGATTTGAGGCCCTCGGCCGGTGGCGTGGAGCTGTTAGGAGAGGATCTCGCCGGGGTTCCGGTTGGTGAGTTGGCGCTGCGGCGCGCAGTTCTCAAAGAGCAGGGCGTTGCGGACATTCCGTTCGACGTGCGAGCCGTGGTCGCGATGGGGCGGTACCCGCACCGGCTTGATCCCGACAACACCCAGCTCGCAGACATCACGGCGGTCGACGAAGCTCTCGATCGGACCAGCACGTCCCACCTGGCCGGAAGGGTATTCGCGACGTTGTCTGGCGGGGAACGCACCCGGGTGTCATTGGCGAGAGTTTTCGCACAGGATGCCCCCGTCCTGCTGCTTGATGAACCGACAACGGCTCTCGATGTGGCTCACCAGGAGCGGGTGATGAGCCAAATGCGGTTCGAGGCTCGCCGGGAGAGGGCTGTGGTCGCCGTTCTCCACGATCTCAATGCCGCCGCGTATTACGCCGACCGCGTCATCCTCATGGCAGAGGGCGCCATCCGCGCCGAAGGGCCGCCCAGGGGGGTGTTCGTTGAGAAGATCCTGAGTGAGGTGTATCGCCAACGTATGCGAATCATCGACCATCCTTTTCGTGACTGCCCGCTGATCCTCGTTGCCGATTGACCGGAACGCAGAGAGCCCGGGCAGTGCTTCCATGAGATCGCCGACGAGGCGGTCGTTTCTGCTGGGTGGCATCGGGACCTGAGGCTCCTTTGAGATGGTGGCGCTCTCGCTCGATGATTTGCTAGAGACGAGCGAAGAGCTGCGGCGTTTGTGGAACGCCGGCCGACAGCCACCGGCGCCCATTTAGGCTTCACAGGAGATGCGGCACCACGTCCATGATCACTGCCTGAATCCGGCCCCGGGTGGTCCCGGCATTGAGCCGCGCTGGACGAGAGCCACCAAGGACGCAGTCGGGACCGCCCATTCGAGTGCCTCGCACGTGTGGTTCACGATCTCTGCGGGTGTCCTCACTGAGGTCTACTGGCCCACCCTCGACCGGCCTCAGGTGCGTGATCTGCAGTTCCTGGTGAGCGATGGGGCGACCTTCTTCCACGATGAGCGGCGTCATATGGTCTCGAATGTCGAGCCCCTGGATGACAACGCTCTGGGCTATCGAGTGGTTCAGGAGGATCGGCAGGGGCGCTACCGGTTGGAAAAGGAGATCATCACCGACCCGGATCTGTCTTCGGTCATCATGCGGGTGCGTTTTCAGGCCGAAGACGGGTTACGCCTGTTTCTGTTGTGTGCCCCCCATCTCGAAATCGCCGGTTATGGCAACAGCGGCGAAGTTGCCGAGGTGGGCGACTCCACCATTCTCCTGGCCAACAAGGACTCCACGTGGATGGCAGTCGGGGCCTCGGCGCCCTTTCTGAAGACATCTGTCGGGTATGTCGGTGAGACCGACGGATGGCAGGACCTCGCTGAAAATTTCGACATGACCTTCGATTACGACTGTGCCCTCGACGGCAACATTGCTTTGACCGCCGAGGTGGAGGTGCCGATCGACGGCGAGTTCACCGTTGCCATGTCTTTCTCAGACTGGCGGCACGGCTGCGTCACCGCCTTGCTGCAGGCTTTGGGCTTGCCCTTCGAGCATTACCGGCGCCGGTTCATCGAAGGCTGGCAGGAGGTGGGCTCAACCCTTGCCGACCTGGAGCCGTTCTCGAGCGATCAGGGCGTGCTGTATCGCCGCAGCCGGGCGCTGCTGCTGGCTCACGAAGACAAGCTCTATCCGGGTGCCATCATCGCCTCGCTGTCGATCCCGTGGGGAGAGGCCAAAGGCGACCACGAACTTGGCGGGTACCACCTGGTGTGGAGCCGTGACATGGTCAACAGTGCCACCGGTTTGCTGGCCGCCGGGGACACGGTGACGCCCCTGCGAGCCCTCATCTACCTGGCTGCTTCCCAGCTGCCCGATGGGGGCTTTTATCAGAACTTCTGGATCTCAGGAGAGCCCTACTGGCACGGCATCCAACTGGACGAAGTGGCGTTTCCCATCATCCTTGCCTGGCGGCTGCACGATCTCGACGCCCTGGCCGACTTTGATCCCTTTGACCTTGTCAGCCGGGCAGCCGGATACCTAATCCGCAACGGGCCGGCCACACCACAGGAAAGGTGGGAGGAAGCGGCCGGCTATTCGCCTTCGACTCTGGCCTCGAACATCACCGCCCTCACCTGTGCAGCTCTGTTCATGCGCCGGCGGGGCGACGACCACACTGCCGACTTCCTCCAGGCTTACGCTGACTTTCTCGATTGCCATATCGAGCAGTGGACCGTTACCAACCAGGGGACTTTGCATCCCGATGTGTCGCGCCATTACATCCGCATCAATCCCGACGATCCGGCCGACCCCATTCCCTCGGGTGACGTTGATGCCAGCCAACTGGTCATAGCCAATCGCGGCCCCGGCGAGCAGTTCGAGTTCCCGGCTCGAGCCGTGGTCGACGCCGGGTTTCTCGAGTTTGTGCGTTACGGGATTCGCCGCCCGGACGATCCGCTGATTGAGGATTCGCTACGCGTGATCGATCACGTTCTAAAAGTGGACACCGCGGTGGGCCCGGTCTGGCACCGTTATAACCACGATGGCTACGGTGAACAGGCAGACGGCAGCCCCTATATGGGCTACGGCGTTGGGCGGGCCTGGCCGCTGCTCACAGGCGAGCGGGGACACTACGAGTTTGCCGCCGGGCGGCCCATCGACACCTATATCCGGGCATTAGAGGGCTTCGCCTACGGCACCGGGTTGCTTCCCGAGCAGGTGTGGGACGGCGAGGACATCCCCGGCCACCATCTCGAGTTTGGCAAACCCACGGGGGCAGCCATGCCGCTCATGTGGGCGCACGCCGAGTACATCAAGCTGCTCCGCACCAAACGGGACGGTCGGGTGTTCGATCTGGTGCCGGAAGTCGCGGCCCGTTACCTCCCTCACGAAGAGTGCCAGTCCGTCGAGGTTTGGAAGCTGAACCGCCAGGTGCAACACGTGGGGGCCGGGATGCTTCTCCGGGTGTTGGCGCCCCGCGACTTCACGCTCCGCTGGAGCTTCGATGGGTGGGGGACCGATAACACTGCTTCTGCCAGCGGCACCGGGGTCGGAATCTGGTACGTCGACCTGGCGCCCGGGAATGAGAGGGGCGATCACGTACGTTTCACCTTTCGATGGGAAGAAACCAACCAATGGGACGGCTCCGAGTACCAGGTCGCTGTCGTCCGCTAGTTCGAAATGAGGAGTCATGAGCAAGTTCAAAGAGGTGCACCAGGCCGGAACGTCCCTCTGGTTCGATTTCATCAGGCGAGATCTGCTCGAGGATGGCGTCCTGGCGGACCTGGTGGCTGAAGGCATCCGTGGAGTCACGTCGAATCCTTCGATCTTCGAGAAGGCGATAGCCGAGAGCACCGAGTACGACGACGACATCCGACAGGCTTTGGGCAAGAATCCCGACTGCTCGGTGAACGACCTCTACGAGTCGTTCGCCATCGAAGACATCCGCGGCGCGGCCGACACCCTGCGGGGGGTGTACGACGAGTCAGACGCTGCCGACGGCTTCGTCAGCCTGGAGGTGTCGCCCCTGCTCGCCTCTGACACGGCCGCCACCGTCGAAGAGGCCCGGCGCCTGTGGGCGGCGGTAGATCGCCCCAACCTCTTGATCAAGGTCCCGGCCACCGACGAGGGGGTCCCGGCGATCGAGACGCTCATCAGCGAGGGCATCAACGTCAACGTCACCCTCATTTTCTCGCTGGCTCACTACGAGGCCATCGCCCGGGCCTACATTCGCGGCCTCGAGCAAGCAGAGGACCCATCGCGGATCGCTTCGGTGGCCTCCTTCTTCGTAAGTCGGGTGGATACCGACACGGACAATGCTCTCACCCAGATCGGGAGCGATGCAGCGTTACAGCTGCGGGGTAAGGCGGGGATTGCCAACTCCAAGCAGGCTTATCGGCTCTACGAGGATCTTTTCGGCGTCGAGAATTTCGGGCACCTCAACGGCCGTCCCCAGCGCCTCCTGTGGGCAAGTACCGGCACCAAGAACGCTGAGTACTCAGATGTCCTCTATGTCGAAGAGCTCGTCGGGCCCAACACCGTCAACACCGTGCCACCCCACACTCTCGATGCATTTCGGGACCATGGCGAGGTGCGTGGCGCCACCATCACTCAGGCCTGGGGTGAGGCCGACGCGGTCATCGCCGGCCTGGCCGAAGTCGGGGTCGACTTCGATGCGATCACCGCCGACCTGCAGGTGAAGGGGGTTGACTCCTTCGCGGCCGCCTTCCAAGGGTTGATGAGCAGCTTGACCGAGAAGCGCGGGCTGGTTGATGCCGGCTGAGATGACCTTTGAGCTGGGAAAGCTCGCCCCCGCCGTCGACCGGCGTTTGGCGGAGTGGGAGGCCGAGGGGATAGGCCGGCGCATCTGGGACCGCGACCCGACCGTTTGGGCAGAGACCGACCTTCCAGAGCTGAGCGACCGCCTCGGTTGGCTCACTCTCCCCGGAGAAATGGCCGCGCAGCTGGAGGAATTGAAGGGTTTTGCTTCGACGGTGGCCGAGGGAAGCATGACCCATGTGGTGCTGGCAGGGATGGGTGGATCCAGCCTCGCCCCCGAGGTCTTCCAGGCCACGCTCGGCAATGCAGAGGGCTACCCGGAGCTCATAGTGCTCGACAGCACCCACCCCGACGCCGTGCGGAGCATCGACGACCGGATCGATCTGGCCACCACACTGTTCGTGATCGCTTCGAAATCGGGCACCACCCTCGAGACGATGAGCTTCTTTCAATACTTCTGGGCCCGCCTGGGAGCAGCCGGCCTGGCCCAGGGCGATCACTTCATCGCGCTCACCGATCCCGGCAGCCAGCTGGCGGAACTGGCCGAGACCAGACGGTTCCGCCGGGTGTTCGAAACGCCCCCCGAGGTGGGGGGCCGCTATTCGGCCCTCACCGCATTCGGATTGGTTCCGGCTGCCCTCATCGGAGCCGACGTGGACCAGATCCTGGCGAGCGCGGCCTCAGTCGCTGCAGCCTGCTCGGCCGCCACCCCCGCCGCCGAAAACCCCGGCCTTGTGTTAGGAGCCATCTGGGGAGAGGCCGCGCTGGCGGGACGCGACAAAGTCACATTCGTGGTGTCTCCCAGCCTGACGGCGTTTCCCAACTGGCTCGAGCAGCTAATCGCCGAGAGCACCGGCAAGGACGGAACCGGAATTGTTCCGGTGGCAGGGGAGGACCTGGCCCCGCCGGAGGGCTATGCCGATGATCGGTTGTTCGTTCGTTATCGATTGGCAGGGGAGAATGGTGCCGACTCCGAGCTGGCTGCCCTCGCTAAAACCGGACATCCCGTGGTCACAATCGAGTTAGCGCAGCTGGAGGATCTGGGAGGCGAGATCTTCCGGGCCGAGTTCGCCACCGCCGCCGCCGGGGCCGTGCTGGGGATTCACCCCTTCAATCAGCCAGATGTTCAGCTGGCAAAAGAGCTGGCCCGCCAGGCGATGGCCGGCGACCTCAACGGAGGCGCTCCGATTGGCGCCGTCAGCCCGGCGAACGCCAACGAGCTGATGACCTGGCTCGGTTCCTTGCCCGTGGGTGGATACATCGGCCTGCAGGCCTATGCGCCCATGACCGCCACCACCACCGAGCTGCTTCAGGCGCTGCGGCTTCACCTGCGCGACGCGACTACTGCCGCCACCACGGTCGGCTTCGGTCCTCGTTTTCTGCACTCCACCGGTCAGCTCCACAAGGGCGGGCCCAGCAAGGCAATCTTCATGCAACTCGTCACAGAGCCTGCCGAAGATCTGCCGGTCCCCGAGACCGATTACGCCTTTGGGAATCTCATCGCCGCTCAGGCGGAAGGGGATTACCGTGCCCTGCAGGAGCGCGGCCAGCAGGTTCTGAGAGTCCAGCTTGGTCAAGATTCCGACCTCGGCCTGGAAACTCTCATCGATTCGGTGAGCTCACTTGTCTGAGATCTCCACGCTCTTCTTCGATATTGGCGGAGTGTTGCTCACCAACGGTTGGGACCGCAACAGCCGCCGCCACTGCGTCGAATCATTCGGGCTCGATTTCGAAGAGTTCCGGGACCGGCACGAATTTGTCGCCGATGCCTTCGAAACCGGCCGCCTGACAATCGATGAGTACCTCGAACGAACCATCTTCTACCGGGCGCGGGACTTCACTATCGAGGATTTTCTGGAAGCCATGGTGGCCGAGTCCCAGCCCTATCCCGACTCCTTGCAGGTAGTGGCCGACCTAGCCGGCTCCGGCAGCTACCTCCTGGCAACCCTCAACAATGAGTCGCGGGAGCTCAACGAAGCAAGGATCGAGAGGTTCCAACTCGACCGGTACTTTGAGTTCTTTCTCAGCTCGGGTTTCCTGGGGGTCAAAAAGCCCGACCAGGCGATCTACCGTATGGCGTTGCAGCTCACACAGCGTCGGCCCGAGGAGTGCGTCTTTGTAGACGACCGGGATCTGAACCTGGAGTGCGCCGTCACAGAGGGGATGCACACGATTCACTATTTGAACGCCGGGCAACTCAGAAAAGAGTTGATAGCCCTCGGGATCGAAATAGAGGAGTAGCGAGTGGAACTGGGAATGATCGGGCTGGGCAAGATGGGCGCCAACATGACAGAGCGCCTCGTCAATGGTGGACACGACGTCGTGGCTTACGACCACAATCCCGAAGCCGTCGAGCAAGCTGTGGAAAAAGGTGCCGGGGGGGCGGATTCCCTCGAAGATCTGGTCGGTCAGCTTGCGACTCCCAAGTATGTCTGGGTGATGGTCCCTGCCGGGGAGCCCACCAACTCAACGCTCGATGCCCTCGCCGATCTCCTCGAGCCTGGATGCACCGCCATCGACGGCGGGAACTCTTTCTACAAAGACACCCAGGCGACGGCTGCCAAGCTGGCCGCCAAGGGCATCCATCTGGTGGATGTTGGGGTCTCCGGCGGCATTTGGGGCCTGGCCGAGGGCTACAGCATGATGGTGGGGGGAGACCTCGACACTGTGGAGTCGCTGCGACCCATTTTTGAGACTCTGGCGCCGGCCCGGGATAGAGGATGGGACCGCATGGGCCCGGTGAGCTCCGGGCATTTCGTGAAGATGATCCACAACGGCATCGAATACGGAATGATGCAGTCCTACGCCGAGGGCTTCGCCATCATGCAAAACAAGGAGGAATTCGATCTCGACCTTGGCAACATCGGCCGCGTCTGGCAACACGGCAGTGTGGTCCGATCCTGGTTACTCGATCTCACCATCGAGGCGCTCGAGGAGAATCCGACGCTGGCCGGCATAGCTCCCTACGTGCCCGACTCCGGCGAGGGCCGGTGGACCGTGGCCGAAGCGATCGAACTGAACGTTGCCGCTCCCGTGATCACCCTGGCGCTGATGCGACGGATCGGCTCACGTGACGAAGTGGAGTTCTCCGACCGGGTTCTGTCGGCCATGCGCAACAGGTTCGGTGGGCACGCGATAAAGAAGGAAGACTGATGGCTGCGGGCATCGAAGCGGCAATCTTTGTCATAGTGGGCGGCCGGGGAGACCTCGCCCGGCGCAAGTTGCTTCCTGCTGTCGCCCGGCTCGTCGCCCACAGAGCGATCCAGAAGCAGTTTCATGTTCTAGCGGTCGGCCGCAAGGACTACACCGATGAGGACTATCGCCAGTGGGCCCGCGAGGGTTTGGAGCTTGCCGGCCTGCCCGCGGAGGACATCGCCCAATGGTGTCGGGAATGTCTGCATTTTCAGTCTTCGTCCGATGACGCCGGCGGGTGGAAGGCGGTGGAAGACAAGATCAACCAGATCGAATCGCAGCACGGGCTGCCCGGAAACCGGGTCTTCTACCTGGCCATTCCCCCGAGGGCCGTTCCTGATGTAATCGAAGGCCTGGGCGACGTCGGTCTGAACCTCTCCCCCGGCTACACCCGGCTGGTGGTTGAGAAGCCCTTCGGGCGAGACCTGGAATCGGCCCAGGAGCTCAACCAGGCGGTCCACGAGCACTTCGACGAGGGCCAGGTCTATCGCATCGACCATTATCTGGGCAAGGAGACAGTCCAGAACCTGCTGGTCTTCCGCTTTGCCAATGTCCTTTTTGAGTCGTCGTGGAATCGGGAGCGGGTCAAGAGCGTCGAGATCACCGTGGCCGAGGGCCTCGGGTTGGAGGGTCGCGCCGGGTACTACGACAGCGCCGGTGCCATGCGTGACATGATCCAGAACCATGTCACTCAGGTGATGTCGCTGGTGGCGATGGAACCGCCGGTGAAGCTGGACGCCGATTCCATCCGCAACGAGAAGGTCAAAGTGCTTCGCTCGGTACTCCCGATCTCGCCCGACGACGTCGTTTTTGGCCAGTACGCCGGCGGCACTGTGGACGACGAGATCCTCGAGAGCTACGTCGAGGAGCCTGATGTGGCCGACTACTCTGCCACCGAAACTTCGGTGGCGTTGCGCCTCTACATCGATAACTGGCGTTGGCAGGGGGTCCCCTTCTACCTCAGGACCGGGAAGCGGTTCCCGGAGCGCCTCACCCAGATTGCGGTGCGGTTCCGAGAGCCCCCCGTGTCTCTTTTTGACCCCAGCGCAGCCTCTGAGGTTCGCTCGGATGCCATCGTCATCACTCTGCAACCAGATGAGGGGTTCGAGCTCTACTTCGACGTGAAGACCCCGGCCGCGGACATGCAGCTGAAGACTCTGCCGCTGGAGTTTCGATACGCCGATGAGTTCGGGACACTGCCGGGCGCTTACGAGACTCTGGTGGAGGACATCCTCATGGGCGACCAGACGCTCTTCGTACGGGCCGACGAGGTGGAAGAAGCCTGGCGGCTCTATCAGCCGATTCTCGACAATCCTCCAGTTCCGGAGCGCTACGCCTCCGGAACCTGGGGTCCGCCGCGATCACTTAGCCTCCCCCATTCCACCGGGGACCACTGGTGGGTCGACGACTAGGCCTTCGAGGAGCCTGCCGACCAATGCCGTTACTTTTCGGCGTGTACTGAGCCCCACTCAGTCCTTTAGCGAGACCAGCGCTTTCATCTCTCCGGGATTGGCCGGATGGCGCAGCTTTGCCATCGCTTTGCCTTCAATCTGCCGGATGCGCTCCCGGGTGAGGCGGAACTCCTGCCCGACCTGGTCGAGGGTGCGGGGAATGCCGTCGTCGAGGCCGAAACGCAGCGACAGCACCCGCTGTTCGCGTTCGTTGAGGTTGCTGAGAAGTTGGCCGAGGACCTGCTTTCGTTGATTGCCGGCGGCGAACTCGAAGGGGCTGAGGGCTTCGTGATCTTCGATGAAGTCGCCTACGGTGGCCCCGTCATCGCCCACCGGATCGAAAATGGAAATCGGCTCCGGGGCCACCTTGATGGCTTTCTCGATCTTGCGGCGCTCTATGCCGGTCTCTTCCATCAGTTCTTCGATGGTGGCGTTGCGCCCCAGTCTGGAGAACACGTTGGCTTCGGCCCGCTGCATTCGAGAGATGGTGTCGGTCATGTGCACCGGGGCCCGGATGGTGCGGCCTTTGTCGGCGATGGCCCGGTTAATGGCCTGGCGAATCCACCAGGTGGCATAGGTGGAGAACTTGAAGCCTTTCGACCAGTCGAACTTTTCAACTGCCCTGATGAGGCCGAGGTTGCCGTCCTGAATGAGGTCGAGGAAGGGGAGCCCCGAGCCGGTGTAGCGCTTGGCGATCGACACGACGAGGCGCAGGTTGGCCTGGATGAACTTCGCCTTGGCGTCCCCGCCGGCAGAGACCTTTTCTTCGAGTTCCGCTCGGCGGGCGCCGGAGCGGGCCCGCACCAGGGATTGCTGGGCTGCTTCGCCTTCTTCGATCAGTTTGGCCAGCTCCACCTCGCCGGGCCCATCGAGAAGCTCGTAGGCGCCGATTTCATCGAGGTATTGCTTGACCATCGGATCCCAGCCATCCTGGAAACGCGGTCGTGCCATAAGTGGTTCGGCTCCTCCAAAGTTGCGTGCCGTCCCCTGTTGTTTCGACCGTTGCCGGTGGTCGCTTGAGGTATGTGGTGGAGGAGGCCGGGTGTGATACACCGACCTCTCTTCATCAGTTTGCTCTCACTCCCCGCGAGCATCCGAGGGCTCGCTGCCCTCAGACTCCGACGAGTGGTCGCCGAGCCTGGTGAGGTGCGAGAACAGGGCTTCGACGGCTACCTCATACATCGACGTATCGGCCCCGTACCACTCAATGGGCTCCGAAACGGCTCGGGTGGCGCCGCGTGATCCGAACAGGAAACCGTAGGTGAGACACATCACCATGGTGGTGAGCCGATCTATGTCGATCCCGGGTTTCAGTACTCTGCCGTATCGGTCGAGCATTTCTGCAAACCAGCCGTTCAATCCCGGCTCGTCGGCCGTGCCGCGCCGCCTCCGGGTTGCCGTCTCCTCGAGCATGTCGGCAAGCTCGGGATCCAAGGCGAACTGGGCAAGCGCCATCTCGACAAGCGGCTCTGGGCGGTTCGCCCAATGCTCAAATGACGCCCGGGCCATCGCCCGCATTGCCTCGGCGAAGGGTGGCAAGTGCCCACCATGATGCTCCTGCAACTCGGAGAATGCGCTTTGCCATACACCCACGTCAGGCCACCGCTCTCCGCCGAGCAGATAGGCGGCGAGCTTGGACCGGTAGTCCCCCTCGTCATCGAATGCGAAGTAGGCCGAGCCCTTGCTGATCGCTTTGACGTTTTCGATCTCGACGGTCTGGACGTCGTCCATGTGCTCCCGTGCAAACTCGAGAGGGTCGAAGTCGGCGTCGCCGACGTGCTTGTCCTCGGCCTCAAAGTACAACTGAAGCTTGGTAGCGAGCTCGAGCACCTCATCGAAGCGGATATGAGATAGCGCAGTTTGCGGGCGGTAGGGGGGCTCACCCATGGCGTACGCCTCGGCGAGGAGGGCGCCGGCGAGGAGCATGAGCTGGCGGGTCTTAGCCCGACTGCGTCGCCTGAGCCGCTGCTCTTCGGAGTGCTGTGTTGTCATGATGTGTCATCTTGTGGGTTGCACCATCTTTCACGAATATTATCATAAGAAAAATTTGACAAAAGGTCAAGTAACTGATATGATAACTATATCAAATAATAGTCGAGAAAAGATCGAGGGAGCGGGATCAAAAGTGACGTTTCTTGTCAACACCCATCGCAATCAAATTGGAAGGTCAAACGGTCGTATTCGTTTCGTCACCATGTTGTACCTGGTGCTATTGGCGAAGGTGGGGGTCGTGCTTATGGCAGGAGGTGCAGCCGTTCCAGGAGGGCCAGATCGCCACTCTTTGCAGCCGACTATCGGAACATCACGGTCGGGGATTCCAAACGATGCAGGCCGTAACGCCATGACGCCGCTCGGCGCCGTTTGGTCAAGGATCATTGCCTGGCTTCGAAATCGAACCGCAACTCCACGAGGCTACGACCCGCAGGACTAGGACCCACAGACCGAGGCCGTCGAGGCCTACCCTGAGGCGGACCCACCGTGTTGAGCCTGTAACCGGCCTCGGGTTTCAGGTTGTCCGGTTTCCGATCGTCACGAGATTCGAGGCTCGACGAATCAGCCCGCATCGTGAATGTTGGTGCGGTTTCGGCTTCCCGTTGCTCTGGTTCTAGACAATGGAGAAAGACCAGTTCGGTACGGTCCACTCAGCTAAATCGGGCAAGAACTTATGGGACTATGTCGAAATGACGCGTTTCGCGCCTGCCGAAACCCACTCTCGGTAGTAGTTTCACAAATCGACGACCTAGAAGAGTAGGTATGTCCGATCAGAAAGAACACGATCGGGCGCACGACGCTAATGAGGTGGAGACAGGCCTACCTGTCGTAGCCTTAGTGAGAGAGCTTGAGGCGGGCATTACTACTCAGGTTCACCGCGTTTCGGGTCTTTTCGGAGTGCTGTTGCTCAAGATCGGGCTCCGCCTGGAATCTCGCGATGCCCTTGACCACAACGAACGCAAGCGAGTGATCAATAGCCTCTTTCACGAACGCGCCCGACTACGCCCGTTCGTCGCACGCTTCATGTGGTTGATGGCGCTGTCAGTGACGATTGCCAGCCTGGGCATCGTCTCGAACTCCACAGCAGTGGTAATCGGCGCCATGCTGGTCGCTCCCCTGATGGGTCCCGTTATCGGCATGGCCGCTGCTGTGGTCATGGCATGGCCCCTGCGTGCCTTCCGCCAGGCCGCTCTCGTCGCAGGAGGAGCCGTCTTGGCAATCGGCCTCGCGTCACTCATTTCTCTGATCCTACCCGGCGATGCGTATCCACTCCCGGCTGAATTGTTGGCGAGAACGTCACCCAACCTTCTAGACATGGGAATTGCTCTAGCAGCTGGAGCGGCCGGGGCCTATGGTCAGGTTCGTCGCCAAGCAAGTGGTGCCCTGCCCGGCGTGGCCGTAGCAGTTGCGTTAGTCCCACCGCTGGCGGTCACCGGGATCACAGTCCAACTGGCCGAATGGCAAATGGCTCTCGGGGCGTTCATGCTCTTCCTCGTCAACGTCGTGGGTATTGTCATCAGCGCCGCACTCACGTTTATTGCGTGTGGCTTCGTGCCCGGGCGGCGCCTGCTGACGGGCAATTCCGCCATTGCTTCAGGCCTACGATGGACTGCCGTGGCGGTGATCGTCGTTGTATTGCCCCTCCAGCTTGGTCGGGGCAGGGTGCTTCCTCCGACCGATCAGACGGCCCAAGCGGCCGCCGCGGTCGAAGAATTCGTAGGTTTCGCCAGTTCCTCGGCGGACGTGGTCAATGTCTCGATCGCGGTGCAAGACGGAATAACCAATATCGATGTGGTCGTGGCAAGCCCGACGTCAGGGCCGCCCGTCACAGCCCTGGCCCACTTCTTAGCCGAAAGGCTCAACACGCCTGTCAACGTGAAGCTCCAGGTCGTCGAAGCGACAACCAGCGGAGCCATGATCAATGATCCTTGAGCCCAAGCGATCGGATCGTAGTAATTATCGACCCCCGGCGGCCGGCACGTCACGCGGGCGACTCGCGCGCTAGATCGGAGTTGATAGCGCCGAAGGTAATCTGCGTCCGTGGAACTATCCTCGCCAGAGACGCTGTCGGCACTGGGTGCCGCGTTGGTTCTCGGAATGGTGCGGGGCTTGCGACGTGGTCCCTTTACCGCGCTCCAGTGGTTCTTCATCCTGGGGGCAGCGGCAGTCGGTGGCATCTTCGCGTTAGCCGAGGGTGGTTCGATAGCGTTGATCAGCTCGCGATTGATAGAGGGAGCCGCACTGGGAGGATTGTTGGGCGCCCTCGTTGCCTTTCAAATTGACCTCGGTGATCGATAGAAGTGGGGGCAAGGCCCAAGGAAGATAATCGCTCCCTGGGCACGCCAGCGCCACTCCCCAGACGGGGGCATTCTTTCGAAGCTGACGAAGTGGGCCTCCGAACGGCCCTCTTCGTGCTCGAGAAGGCACAACGCGAAAGAACCGATAGCGGCTGAAAGGTCTCCCCAGTATTATCCGACCGATGAACGTTCGCGACCTGATAAGCGGTGCTAGATACGACCTATCGATAGTGGGACCGTGGGGCATGCGTCTCAACTACACCAATGTGTCCTACGAAGGCCTAATCAAACGGCCACGTTCCGAGGGGGATTCTGACCCCATAGAGATCCTGCTCTTTTGGGCAGAACACGACGCGAAAATCGGTCCGACCCCAGTTACCGCCATCCCGGAACAAGTGTTGGCCGTGAACCCGAGGTAGGAGGTCCCCCTTGCCCCACCACGGACCGCTCGGGAACCTCGCACGTTAGAATTGGTCCGCGCTCACGAAGGCGGGCGAACCGATTACGGGTAGGGGTAGCGCTCGGGGTAGCGCTCGGGGTCGGTCACGATGGCTCGCTCTGTTTCCGTTTCCACGACGTGGAGGCTCAATTCGACTGGTGTGTTCAGTTCGTCCGCCAGGTACAGCGCCAGGGAAGTGACCGGCGGGGATGAAGTGGAGCTGGCCACCACCACGTCGATATCGGTGACACCCTCGTCCACTTCCACTGTTACGTTCACAACCTCCGCGTTAGCAGCGTTGGCCTCTACGAAATCCTCAACTGCCTGAATTGCCTGCGCCGTCTGATCGGTAGGGGGCAGCACGCTGCCTCGGCCGAATTGCATTGGCAGCACGACGATGATCATTGCCACAGAAGCCCAACGCAGCCCTGAGGCAATCGAGGTGTTTCCGCTGAGCAGCCGGCGTCCTGGTACGAAGCCGGCAGCGATAAAGGTAATCGCTGCGCTGCCGACGATTCCGACGACATTGACGAGGAAAAGCAGGAACGCTCCCAGTGCCAATTGCCATTCGGTGAGCTGGAGCGCTATACCGATAACTGCCAGTGGCGGAACCAGGGCTACCGCGACGGCCACTCCGGGGAGTGCATCGCTCGCCTGGCGGCGCACTTGGCCATAGGCTCCTGCCGCCCCGGCGGCGAGGGCGATGCCAAGATCCAGCAGGTTCGGGGACGTTCGCGCGATCAACTCACCCGGTAGAGGACGCGTAGCACCGGGCACCGCGAAGGAGATCGCAGCGGCCAACCCAACCGCGAGGGCCGCTCCGGTGACGACCAGTGCGGACTGTCGAACGATTCGCCGCGGCCACCCCATCACCATCGCCGCAGCCACCCCGAGCACTGGACCCATCAGTGGTGCGATAAGCATCGCGCCTATCACGACGGCCGTAGAGTCTGCAATGACTGCGAGGGTGGCGATCGCTGCCGATAACGACATCAAGGAAGTAAATCTGGCATTGAACGGTCGCGCCCTGAGGCCCTCGTGGAACAGACTGTCGATTACGCGCCGACGCTCTTCATGGTTGAGGGGGTCTCGGCGCTCGAGATTCATCCTCCCCGTCTGGCGGAGGATCGTACCGACCAACCCTGAGGCGCGTCGCAGATTCGTGGCCTTGGCAATCGTGCCTACGGCGTTGCGGAGCGATGTCTGGGACAGGAAGTCGCCTTCCGTCTTGACACGGGGTAAATGTGGCGGCCGATCGCCAGCGCGTTGATCGGTGATGTCGGTCTCTCAGAGTGGCCGAGGGTCGACCATATCACAAGATGGGGAGTTTCGAAATCTCGGGATCATTCACCTTCGACCGAATCCATGGTGCCTCGGACCGAATCCTCACCAGTAAGGCAGGGCGCCGCTTACGAAGAGCAGGTTGGGGCGGGTTCTCAAACTTCCGCAGCACAAGCCCGATCGGCAAGACCTACGGCGTCAAGAATACGCTGCCTGCACGGAAGGCGCCGTGGTGCACAGCATCCTTTCGGCAGGTGCCCGAGCGTCCAATGGGCCCCCTCTCGTCGGAAAGCCGAATAGACAGAAACCGCGCGAGCGAAGCTCGCATTGGAGTGACGCCTGCGCCATATGTCCGAACAACAACCCACCTAGGCCTTGAGGTTCTTGACCAGCTGGTAACGGACCTCATCAACGGACTCGTCGTATCGCATGTAGAAAAGGTCCGAAACGTCGGTGGCTATTTCTACACCTCGTAGAGGCAGCAGACCCTTGCTCTTCAAAGATGACATTCGGTCTCGCACGTCTCTCAGTGGTTCGCTCGGCTTGTCGAGCCCCGCCTTGGTTGCGAGGTAGGCGACCTCGTCGGGAGCGAGGAGTACGAAAACGAAGCCAACGTCCAAGGTTGCCTCAAACTTCTCGATCACGGTCACGCCCTAGTCCGGCTGCCGATGGAGAACTATCGGCTCCAGCCCTGTCTCGGTGAGAAAGCTCTCCAGATTGTTCGTGGCCGACTCGTCGTGGCCGTGGACCACGAAAACCTGCCGAGACCACAACCGCTCGGGTTCAATGGATTGTGGTAAAGCTGCCCCATCCTTCACGAGGTCCACTGCCGCCGTTAGGGCACGCAGTAGCAACGACCTCCCCCAGAGGAAGGTTTCCTCATCACTTCCCACGTAGCGAATGTTCAATCCCTCCGCAAGCGTTTCACGAGCGCTGATCCCCAGGGCAGCACACGGGAAAGGGCATTCTCCACCCGAACTGCCCATGAGAGCCACTTAGAATCTAGGTTTCTGAGAGAGAGGGCGTTTAGCTCAGTCTGGGAGAGCGCTTCCCTTACAAGGAAGAGGTCGGCGGTTCGAGCCCGTCAACGCCCACCATAGAAAGCCCCGGAGTTATTGGCCGGTTCCGGAAGCTTCCCACGAATCCCAGATATCTTGGGGCCAGACCCAACGAAAACCCAACCTGCTGTTCAAGCCTTTTGATTTCCGACGGCCAGACCAGTGGTAGACGAACGCCGCGAACGTCCCTCACCACCGCCGCCAAGAAGCCCCTGCTTGCCCCGCTCTATATGTGCCGTTATGTGCAGGGTCGAACTACTCCTTGGAGTTTCTCGTCTGGGTCAGTTGTCGGAGACGGTGAACATGATTGCGTGGTCCCCGCCGGGCTCTTCGAAACAGTTGAGAACATGTTGCCCCGGTGTATCGAGCGTGACGGATAGCTCGTACTCGTGGTCCCGACCCGTGGGAGGTAATCGCCCTGCGTAGAACTCGTCAGCTGCTATCGATGTCGCTCCTACGACCTCGAAGATTCCCTTCTCCAGAATCTCGGCAGCCGTGGACCCGTCCGGAACTGACCACACTCCGAACCCCACAGCGGTGTTGTCTGATTCGTTGATGACCGTAAAGCTCACTGTTGAGTCGAGGTCAAACTCGGTCGGTCCTTCATATACACACTCGTTGCCGTCGTACGTAGCGATTGGGTCGCTAGTGGTGTCGCTGACCGCCAACGCCTCATCGACCGTCAACGCCGCAGCAGTCGTCGTTGTGGGAGGCTGCGTCGTGACCGGCGTCGCTGTGGTCACCGGTGCGGCAGGGGCAGCTATGGACGCCGTTGTGGTTGTCGTCGGTGTTGGAGGTGGCGCGGTCGTAGCCGCTGACGCATCGTCCTCCGACGAGCCGCACGCCGCAACGATCAGGAGCATGACCAGCATCGGCGCAACGGCCCTCAGCTGTTGCCGCCAACGCCTCCGGCTCTTGGTTTCCCATGGTGATGCGTCTCCTCCCTCAGCTTCACACTGAATCTGCTCTGTCTGCACGTTCACGTTCGTCCCCCCATCGCACCCCGCACTCCTCCGCACAGCGACTCGGCCTGCGCCAATCGACTAGTGCTGGGGGCTGCCGGTACCTGCACCATCAGTCCTCCGGCACCGCCACCCACACCGCCGCATCGCCGCCGTCGTGTCCTACGGCCACGAAGCCGGGGGCAGTGACGGTCACCCTGAATACCCAGTCACTACCGAAGAGCGCGTCATCGTTGGGGACCCGGCTCCACGTGATGCCATCAACAGAGGTCCACACCATCGCCTCGGCTCCGACTGCCACCAGACCAGACCCGCCCGCAGTCACGCCTGTCATGGAGCCGCGGACTGCCTCATCGTCGGGAACTCGGGTCCAGGTGATGCCATCGGGAGACGTCCACACCGGCGTTTCCGCTAGCCCCGATGGGTGGTAGTCGGCTCCGACTGCCACCAGACCGGGTCCCCCGACGGTCACACCCAACATCGAGGGGTTACCCCCTGTCCCGAAGACAGTCTCATCGTGGGGGACTCGCGACCAGTTGATCCCGTCCACAGACGTCCATACCGCTGGATTGTTCTCAGGATTGTTGTCCCATGGACCTTGCCCGCCGTCGTTTCCGACCGCGA
>CAXMOO010000211.1:0-6489 GCA_964195005.1 uncultured Gammaproteobacteria bacterium
TTCTTACCTCATTGACCGATGTCCTCCTCGGGGAGGACCGCCCCGAGCAAAGCGAACGCGAGGGAACTTCGTCGGTGGGAACCGCGCCCCCTAATGGGGGTCTTCCGTCCGGCCCTAGCGGCCGGCGCCACCTTCCTCCCAGGGCAGGAAATCGGTCTCCTCCCCCACGAGGGGCGAGTGGGGGAGGCCGGGGAGGGGAGTGTTCCCAACAACGGCACCCTGAGACGGCTCATCGCCAAGAGGTGACTGTTGATAACCAAGCCAGCCAAACACGCACCGAACCAACAACTAACGGCACTACTCACAGCGAACTCACCCGAAAGCAACAATGCCCGGAAGGCACAAGCTGGCGGCACTCCCGCCGTTGGTGGGCACCACCCACCCCCAACCCCTCCCGTTCCGGGAGGGGCGACCGGCGCCAGGCACCGGACCAACAGCCAACCGTTAGGCACCGCCCAGCCCCAACCCCTCCCGTTTCCGGGAGGGGCGACCGTGCACCGCCCCCAACAAGCCCACCCCAAAGCAACAATTCCCCGAAGGCGCAAGCTGCCGCACCACTGGCTGCGCTAGGTGGGAGAGGAGTCAGGACGTAGATGCGGGAACAACACCACTTCACGAATGGTCGTCACATCCGCCAGGATCATCACCAGCCGATCAACCCCGAGACCCAGGCCCCCACTCGGGGGCATGCCGTACTCCATGGCCCGGACGAAGTCGAGGTCGACCACGTGAGCCTCTTCGTCGCCGCCGGCCCGGGCTTCGGCCTGGGCCTCGAAGCGCTTCAACTGCTCCTCCGGATCGTTGAGCTCGGTGAAGGCATTGCCTATCTCGAAACCGGCGACGAAGGCTTCGAAGCGCTCCACCAGGCCCGGATGGCCCGGTAGCGAGCGAGCAAACGGCGAGATCTCTTTCGGATAGTCCGTCACGAAAGTGGGGTTCCAAAGATTGGGCTCGACGTGCTTCTCGAAAACCTTCTCGATGATTTTTCCGGTCCCCTTGCCTTCGATTTCCACGCCGAGCTCGCCCGCCAGGGAACCTGCTTCTGAGGCGGACATTGCCGGATCGAAGGCCTTGCCGGTGGCTTCGGAAATGAGTCCCATGAAAGACTGCCGATCCCACGGTGGCGCAAGGTCCAGCGAACGACCCTGATACTCGATCTTCGTGGAACCAAGCACTGCTTCGGCCACCGCCGCCACACTCTCCTCAACGAGGCGCATGACGTCCCGGTAGTCGGCATAGGCCTCGTAGCTCTCGAGCATCGTGAACTCAGGTTGATGCTGGGGCGAAAGTCCTTCGTTGCGGAAGATCCGCCCCACCTCGAATACCTTCTCGACCCCGCCGATCAGCATCCGCTTGAGGTAGAGCTCGAGGGCGATGCGCAGATACATGTCGATCCCGAGCGAGTTGTGGTGGGTAATGAATGGTTGGGCCAAAGCCCCGCCGGCCCTGGCCTGCAATACCGGCGTCTCCACCTCGACAAATCCCCGGTCCTCGAACTGACGTCGCAACTCTTTCACTACCCCGACCCGAACGTTGAATACCCGCCGGGCGTCCTCATTGGCCACCAGGTCGAGATAGCGCTGTCGATACCGGGTCTCGATGTCGGCCAGGCCGTGCCACTTCTCCGGCATCGGCCACAGCGATTTGGCGAGCAGGGTGAGCTCCCCGACGCGGACACTCAACTCACCCTTCTTGGTGGTGATCACTTCACCGGTAACACCGATCAGGTCGCCAAGGTCGAGGTCGACGAAGACGGCCAGGTCGTCCTCGCCCAGGGTGGCTTCATCGGCGAACAACTGGATGCGACCCGTGCTGTCCTGGAGGACACCGAAACTGAGCTTGCCGAGATCCCGCTTGGCCATGAGTCGGCCGGCGACCGCCACATCGTTCCCGGTGGACGATTCGGCCGGCAGGTCGGCGTACTGCTCATGAAGGTCGGCCGATTGGGCTGTGGGGCGAAAGCCGGTCGGGTAGGGATCTATACCCTGCTCGCGAAGCTCTGTGAGTTTCTGAAGGCGCTCCTGGTGCTGTTCGTCACTCATGGTTGAGCCCAAACACCATGCGCAATCCGTGCAACGTCAAGAACTGGTCCACCGTGTCGACTGTTGAGCAAAACGGCACGATCGTGGACGCCAGGCCGCCGGTGGCCAGAGTGTGGACCTCGTCGCCGAGCTCGGCAATGATTCGCTGCATCACTCCGTCGACCAGTCCGGCGTGGCCGTAGAGCAGGCCACTCTGAATGGCTTCAACGGTGCCTTTACCGATGACCGACCGGGGCGGCGTGAGCTCCACCCTTCGTAACGCGGCTGTGGCCCTGACGAGTGCCTCCTGCGAGACCTCGAGCCCGGTTGCTATCACTCCCCCGATGTACTCGCCGGCGCTGCTCACGACGTCGAAGTTGGTCGAAGTGCCGAAGTCCACAACCACCGCAGGGGTTCCGTAGATGCTCGCCGCCGCCACCGCATTGACGATTCGGTCGGCCCCCACCTCGCGGGGATTGTCGATGAGAATCGGCATTCCCGTTTTCACTCCCGGCCCCAGCTCGAGCAGCGGCCCGTCTGCCAGATCGGAAGCGACCGCCCGCAGCGCTGCGGCAACAGGAGGCACCACGCTGGCGAGGGCTACTCCGGTGAGCTTGGTCCGCTCGTAGCCTTCTCCTGCCAGAAGCCCGCCGAGGAGGAGGCGGTACTCGTCTTCGGTCCGGCCGCGGACGGTTGCTATTCGCCAATGGTCCATCAGCTCGTCACCCTCGAACACCCCCAGCACCGTCTCGGTGTTCCCGGCATCAATAACGAGCAGCATCAGTTCTCCTCCAGCACCGACCATCGCTCCAAAACGACACCCCGGTCAACCTCAATCCCGTCCTCGCCTCGAAAAAAGCCACGTTGTCTATCAGGCTTGGGAGCTTGTGCCGACGTTGGCCGCCGACGGTAAGAAACAACATCAATTCTCCTCCAGCACCGACCATCGCTCCAAAACGACACCCCGATCAACCTCAATCCCGTCCTCGCCTCGAAAAAAAGCCACGTTGTCTATCAGGTGAGTTTCGCTTACGTTGGCCGCCACCGCCAGCACCGCGGGAGCCTCCAGCTTCTCTAGAGGCTCAAACCGGTCACTTGTAACCAGCGCGGCGTAGTCGAGCTCGATTCCTTCCGCGTCTGCCACAACCGCGCTGACGATGCCTTCGAGCGTGGCGCCGTCCGCTTCCCCGGCTTCCACAGCATCAGCCGCTTGAAACAATCCGCGAGAGAGAGCGCTCGCAGCCACCCGGCTTTCCCCCTTGAGATAACGGTTGCGAGAGGACAGCGCCAGGCCATCGGGCTCTCGCCGCGTACTCACAGGGACAATCGTCGTGGTCAGCCGGCGAGCGCCCACCAGCCAGTTGACCAGCGCCAGCTGCTGAGCGTCCTTAAGCCCGAAGTAAGCACGGTCGGGGTCGATTCCCGTCAATAGAAGCTCCACCACGGTGGCGACGCCTTGAAAGTGTCCAGGGCGCCGCTCACCTTCAAGTCGCCCGGCGAAATCTGGCAGCTCGACGGCGGCAATCTCATCATCGGAATAGACCTCGTCCTCGGCAGGCACTAAAAGAAGGTCCACCCCGGCGCGCTTGGCGAGCTGTGAGTCCCGATCCAGGTCGCGGGGATACGTGGCGAGGTCTTCCCCGGGCCCGAACTGAAGGGGGTTCACGAAAATCGACGCCACCACGGTGTCGCACTCCCGGCAAGCTTCGAGCATGAGGGCAACGTGCCCTTCATGCAGGTAGCCCATCGTGGGCACGAAGCCGACTGAACCGTATGAGGCGTCCCGGACCTCGGCGAAGGTGCCGACGGTCTTCATTCCCACACCTCCTCGAACTCATCCTCGCGACCGGCGAGCCTGGCTACCGCCTTTCCGATGTCGATGAAATCTCTCTCCGACTCTGGCACCGCTCGCCGAATCGCAGTCAGCTGAGCTCGCACCGTGTCGACATCACCACGGCCGATGGGTCCGGTCAAGGAACCTTCGGGCCCCAGTTGATCGAGATTCTCCATGACCGCCTCGACCAGGGGGCGGGCAGCCTCCCACGGCACTCCGGCGCCCGCGAAGAGGCGCTGCGCTAGAGCGAGGTTGGCCACCAGGTAGTTGGCCGCAACCGAGGCACCGGCGTGATAGAGGGGTCGCACTTCATCGGCCAGCTCGAAAGGAAACATTTCGATGGAGTCCGCCAACTTGAACAGCTGGTGGGCAGTCTCGGGGGAATCTGCCGTGATGCCGGCCCAGGAGCCGGGGAGACGCTTGGCTCCGACGGCGGGATCGGGCAGGCTCTGCAGGGGGTGAAAACCGCCGATCGACAAACCGGCTCCTGCCAGGGGCTCGAGCACGGAAATGGTCAGAGAACCGGAAAGGTGAACAGCAGCCGTGACGTTGCCGGCAACGGGGGCCAACCTGGCGGCTACCTCCGCAATCGCGTCGTCTCGCACTCCCAAAAGCAGAAGGTCGGCGCTTGGCAGGGGAGCATCCCACGCCAGCCAATCGGCCCCCAGCGCCTCGATTTGCGGTGTGGGGTCGCCCCGTCCCAGCAACCCGACAATCTGATGGCCGGCGTTATTAAACGCAGTCGCCAGGGACATGGCGGCCCGGCCGGGCCCGACGACAATGATTCTCACGTGACCACGGGCTCTCTAAGCAAGACCTGTTCTCACGCGAGAATCCTGCCACGACCGGGTCGGGGACACGCTCACCACGAATGGCGGGCTAGATCCACGTTCCAGGACCCGATGAGCCTCACCTGCTGGTCCGCCACCGCGTCGAGCAGCGGGGCGAGGGGCTCGCCATCGGGAAGCAGGGCTTCAGGCCAGGCCTCCAGGAGCGGCTCGAGAACGAACCGCCGGTTGTGGAGCTCCGGATGAGGCAGTGTGAGGTGACGATGACCGTGGATTTCGACCCCTTCATAGAGGAGCAGGTCGAGATCCAGCGTTCGCGCCCCCCAGTTCTCCTCACGGACCCGTCCGGCGTCATCCTCAATCGAATGCAAGAGATCGAGCAACGTATCCGGATGGGTCCGGGTCTTGATTACGGCCACCGCATTGAGGAAGTCTTGCTGCGGGACGGGCCCAATCGGTGCCGTTTCGTATAGCGATGAGACCGCCACGAGACCCTGGCGGGCGGCCAGCGCCTCGAGGCCGCGATTGAGATGGGCTTGGCGATCTCCCATGTTGGATCCGAACCCGATGGCGGCGTGGTGGCGAGGCCGGAGCCAAGAAGGCCAGTAACGCTTCATTCCAGGAAGGAGGTCACCAACCTGCGACCCTCGGGCCCCAGCGGGCGCCCGGCAATCTCCTGGATTGCAGCCGTCGCCATGATCGGGTCCTGGATGAGCCCGGAGCGGAGAAGGTATCCGCCCATGAACCCCACCAGGGTGTCGTCCATGAGGTCGCGATGAACCAGCAGTGAGCAGTTGGGGGCGGAAAGGATCTGTTCTAACGCGACGAACACTCGCTCCGCCTCGTCATCGTCATACTCAATCGGCAACGGTAAATGATGGGCCCGCAGGCCTGCTTCGCGGTAGGCAGGGATGTTCTGATTGGTCTCCAACAGCGAGAGCACGTCGGTGAAGTCATTTTCGAGCAACCAGTCGATCTCTTCGGTGCGCCGCACCCTGCGGTGCTGGAGGCCTTGGCCGCCGACCCGCTCGGACAATGCCAGGCGTCGGGCGATTACCCATATGAAGCCTCTGGGTTCCAGGCCGCCCACTAGCGGCCTCTCCCGAGAATCGCCTCTGTTGTTCGCGCTATCTGCGCGGCCATAGCCACGTTGTGTACTCGCACTGCGGCAACCCCTTGCTCGATCGCCAGGGCTACCGTAGCGCCGGTGGCTGCGTCACGCTTCGCCGGGGGAACGTTTTCTCCCAAAATGCGGCCCAAAAAAGTCTTTCGGGAGGTGCCGATTACGACCGGATACCCGGTTTCTACTAGAAAATGGAGGTTACGCAGCAATTCGAGGTTGTGTTCGAGGGTTTTTCCGAACCCGATGCCAGGATCGATGGCGATCCGGTCTCTACCGATCCCCTCTTTCTCAGCAATCGCCGCCCTTTCAACCAAGAACTGGGTTACCTCGGCCACAACATCCCCGTAGCGAGGCTGTTCCTGCATCGTTCGCGGCTCACCCTGCATGTGCATGAGGACTAACCCGGCCCCCGTTTCGGCCACGGCCGGGGCCATGTCAGGGTCGCCCAATGCGGAAACGTCGTTGACCACCTCGGCGCCGGCCTGCAACGCCGCCCGGGCCACGATTGTCCTGGTGGTGTCAACCGACGTCGGCACGCCGCGTGAGGCCAGAGCGGCAATGACGGGAAGGACCCGGTTTCCTTCTTCCTCAGGCTCAACCGAGCCCGCACCGGGCCGCGTGGATTCTCCTCCAACATCGATGAGGCCCGCCCCCTGCTCGAAGAGCATGGTGCCATGGCTGATGGCGGCATCGACGTTCTCGAACTGGCCCCCGTCGGAGAAT
>CAXMOO010000212.1:0-9423 GCA_964195005.1 uncultured Gammaproteobacteria bacterium
GCGGGGCTGTCGCCCTAGGATTCGGCTCACACAAAGGGGTGTAGCTCGAATTGGCTAGAGCGCCGGTCTCCAAAACCGGAGGTTGTGGGTTCGAGTCCCACCGCCCCTGCCAAAGAGGAAGAAGATGAACAGAGAACTTCGCCGCCAGCAGGCCCGTCAAGAGCGTCTGGACAAGAAGAAGGGTGCCGTCACGAGCCGGCAACAGGCCGCGCAACGCGCCGCCGATAAGACCGCGCCCGAATCGGCCGAACGTCGTGGGTTGCGGCAATATCTCCGTGAGGTCCGCCAGGAATTGGCCAAGGTGGCATGGCCCGACCGCCAGACGCTCACGACCTACACGGCGGTCTCGTTGATTTTCACCGTCGCTCTAACTGCCTACACGACGCTACTTGACTTCACTTTCAAGCAAGCATTTGTCGATTTCATTCTCAGGTGAAGTCGATGGAGGATCGCGCCACCACCACCCCGGACCTCGAAGGGGAGCCTGGCACCCCTGAGGAAGCCCTGGCCGGTTCAGTGTCTGAAGGTTTACCCGAAGACACTAAATCCGTGGAAGCGACGGCCGCCGGTATCGATCCTGACACACCGGAGGCGATCGACCCGGTTGCGTTGACGGCGGCGGACGGTTCGGCTCTCGATATACCCGCAGTGACTTTTCCGGGGATTGCCGTCGACGACGAATCGGTCAAAACATCCGAGGTGGTCGCAGAGTTCGTCGTTGACGCCGAGGATGTGGTGGTCGAGCCGGAGCCGGAGCCGGAGGCTGTGGATAGAGGTGAGGATGATGTGGAGGTTGCTGAGCCGGAGCCGGAGCCGAAGGCTGAGGCTGCGCCGGTCCTTGAGGCTGAGGATGTGGAAGTTGCCGAGCCCGAGCCGGTGGCTGAGGCTGAGTCGGATGAGTCCCTTGATGATGAAGATGATGATGCGGAGGCTGAGGACGAGGGTCCCGCCAGCCCATATGACCTCGCGGGCGGTTGGTATGTCATCCACTCCTACTCCGGCTACGAGAACAAGGTCAAAGTCAACCTCGAGACCCGCATCCATTCCATGCACATGGAAGGCGAGATTTTCGAAGTCGTTATTCCCATGGAAGATGTCGTGGAAATTAAGGGCGGCCGCAAGGTAACGGTACCCAAGAAGGTCTTTCCCGGCTACATCCTGGTCCGTATGTATATGTCCGACGACTCCTGGTTTGGGGTTCGCAACACGCCGGGTGTCACTGGATTCGTTGGCTCGGGAACCAAGCCCACACCGCTGTCGCGGCGCGAAGTCGAGCGGATCCTTGGAGTCAAGAAGGCTGAGGAGGGCGAGAAAGCGGCTCCGCGGTTCAAGCCAGCCTGGGACGTTGGTGAAACTGTGAGGGTGGTCGAGGGACCTTTCGCCGATTTCAACGGCGTTATCGAAGAGATCAACCTCGATCAGTCCAAGGTGCGAGTGCTTGTCAACATCTTCGGACGGGATACGCCGGTCGAGCTCAACTTCGAGCAAATCGTGAAGCTGTGATGGAGGGACAGGTGACGGGTCACTAATGGGTCGCAAGAGGGTAGTGGCAATGATCAAGCTTCAGGTGCCGGCGGGCCAGGCGAGCCCGGCCCCTCCGGTTGGCCCTGCTCTGGGTCAGCACGGCGTCAACATCATGGATTTCGTTCAGGCCTACAACGCCCAAACGAAGGATCAGGCGGGGACGATCGTTCCCGTGGTTATCACCGTTTACGAGGACCGCAGTTTCACTTTTATCACCAAGACCCCGCCCGCAGCAGTACTACTGCGACAGGCGGCGAGAGTCGCCAAGGGCTCGCCGGAGCCGCATAAGGAAAAGGTGGCCTCGGTTACCAGGGCCCAGGTGAGAGAGATCGCCGAGACCAAGATGCCAGACCTCAATGCCAACGACATTGAGGCTGCCATGAAGATTGTCGAAGGTACCGCCCGGTCGATGGGCTTCACCGTCGACGGTTAGAGCGTGGGAGGCCGGACGGCCGCTTGCACCACAGGGAGAAGATAATGACTAAGCACGGGAAGAAATACACCGCTGCGGAATCCTCGAGAGAAGCGGGCGCCGGATATGAGCCTCGGGAAGCTCTTGAGCTGGTAAAGGCCAATGCCTTCGCCAAGTTCGACGAGAGCGTTGAGGCAAATTTCCGCCTCGGAATTGACGCCAAGCATGCCGAGCAGGGGGTTCGAGGGACGGTGTCCTTGCCACACGGCACCGGCAAAGACCTTCGGGTAGCAGTGTTTGCCACCGGGGAGAAGGCTCGCGAGGCCGAGGAGGCGGGCGCCGATATCGTGGGTGGTAAAGAATTGGTCAAAGAGATCCAGGATGGCCGTAGTCTCGACTTTGACCTCACGATTTCGACCCCGGAGCTCATGTCGGAGGTAGGAAAGCTGGGCAAGATGCTCGGCCCCCGCGGGTTGATGCCCAATCCCAAGGCGGGGACGGTGACCGTCGATATCGGTAAAACGGTTGGCGAGTTCAAGGCCGGCAAGGTCGAATATCGCAACGATCGGGCGGGGAACGTTCACGCCGTGATCGGTAACGTCTCCTTCGATGCTGAGAACCTTCTACAGAATCTCGCCGTCTTGACAGACGAGATCATGCGTGCCCGTCCTGCTTCGGTCAAGGGTATTTACATCCGCCACATGGGAGTGAGCTCGACGATGGGGCCCGGCATCTCGATCGACACCTCGCGTCTGGACGACTTACGAGCATTGAGCCACTAGACGAGCGGACTGCTGACTGCTGACTGCTGATTGCCGTACCCGGGGCATCTGATTAACCTCTCGCACCACAACAGAACACTCCACGACCGGAGACCGCCGGCGCCGCGTACGCGGCCGAAGCCGCCAGCGCAGGTCGGAGTCCCGTCGGCTCCCACCTTTTCGGTTTGGGGGCCTTTTCTATTTGTACGAGGAGCTGACATGGCACGACCGGAGAAGGTCGCCGTAGTCGATGAGATCAAAGACAGGCTCGAGAACTCTGGTGCGGTGTTCGTCACCGAGTATCGGGGCCTCTCGGTGCCTCAGCAGCAGGCGCTGCGAAGGAGCCTCCGGGCCACAGGCGCCGAATACAAGGTCATGAAAATGAGTTTGGCCAGACTAGCGGCCGAGGATGCCGGCAAGACCGACCTCCTGGAATGGTTGCAAGGTCCCACCGCACTTGCGTTCACAGACAGCGACCCGGTTCTGGCGGCCAAGGAGCTCAAGACTTTCGCGGCTGGTAACGAGTTCCTGGTCATCAAGGGTGGCTTGCTCGACGGTGAAACGTTGGATCAGGAGTCGTTCCTCAAGCTCGCCGACCTTGAACCACGCGAGGTGTTGCTGGCGATGTTCGCCGGGGTCCTCAAGGCGCCTCTTACGAAATTGGCTGGGCTCATGTCGGCTGTGCTGCGCCAGCCTGCCTCGGTGATGCAGCAGTTACTCGATAAGAAGGCCGCTGAGTCGCCGGTTGCTGAAGAGCCTGCTCCGCCTGAGGAGGGCGCGGCGAAGAAGTCTGCCGAAGACGCTGCGGCTGAGGAGCCCGCGACGGAGAAATCTGCCGAGGAGCCTGCGGCTGGTGAGTCTGCCGAGGACGCTGCGGCTGAGGAGCCCGCGGCGGAGGAGTCTGCCGGGGAGCCTGCGGCTGAGGAGCCCGCGGCGGAGAAGTCTGCCGGGGAGCCTGCCGAGGACGCTGCGGCTGAAGACTCCGCGGCCGACGAGCCGGCTTCTGCTGAGGAGCCCACGGTTGAAGCGTCGGCAGAAGAGGCGTCTGGTTCTGATGGGACCGAAGATGATTCCGAAGATTAACGATAAGGAGAAGCCACAATGGCCAAACTGAGCAGCGACGACCTTCTCGAGCACTTTGAGGGCATGACCGTCCTCGAGCTCTCCGAGTTCGTCAAGGCATTCGAGGAGAAGTTCGACGTAACCGCGGCTGCCCCGGTTGCGGTAGCGGCGGCCGGCGGAGATGGCGGCGGCGCGGCTGCGGTGGAGGAGCAGGACTCGTTCGAGGTCGTCTTGAAGGCTGCCGGCGATAAGAAAATCCAGGTGATCAAAGAGGTGCGTTCTCTCACCAGCCTGGGCCTCAAGGAAGCCAAGGAGCTTGTTGAAAGTGCCCCCGTCCCGGTGTTGGAAGGCGTCGACAAAGACGCCGCCGACAAAGCCAAAGAAGCTATTGAAGGTGCCGGCGGAACTGTCGAGCTCAAGTAGCTGAACCTTGGCTGCGCGCCGGCCGGGTCTTCCCGACGAGGCTTGATGGCATGGAATCTTCGGGGCAGTCAGACAGGGATGCGCTCACCAATGTTGGTTCGCGGCCTGCGGCCTACGGACCCGCGGAGTGGGGCCTAACTGCCACTGTCGGCCTCATTTGGGGTTCGGCGTTCCTTTGGATTGCCATTGGGGTGGATTCGCTGGCGCCGGGGGTGGTCGCATTTGGGCGGGTCTTCCTCGGCGGGGCAGCCCTCCTGACGTTCCCGAGTGCCCGCCGCCGTATCGAGCGTGCCGACTGGCCGCGGATCCTGGTGATCGCAATCGCCGGGAATGCCGGACCCGGGCTTCTATTCGCTGTGGCCGAAACGGAGCTTGATTCCGTAGTGGCCGGGATGCTCACGGCTGCAGCCCCGATAATCAGTCTGGTCATCGCCTCAATCTTGTTGCGGCGCCTCCCGGGGTCGGCCCAGGCGTTCGGCATCTCCCTCGGTTTCGTCGGGATCGTTCTAATGACTGTTCCATCGCTGAGCGGTGCCGACGCTGCGCCGACAGGGGTGATCCTGGTGTTGATCGCTGTCGTCGGGTACGGCATTAGCGGCAACATGCTGGTCCCTCTGCAGCAACGTTACGGTGGGCCCGCCGTCACCCTGTGGGCCCTGGCTGTGTCAAGTGTGGTCCTGGCCCCCTTCGGCTTTGTGACCATCTCTGAGTCCGAATTCAGGTGGCAGGCTATCGCTGCCGTGGTGATTCTCGGAGTGCTCGGCACCGGGGTTGCCCGGTCATTGGCTGCCACCCTCGGAGGACGCGTCGGGGCCCCTCGGATGTCGACCACCGCTTACCTCATTCCCGTCGTTGCCATTGCTCTCGGGGTTCTGTTCCGGCACGAAACCGTCGAGCCGATAGCGATCCTCGGAGTCGTGGCCGTGATCGGCGGGGCTTACTGGTCAAGCCGAGCGGTAGGAACCTGACTAGGTGAAATTCATCAGCCGCTCATGAGCAGAGTGAAAGTGAACGATCCAATCGGTTGTGGTCCCACGATCTGACCCGACTCGTCGGTGATCACGGAAATCGGTTCGGGTGGGTCGTTCTGTGGACCCCCGGGGGCAAATCGCTCCTGCTCCGTACGGGTCCCGCCGTCGTAGGGCGTGAGAAGAACGACAACCTCTTGTCGCCACCGTCCGTCCTCGAGTAAAGCGAGGCTGTCTACGCCGACGAACCAGTCGGGGCTCGGTCCGATCATGCTCGCCAGAGTGATGTAGGGATAGGCGGGATCAATGTCGAATTCGAGGATGGTCTCACCGCAATTGTCTGAGCTAGTGGAGGCCGCGCAGAACCACCATTGCCAGGTGAGGGTCGAGTCGATCCCACCGGCGGCCGCTATCTCGTCGAGGAGAATGTTGGTCCGTCCGGTCTCGGCCATCTCGGTGACCCCGGGGCTAGCGGGCTCGCCCAGCGACCACAGAGTCACCTCGTCTTTGTGGGTGGCTCCTGCCAACCAGGATAGATGGGCGTTTCCGGGGACCCCTCCTGGCTGGGTCTCCGCGCTCCAGGTGTTCTTGACTACAAGCCGATAACGAGCCGGCTCCGGGGGAATAGTTGTGGTCGTCGTCGGAGGCGCCACTGTGGTGGATGTGGTGGTGGACGGAGCCCTGGTGGTCGTGGTGGTGGAGCTTGGCGCCGTCGCAGTGGTGGCCGGGGCGGTCTCGCTGGTGGATCCGCCGCATCCGGCGGCTGTTATCGCGAGGCCTCCCAGCAACCCCAACACTCTGAACCTCCAGCGACGTGCCCTGTGCATCCAACCATCGTATGACCCGCGGAGCAATAGCCGGGGATAGCCTAGATTCCATGGTGCTGAGCATCGTGCCTGCGACGGACGAGAACTTTGCCGACCTGGAATCACTCTTCGGGCCCAGCGGTGCTTATTCGGGCTGTTGGTGCATGTGGAATCGGCAGACCAACACCGAATTTGGAGAGAACGTCTACGAGCCCAACAGGCGGGCGCTCAAGAAGCTGATTGCCGACGGCCGTGAGTACGGATTGCTGGCATATGCGGACGGCCGCCCCGTCGGGTGGGCAGCCCTGGCGCCGAGAGCGGAGTACTCGCGGCTCCAGCGTTCACCCGTGAACAAGCCTGTCGACAACAAAGAGGTCTGGTCCGTCACCTGCTTCGTCGTGGATAAACACCATCGGGGACGAGGCGTTGCCGGCGCTCTCCTGGCAGCCGCGGTCACGCGTGCCCGCCAGGCGGGTGCCACCACTCTGGAGGGTTACCCGGTTGCGCCAGAGGCCGAGATGGCCGACACCGAGGTCTGGCATGGGGTGGAGTCCATGTTCCAACTCGCCGGCTTCACCGAGGTGGCCCGTCGGAAGCCGCGGCGACCCATTTATCGCCTTGATCTGTGAGCTTTACGAGCACTAGCTAGTGCTTGACCGAATCGACGCTCCCCTGTATGTTGCACAGTGGACAACGTAGAGGCCCCTTAGCAGGTGGCTTGAAAAACTTGCGTAACTACCGCCGCGTGGTAGTATTCCCGTTCGCCGTCCCATGCCGTCCTTGAGGAGGAATCGCCCTTGGCCTCTGCGCGTGTGTCCCAGCGTTTTTCGTTCGCCAAAATCCCCGAAGTCCTGCCCCTTCCCGACCTGCTAGCTACCCAACATGAATCGTTTCAGTGGTTCCTGGACGTAGGCCTCCAGGAGCTCATCGACGAGGTGTTTCCTATTGAGGATTTCACCGGAAGCCTCGCTCTCGACCTGACCAAGCATTGGTTCACCGAGCCCACGCTCACCATCGAAGAAGCGAAGGAGCGCGATTCGAACTATTCGCGACCCCTCTTCGTTATAGCTCGTTTCATGAACCGGCAAACCGGTGAGATCAAAGAGCAGCAGGTCTTCCTCGGCGACTTCCCGATCATGACTTCGAACGGCACTTTCATTGTCAACGGGACCGAACGGGTGGTCGTGAGCCAGCTGGTGCGGTCGCCCGGGGTTTATTTCGATCAAAGCGTCGACAAGACGTCCGACAGGGACATATACACCGCCAAGATCATCCCCGGCCGCGGCGCCTGGCTCGAGTTCGACATCGACAAGAAGGACACCATCGGGGTGCGGGTCGACCGGAAGCGGCGTCAGCTGGCGAGTACCTTCTTGCGAGCCCTCAGCATCGGCGAGACCGATGAGGAGCTTCTGGCTCTGTTCGACAACGCCGAGACCATGCAGAACACGCTGGAGAAGGACACGACCGAGGAACGCGACGAAGCGCTTCTCGACCTGTACCGCAAGCTGCGTCCCGGTGAGTTGACCACGGTGGAGTCGGCCCGCGGCCTCATCAACACGCTGTTCTACAACCCCAAGCGCTACGACCTCACCCGGGTGGGTCGCTACAAGTTGTCGGGCAAGTTCGGACGCAAGATCCTCACCATGTCCCAGTACAACAGCGAGGAGCATGGCTTGTTGTCGAACGAGGACATCCTCGACACCATTCGATACATGGTGCATCTTCATTCCGGGACCGATGGTTACCGGACCGATGACATCGACCATTTCGGTAACAGGCGCATCCGCACCGTAGGTGAGCTGATCCAGAACCAGGTCAGGGTGGGGCTCACCCGCCTCGAGCGAGTGGTTCGCGAGCGCATGACAACCCAGGATCCTGAGGTCATAACTCCGCAGAGCCTCATCAACATCCGCCCGGTAGTGGCGTCCATCAAAGAGTTCTTCGGGACGAGCCAGCTGAGCCAGTTCATGGATCAGCCGAATCCGCTTGCCGGTCTCACCCACCGCCGTCGTTTGTCGGCGCTGGGCCCGGGAGGCCTCAGCCGGGAACGGGCTGGATTCGAAGTACGAGATGTCCATCCCTCTCACTATGGGCGCATGTGCCCGATCGAGACTCCGGAAGGCCCCAACATCGGGCTCATCGGGTCACTCGCTACCTACGCCAAGGTCAACCGGTTTGGCTTTATCGAAACCCCCTACCGGAGAGTCGCCAAGGGCAAGGTCACCACCAAGGTGGATTACTTGACCGCGTCTGAGGAAGAGGATTTCGTGATTGCCCAGGCCAATGCACCGTTGAAGACTGATGGAGCCTTCGCCAATCCCCGGATCCTCGTGCGCCGTGCCGGGGGAGAGATTGACTACGTGAGGGCCAAGGAAGTCGACTACATGGATGTTTCGCCGAAGCAGATCGTTTCGGTGGCCACGTCCCTCATTCCCTTCCTCGAGCACGACGACGCCAACCGGGCGTTGATGGGCTCCAACATGATGCGCCAGGCGGTCCCGTTGTTGCGTAGTGAGGCTCCGCTTGTTGGAACCGGCGTCGAAGGAAGGGCCGCATACGACTCGGGCGAGATGGTGGTGGCCGACGCAGACGGCGAGGTGGTGGATATCACCGGTGAGCATATCGTGGTGAAAGAGACCCAGTCGAGGCGAAAGAAGAATTACGGCCTCAAGAAGTTCGAGCGGTCCAACCAGGGCACCAACCTCAACCAGAAGCCGCTCGTGGAGGAAGGCGACAAGGTGAAGGCGGGCCACATCCTCGCCGACGGGCCCTCTACCGAGCAGGGCGAACTGGCTCTGGGTAAGAACCTTCTGGTGGCGTTCATGCCCTGGAAGGGCCACAACTATGAGGACGCCATCGTGCTGTCGGAGCGTCTGGTGATAGACGATGTTCTCACCTCAATTCATATTGAGGAGTACGAGATCGAGGCTCGCGACACCAAACTCGGTGCTGAAGAGATCACCCGGGACATCCCCAACGTCGCAGAAGAGGTCTTGCGTGACCTCGACGACGAAGGAATCATCCGGATCGGGGCCGAGGTAGGCCCTGGTGACTACCTGGTTGGCAAGGTCACGCCCAAAGGCGAGACCGAGCTGACTCCTGAGGAGCGCCTGCTGCGCGCCATATTTGGTGAAAAAGCCCGTGAGGTTCGCGACACCTCTCTCAAGGTGCCCCACGGCGAGGGCGGCAAGGTCATCGACGTCAAGATGTTCAGTCGAGACAATGACGACGATCTGCCTCCCGGCATGAACGAGCTGGTACGTGTCTATGTGGCTCAGCAGCGGAAGATTTCCGAAGGAGACAAGCTGGCAGGGCGGCACGGAAACAAAGGTGTCATCGCCAAGATTTTGCCCATGGAGGACATGCCCTTCCTCGAGGACGGCACACCCGTGGACATTGTCCTGTCCCCCCTTGGAGTTCCTTCCAGGATGAACCTCGGTCAGGTTTTGGAGACTCACCTTGGCTGG
>CAXMOO010000213.1:0-6738 GCA_964195005.1 uncultured Gammaproteobacteria bacterium
GCACAATGAAGCCCACCACGGCCACCAGGAGAACCACAATCAACAGCAAACTCCAGGGGAAGCTGCTCGAGGCGGTCGGCGCACCCGGCACGGATACGCCCGGAGCGAGATGGTCGGCAAAGAGGGCGAATCCGTCGTTGACGTTGCGGTCGAACTCATCAACTGAAGCAAGGCCGGCGGCATCGAGGTCGGTAGTTGAGAACTCGGTGGAATCGGACCCCACCTGCGCCGGCGTCAAAACTACAACGGTGATGGCATCTTCGAACTCGTCGACGACTGCCGAAGCTAGATTCGGGGCCCCGCCACTGGGATTGCTAGCCAGGACCACTGGGGCGAAGTTGAAGCCCCGATCTCTCATCCGCTTGATCAGGTCCTGCAACTCGACCACGTCGACCAACTCGGAACCGGGCTCCACGTAATAGCCCTCAGAGGCGAGGATTTCGCCGAGCTCGCGTGGCGACTGACCGGCCGCGGGCGCAACGCTGACGACGGCGAACACTGCCACCAGCAAAGGGAGGAGCCTTCTCATAGCCGCCTTAGGTTACGGAGTGAGTGGGTCTTCCGCCATTGCGCAGCCTGCATAAGAAGGGGGTCTCGCTTTCTATCGGCCATAACCTCTCTCCTCTACTGACAGCACGGTCTTGCGGGCGCACCCCGCCGTTTCAGAACCTGGCTGTCGAGGATTCTGTCACAGCCCGCTGATACCTTGGTGGGCATGGATACAACATTCATGACGGAAGAAGTAATCGAGTTCGACGACCCGGTGATCGAGTGCCCACTCTGCGGCGGGATAGTCGATCAGCTGGCACTCACTACTGATTGGGCCGGGTTCGACCCGCCGAGCTGTGCAGACTGCGGCGTGGTGCTGGCTGCTTGAGCCGGTCTACTCCTCGGCGGCGGCCTCACCCATCTCCCGCGAACGTTGGGCGGCGGCGCGTACTGCATCTTCGACGGCGGTCCGAAAACCGGCCTCTTCGAGCACATGGACTGCTGCGGCAGTGGTACCACCGGGCGACGTGACCTGGGCACGGAGTTTGATGGGGCTCAACTCGGTCTCGGCGAGTAGGGCGCCGGTGCCCTTCAACGTTTGATCCACCAGCAGCTCAGCAGCGTGGCGGGGCAGGCCTTCACGAATGGCAGCATCGGTGAGAGCCTCGGCCAGCAAGTACAGGTAGGCGGGCCCGCTGCCGGAGACCGCAGTGACCGCGTCCATGAGCGACTCGTCGAGTTGGACCGTTTTACCGATGGCCTCCAGCACAGTCGACACCTCCTTCAACTGTTCTTCCGACACGAATTTTCCCGGAGCAAAAGCCGTAATGGCTTCGTCCACCAGGGCGGGAGTGTTGGGCATGGCCCTAACCACCGGGACCTCACCGAGCGACCGTTCGATCACCGCGGTCGGGACTCCGGCCGCCAGAGAAAGCACCAGGTGAGATGGGTCGACCTTGCCGAGCTGACCCAACAGCGTCGCCATGTCTTTGGGCTTGACTGCGATCACCACCACCCGGCGATCAGCGATAGCTTGGACCGGATCGAGAAAGCATTGGAGGCCGAGGCGATCTTCGAGCTCGGCGCAGCGTTCCTCGCGCCGGGCAGCCAGCGACAGGGCGTCGGGCGCCCAGCCGGCTCTCAGCAAGCCGCCGGCGAGGATCTCCCCCAACGCACCGGCGCCCAAAATGGCAACTGTCGGTCTCATCAAGAGAAAAATAGCTCATGCCAGGCTTTCTCGCCCGGCAGTCGGCAGTCCCCTCCTACGGAGCGGAGTCTTCGGAGCGGAGTGAGAAGGGTTAGGGGAGGGTGGTGAACGTTCCCCTCCTGCGGAGCGGAGTCTTCGCAGCGGAGTCTTCGCAGCGCAGTGGGAGGGGGTAGGGGTGGGTGGTGTTCACCAACAGCAGGAGTGCCGCCAGCCTGACTTATCGAGGAATTGTTGCTTCCAGGTGACCTTGCACAAGGCGGTGCTCAACAATCAACTGTTGAGTTCGATGCGTGCTCGACCGGCTCGCGACTCAACCCTCAAGCCTCGCCAACGCGCTGCTCAGGGTGCCGTTGTTGGAAACCACCCCCTCCCAGCCTCCCCCACTCCGTTTCACTCCATGGGAGAGGAGCAAATCCCCCCCCGCGGAGCCGACTGCTGCCTGCTCATCTCTTGCCGACTGCCGACTGCCGCCTTACAAGGAGGACACAGACTTAGAAGGTTGCGAAGTACTCCGTGAGCTGGGCCGCGACGTCGTCTATGGCGTCGAATACGAACAGCTGATCGTGCTGTTCGTAAACCACCTTGTGTTTGGAGATCACGTTTTCCACTGAGAACGGGACGAGAGGGAAGTCCGGCTCCATGACCTTGTCCATCTCGTCACCGCCCGACATCAACCCGGTCCCGAAGATCTTCTTCTCGCCGTTCTCGATTTTGATGCCGAACTCGGTTGAAAACCACGCCAGCCGTCTGACCGCCTCGCGCTGATCGTCATTGGAGGCCGCCAGATATGCCGGAGCGAACAACTCGAACATCTCGGTGTAACGAGGCAGGGTGAAGTAGGGCAGATGGCCGAAGATATCGTGGAACATGTCCGGCTCCGGCGTCCAATCCAGCTCCTCCCAACTGCGCATGTAGTCGGTGACGATGAAGTTCTTCTGGATCATCTGGTCATACCACTCCTCGGCGTCGCTGTAGCGGGTGTGAGTGCGCACGACTTTCCAGCCGGTGGGCGGATCGATCTTGCTTGTGAGGTATTCCAGCGCCGGGATGCCCTCCGAAGGCATATCGAGCTGAGAGAAGCCCTCCAGATACTCACTGGCTGCCCACTTCTCCACCCGGGGTAGCTGACGCCGATAGAGCTCTGCCCAGGTCTTTTGCTGCTCGGGAGTGAAACTTTCATCGATCCGCATTGCCGGTCCTCCTAAGAACCAAAGGGGCGCCCGACGGGACGCCCCTGGTAACAAACTGCTGCTGAGTAAATAGAGAACGGCCCCCGGGGACTTTGCTCACAGGTTTCCTCTCCTGTCCTGCTCGCGTTCAATGGCCTCGAATAGAGCCTTGAAGTTGCCTTCACCGAAACCAGTGGCACCGCGCCGTTCGATGAATTCGAAGAACACCGTCGGACGGTCCTGGAGCATACGGGTGAAGATTTGCAACAGGTGTCCACCTTCGTCCGAATCAGCCAGGATCTTGAGTTTGCCGAGGCGAGCAATGTCGGCATCGAGATCGGGAATCCGTTGAGGAAGCTCGTCGTAATAGTCATCCGGCACTCGCAAGAACTCGAGGCCTCGCCCGGTGGCATCCTCCACCGTGGTCTGCAGATCGTCGGTGGCCATCGCAATGTGTTGGACACCGGCCCCGCGGTAGAACATCACGTACTCCTCGATCTGGGAGCGCTTGCGCCCTTCAGCCGGCTCGTTGATCGGCAGTTTGATAATTCCTGAGCCATCCCACACCACCTTGGACATGAGCGCTGAATATTCAGTGGAGATCGCCTCGTCATCGAAGTGACGCAGGAGGGTGAAACCGAAGATCCGCTCGTACCACTCCACCCATTCGTCCATGTCGTGCAACTCGACGTTGGCAACCACGTGATCGATGTGCCGCAACCCCAGAGGGCGGGCGAACTCGTCATTCATGGGCTCGAAGTCGGGCAGCTCACCCTCTCCCTCCACTAACGAGTGGACGGTTTCACCGTAAACCTTGAGACCGGCCATGACCTTGCGCCCCCGATGGGACTCCACCACATGGGGCTTATAGGCCGGCTCGGCTCCCCGGTTGACGGCCAGCTCAAACGCCGCTTCAGCATCGGGAACCGCCAGCGCCACATCGTGAACGCCGGGGCCGTGGGCAGCGACGTGCTGAGTGATAGCGTGGTCGGGCGCCAGCGCGCCGCTGACAACAAAGCGGATGTCTTCCTGCGCCAGAAGGTATGAGCTCGCGTCCATCGTGCCGGTTTCCGGACCGCGATACCCGATTATCCGAAAACCGAACATGGTCCTGAGATGTTGGGCGGTTTGGTAGGCGTTCCCCACCCACCATTCGAGATGACTGAACCCCTTGATGGGGAACCCGTCGCGCGAAGCCATCTCTTCGGCGCGCTGCTTAGTGTCCTGGTCGACCATTTCTACTCCTGTACGTCGGGTGGGAGGTGGGGACGCCGCCCGAGTCCCTTACAACAAGAGAATACTCGCCATCGCAGCCAAGGACTCTTCAAGACAGTGTGCAGACCAATCCTGGCGGGCTGGTTGGTCAACCCTTGCCTCAAACGCAGCCCCCAACATCGACGGGAGCCGTAGGCCTCTAACCTCCACCGAATGGAGCCGCGTCCCAGTGCTTCGGCAGCTTTCCTCAAAGGACTGATTGACTACGCCGGGCTCTTCCCTCCCGAGTCGAGAGATATGGCCGGCGCCATTGAAGGATTTGACGAGGCCCGGGCTCTAAGACCGCAGATGGTCAATCGATTCATCATTCCCGACAAGAGAGTCGAAGAGCTGGCCGGGCTCCTCGATGGGGTGGCCGAACCCTGGCCGCTGGCGGTGACCATCACCGCCCCTGAGGGGGATTGGAGTCGGGGCCTGGCGGATGATGTTGTCTCGCTCCGGGTGGTACGCGATGCCATGTTGCCCGTTGCCACTTTCGACGTGGCCGAAGCCCGCATTCCCGATGACGTCGTTCGGGACCCGGCAATCGCCGCAATTCTCAGCAGCGCCCGGGCCTCGCTTGCGACGCTGTTCGACCTGGTGTTGTTCGAGGTGCCCGTCACCGGGGACTGGCAAGAGGAGATGCTGCAAACGCTGCAGGCGATCGCCGAGGCCAACGCCGGCGCCAAGATTCGGTGTGGCGGGGCGACGCCAGAACTATTCCCGTCTCCCGAGCAGATCGCGGTATTTATTGCCCGATGTCTGGATCTGAGCATTCCGTTCAAGGCGACGGCCGGGCTCCACCATCCCATCCGGCACTGGGACCCGGATCCCGGCGTCATGCGTCACGGCTTTCTCAATGTCGTGGGGGCGGCGGTGCTCGCCGGCTATGGGGCGTTCGATACCGAGGTGCTCACCGAAATGATCGCTGAGGAAGACATCACCGCCTTCCACCTCACCAAGGCCCGGTTTCGATGGCGGGGCTACATCGCCGGCCCTGCGGAAGTGACCCGGGCCCGGGAGACCTTCATCCTCGGATATGGATCCTGCAGCTTCACAGAACCTTTGGCTGATTTGGCCAAAATGGGCGTGATCTAGGAGCCCAATCCGGGTCGGCCGTTCACCCATATACTGACGAACAGGTGGGCTGAGGAGATTTCCGTGAAGATAAGAGCCGCGACGCTGGCCGTGGCGGTGGGGATGGGCCTGGCCATGGCATTGGGCGCCGTCCCCGGCGCTGCTGTATTCAACACTGAGACCATTGGCATCGCCCAGCCCAACGGCAAATGGCACCTCGACTTCCCAGGGCAAGATCTCACTCTTTGGTTCGGCGCCGGGAACGACCAACCTCTACTGGGAGATTGGGACTGTGATGACATTGACACACCCGCTGTGTATCGATCCAACGGCCGCATCTACCTCACCAACGACAGCGTCACCGGGGTGGCATCCACCACACTGTTCTTCGGTGCCCATGGTGACATCGCCGTCGCTGGGGATTGGGATAACGATGGCTGTGATTCATTCGGCGTGTATCGACCCTCAGTGTCGAGGTTCTACCTGTCCAACTCCCTGGTCACCGGCCCGGCCGAAATCGACTTCTTCTTCGGGGGCAGCGGCGATGTCCCACTCTCCGGCGACTGGGACGGCGACGGGTTCGACACCGTCGGGGTTTACCGTTCAACCACCGGAGTCTCCTATCTGACCAATGGGGTCGTGACGGCCGAGGCCGACACCACGGTGGTGTTTGGCCGGCCGGATGATGTGATGTTCACGGGGGACTGGGACGGTGACGGAGTCGACACACTCGGGGCTCTTAGGGCAACGAGTGACTCAGTTCACCTCCTCAACTCCAATGACGACCCGGAAGAAACGATCATCCCCGCCGGGGCGCTTGGCGGCGTCCCCGTATCCGGGCTCCTCGAAAGGGTGGTCACGGTGACTCCGGTCGGCACGGCCCTCGAGAACGGCGAAGAGCTGCGACGCGCCGCCGCCTATGCCGCCGGCCATGATCCGTCCAGCGAGCGGCCGTGGACAATCCGGGTGGAGCCGGGCAGCTTCGACCTCTCGGCCACGATCCCGGGGCTGGAGTTACCGGAGTTCACATCGTTCCTCGGGACGGCAACAGCCCCCGAGACGGTTCTCCTTTACAACGTGGGCGGACCGGCAGGCTCGGCTGTCGTTGCCGGAAACTCTCGGCTTGAGCATTTCACGATCCAGGCCGACTTTGGATTCGCTTCTGGTAACGCGATCGAGGCCTTGGGAAACACCGAAATCAACGACGTGGTCATCGACATCGATACCACCCGAAGTGCCACCGGCATCCTCATCAGCGGCTTTGTCACGATAGGTGACTCAACCCTCAGTGTCGTCAGCGCCCGCACCGCCGTCCCCATCTTGATTGAGGAGAACGGCAACGTTGCCATCAGCGGCACGGACATCTTCACCCGCGGATCCTTCAACCCCACCTGGGGCGTTGTCAACATCGGCACGGCCTCGATAGACACTTCGTCCATCACGGTGGTTCCGGGGGCATTTGGCACGAGCTGCGCCGGCGTCGTCAATATCGGCCCCGAACTCATGATTACGAATACCAAGATCGACGTGTGCACCGTGCCG
>CAXMOO010000214.1:0-9234 GCA_964195005.1 uncultured Gammaproteobacteria bacterium
ATCCACCCCGTCGACCTCGCCGAGGCGCGGCTCCCGGGTGGTGGCCGACACCGAAAGGTGGAAGCTAGACCGACAAGCCAGCTTGATGATCACTGAGCCCTTCCCGACTCCGGAGGGACCGGAGATTACGAAGAGCCTCCCCGAACCCGGCGAGCCGTTGGATGAAGGCTCAGCTGAGCTCGTCGATGAGGGCTTGTCTTTGGCGCTCACTGAGACCGCGAATCCTCCGATTGCTGGCGATGCCGATCTCGGTCATGGTGCGCCCGGCCTTGACCTTTCCTATTCCGGGAGCGGCGGCAACCAGCGAATAGACCTTCATGCCCGCCACCAGCTCATCTTCATCCGCCCTGGCGAAGAGCTTCGGCAGCGTGAGGCTCCCTGTTTTCAATAGTTCCTTGAGCTCCGCCCTCACCCGCCGGGCTGCAGCTGCTTTCTCTAGCGCAGCCGTTCGCTGCTCATGCGTCCTCTCTGGCAATGCCACGTTCCTGTGCCTTTCCCCTGGGAAGAGTCAGGACTCTAACGCCTCAGAAAAGTTCACGGCCGCAGCCACCGGGTCTTCGGCACCCACTATGCCCCGGCCGACAACAACGAGGTCGGCACCGCGCTCCACAGCCTCGGCAGGAGCCATCGTGCGCGCCTGGTCATGGCTCCCGGCGCCGGGGAGCCGTATTCCGGGAGTCACTTTGAGAAGGTCGGGCGCCACCTGGGCCACCACACCCAATTCCCAAGCGGAACAAATCACCCCCTCGCATCCGGCCTCCTGGGCCGACCTTGCCAGGCGTGAGGTCAGTTTGCCAACAGTGCTACCGGGAGCCAGCCGGGCAACGTCTACTTCGTCAAGGCTTGTGAGGACGGTAACGGCCAGGATCCCGGCTCTCGTCCCGGCAGCTCGCGCCCCCTTCCGAGCCGCCGCGAGCATTTCTACTCCGCCTGATCCATGCGCCGTGATCCATCGGGCGCCAAGCGCGGCCAGGCGCCGTGCCGCCCTTTCCACCTGGCTTGGTATGTCGTGCAGCTTGGCGTCGGCGAACACCGGCTTGCCGACCTCTGTCAGAGCCGCCACAGTCGCCGGACCGGGTCCGTAGAGAAGTCCGAGGCCAATTTTGAACCCGCCAACATGCGGCGCCAGTCGCCGAGCAAGACGAACCGCATCTTCTGCCGTCGGAACGTCGAGGGCGACCAGCAGCCTGTCACTCATGGGCTGCTCCAACCAGTTCTCGAATGGACTCGACCCCCGACCGCCGGCAATAAGACTCGAGCTCCCCAAGAATCCGTCGACCGGCCCGCGGTTCGGCGAAGTGAACAGTGCCAAGCTGCACCGCGCTGGCGCCGGCCAAGAGAAATTCGGCCACGTCAAGCCCGGAGCGAATGCCGCCGCAACCGATGATCGGGACACTGGATGACAGGGCAACTTCCCAGACACAGCGCAGGGCGATCGGTTTGATCGGCGCTCCTGAATAACCGCCAATCACACCAGAAAGCCGCGGACGCCGCGTGACCGGGTCGATGGCCATCCCCCACACCGTATTCGTGAGGGTGACGAAGTCCGCTCCGGCTTCGACCACGGCGGCTGCCACCGCGGCAATGTCTTCGCTGTTGGGCGACAACTTGGCGCCCACCGGCAGCTGGGTGGTGGTGCGGACCGCTCCAACCACGTGCGCAGCGGCCCGGGGATCGAGTGCGAACATCCGCCCATCCTCGAGGTTGGGACATGAGAGGTTCACCTCAATGGCGGCGACTCCCGCCGCAGTCAGCCCTTTGGCCACCAGGGCAAACTCCGCTGCCGTCACGCCAACCGCCGACCCCCACACCGGCACGGGAAGAGCCTCAGGGGGCGGCATGGAGCTACGCCACTCGTCAATCCCCGGGTTTTGGATGCCGATCCCGTTGAGCATTCCCTCCCCGGCTGGAGCAAGGCGAGGAGCCGGTCGCCCCGGCCATGGCTCTCCACTGACCGACTTGGCGACCGCCGCCCCGTATACAGATAGAGCGTCGAGATCGGCGAAATCATGCACCGATCCGACGGTCCCGGCCGCGGCTATCAGCGGGCTCTGTAGTGCCATTGAGCCGATCGTGATTTCCAGGTTCATCATCGGCCACGTCCGGAGACGGAGGGGTTGAGTCCATGGGTGACGCGGCCCTGATAAACAGTGAAGCGCACTTTCCCCCGCAGAGGCCGACCCACAAACGGTGAGTTGCTAGAGCGAGAAACGAAGCTCCCCGGCACCCACTGTTTCTCTGGGTCGAATACTGCCAGATTGGCAAAGACGCCTTTTTCCGTCCAATGGCCGTGGTGAGCGAAGCCCCCCAGGCGGGCCGGGCCTACCGACAGCCGGTCGAAGAATTCCCGCGGCTTCAACTCCACGGCGGTATTCACCACCGCAGCTGCGGTCTCGAGCCCAATGACCCCGAAGGTCGCATCTTTCAGCGGTCGATTGGCTTCGGGCGGTGCGTGGGGTGCGTGGTCGGTGGCCACAGCGTCTATCGTCCCGTCACGAAGGCCGCTGCGAACCGCTTCAACATCTTCCCGCCGCCGGAGAGGGGGCTTCATCTTGAAACGAGCCGCGTGCTCTTTGAGCTCGGTGTGGTCAAGCGCCAGATGATGGGGCGTAACCTCTGCGGTGACCCGTATGCCCCGACTCTTGGCGGCTGCCACCAGTTCCACTGCTGCCGCCGTGCTCAGGTGCTGAATGTGGAGCCTGGCGCCGGTGTCGGCGGCGATGAGGATGTCCCTGGCAACGATGACGCTCTCTGCCGATGCCGGCATTCCTTTAACGCCAAGCAATGAAGATACCGATCCTTCGTGCATGTGAGCGCCTGCCGTCAAGGATGGTTCTTCAGCATGCTCCGCCAGGACACCACCTCTCTGTGAAAGCACTTGGAGAGCATTCCGAACCAGAGCGGGGTCGGCAACAGCGTCACCGTCATCTGTAAACCAGGAGACGCCTGCTCTCAGCATCCCCTCCAGATCGGCCAACCTAGCTCCCCGGCGCCCTGCAGTGATTGCCCCGGCCGGCCTTACCTCTACTAATCCAGCCTTATCACCCAGACTGCGCACTAACTCGGCGACTGCCACGGAATCGATGGCAGGATCGGTGTTGGGCATCGCCATGACGGCCGTGTATCCACCGACGGCAGCCGCCGCCGATCCCGACGCAACATCCTCCTTCCACTCCTGACCAGGCTCGCGCAGGTGGGTGTGCAGATCGACAAACCCGGGGCCGACCCAGCAACCCTCGCAGGACAGGACGGTGGACCCGGCCAGGTCGGGCCCGATGGCCGCAACAACGCCATCTTCTACAAGCACATCAGCCTCCTCTGGCCCGGAAGCTCCGAGTACCAGACCACCGCGCAGGACAAGTGAGTTCCTCACTGTTGGGCCTCGTCGGGACGCTCCTCCCGGGCCAGGGCGGCCAGAACTCCGTTCACGAAGGCTCCGCTTTGCTCCGTTGAATATCTCTTGGCCAGCTCGACGGCCTCGTTCAAGACGACACCGAGCGGGGTGTCGGGCTGGTGCCTCAACTCGTAGAGCCCGATCCGGATAATCGTTCGATCGACCGGTGCCATGCGCTCAACCCGCCAGTTGTCTGATGCCTCTGAGATGGCCTCATCGAGCGCAGTCAGGTTCGCTGTGACGCCATCAACGATTCGGGCCGCTCGACCACGGAGGTTGCTTGCCGGAGCATCGCTCCGTTGCTCAGCCTCGTAGAGAAACCGGAAAGCCTCCTCGCGCGGTGAACCCTTCACGTCACCCGCGTCTGATACTCAGCCGTCCTCGTGTCAACCTTCAAGACGTCACCGACGTCGACGAACAGCGGGACTTGAATCACCAATCCAGTCTCGAGTGTGACCGGTTTGGTCGCCCCCGAGACCCGATCCCCCTTGACACCGGGCTCGGCGTGCGTGACCCGCAGCTCGACCGACGCAGCCAGATCGACCGAGATAGGCCTGCCGTCGTACATCGGCAAAAGGACCTCTACACCCTCACTCAGGTAATCGGAGGCAGCTCCAACCCTGTCGGAGGGGATCTCCAACTGGGCGAATGTCTCGGAGTCCATGAAGTGGAATCCGAACTCATCCCGGTAGAGAAACTGGTGCTCACGCCGATCGATTATTGCCCGCTTGACAGACTCGTCGGGACGGAACGTCTTCTCGATCATTCCTCCGCCGTCGATGCTTTTGAGCTTCATCTTGACAAAGGCTTTCCCCTTCCCGGGCTTGGTGTGGCTGTGATCCACAATCTGGTAGAGACCGCCTGGGAGTTCGAGCGTCTGCCCGGCCTTGACCTCGTTGGCTGATGGCATGGGCGGATTGTACTGAGCAGCTCAGGCCACTCCGATAGCCGCCAGACCGGCAGCCAGGGCCTGGTCTGTCACATGTACGACGACCGGTCGACCCACGTCCTCGAGAAGCACCATGCGCAAGCCCTTCTCGTCGCGCTTCTTGTCCAATCCTATGAATTCTTCTATTTCCACCCGGCTGACCCCGACCGGCACCGCCACGGCCAGGCCCAGCTGACTGATGACTGCTCGTTGCCGGTCGGCGCCGGCAAACCCCACCACGGCCTCGGCGATCGCCCCGGCGGCCACCATGCCAATAGCAACCGCTTCACCGTGGGCCAGCCCTCCCGCCATCTCCACGCCGTGGCCGACCGTGTGCCCGTAGTTGAGGATCATTCGCCTGCCTTCCTCGCGGAAGTCGTCGGCGACGATTCCCTGTTTTACGGTGACCGCCTTGCGGACAACGTCTTCCAACGGCGCCTGCATGCCGTGAGCCTCGAAAAGTTCGACCAACTCCACATCACCCACCAGGCCCGCCTTGAGCGCTTCGGCAAATCCTTCCCGCATCAAGCCGGCCGGTAACGGGCTCAGCACATCGAGGTCGATAATCACCCTTGCCGGTTGGGCAAAGACCCCGACCAGATTCTTCCCATCGACGTTTACCCCCGTCTTTCCACCGACAGCGGCATCGAGGGCACCCAACAAGGTGGTGGGACAATAGATCGTCTCGACCCCTCGTAGGTAGGTGGCGCCCACGAATCCTCCTAGATCAGTGGCGGCTCCCCCTCCTATTGCCAGCAGCGTGTCGAATCGATTGAGTCCCAGTGCGTTGAGCCAGTGATAAACGTCGCCGGCGACCTCCAACGTCTTGGCAGCCTCTCCGTCGGGGAGGGCTCGCACGCCCACTTCCAGGCCGGCCTCCCTGAGTCGGGTCGCCACAGAGTCGGCCAGGCCTACCACCGTCGGCTGCGCCAGAACGGCAACTTTTCTCCGCTCGGGACGTTCCGGGAGCAACTCGGCGGTTGCCAGCGCCCCGGCCTCGACATGTATCCCGTTCATAAGACCTCATCGATCTTGTCGACTACCTCGACAGGGGTCAAGCTGGTGGTATCCACCAGGTGATGGGCGGCATCCTCGTAGGCTCCCAACCGCTCGTTGAGGAGCTCGGCGAGCGGGGCCGTGCCGTCATCGGCCAGCAAGGGACGGTCGGTGGCTCCTACCAACCGGGCTGCCAGAGCGTCTGCCGAGGCTTGCAGCCAGATCACAGTGCCGGAGCGTCGCATGGCCTGGCGATTGGCTTCGGCCAGGACCGCTCCACCTCCGCTGGCGATCACCGCCCCGGTACCGGTCGCCACCTCCTCAACAATGTCTGCCTCGAGGGCTCGAAAACCCTCCTCCCCGGTCCGGTGCCAGAGCTTCGAAATCGTTCCTCCCACGCGAGTAGAAATAATCGAGTCGACGTCGCGAAACTCCATATCCCGCTCACTGGCAAGCAGCCGGCCCACCGTCGTCTTGCCGGAGCCCATCATGCCTATCAGCCAGATGTTCATCGGCTGTAGTGGTCCACCACTAGAACTGGGCCAGGCGCTTGCGATAGCCCTCGACGGCATCGACCAGATCGGCCACGGTGTCACCCCCGAACTTCCGTTGCAGCTCCTGAGCGAGCACGATCGCGACCATGGATTCGGCGACCACCCCGGCGGCAGGCACCGCGCATACGTCAGATCGCTCCCGGATCGCCTGCTGCGATTCTTTGGTTTCCACATCCACGGTCTGCAGGGCCCGCATCAAGTTGGAGAGCGGCTTCATTGCGGCCCGAACCCTCAGCAATCCCCCGATGCTCATCCCCCCTTCGATCCCACCGGCCCGGTTGGTGCGGCGGACGAACGTTTGACCCTCATGGCTGATCTCGTCATGGGCAACAGAGCCGCGGCGCCGGGCGCTGGTGAAGCCGTCCCCGAACTCCACGCCTTTGATGGCAGGGATAGACATCAAAGCCCCGGCCAGCAAGGCGTCGAGCCGACGGTCGTAATGAACGTGACTTCCGAGGCCGGGCATTATCCCATACGCCAGGACCTCAACAACACCGCCCAGGGTGTCCCGATCTTTCTTGGCCGCCTCAATGGCGGCTTCCATTGCTTGTGAGGCTTCGGCCGAAAAGGCGCGGACTGGTGAGGCATCGACCGCGGCAAGGTCATCGGGCTGGGGCAACGGCTCATCGGGAGCCACTGCCTCCCCGATGGCTACAACATGGCTGAGAACGCTGATGTCGACCAGCCCGAGAAGTTGCTTGGAGAGGAAGCCGGCAACTGTGCGGGCTGCCGTTTCCCTGGCCGATGCCCGCTCAAGAATGTCCCGCGCGTCATGGGTGGCGTATTTTTGCATCCCGGCAAGGTCGGCGTGACCGGGACGCGGTGCGGTGGCCGGCCTCTCCGTCGTCCCCGGGTAGGGCGACATTTCGTCTTGCCATTTTTCCCATTCGGTGTTGCGAATGAGGATCGCCACCGGGCTGCCCAATGTCTTCCCGAAGCGAACTCCGCCAAGAATCTCCAGCTCGTCGCGCTCGAGCTTCATTCGCGGACCGCGCCCGAAGCCGAGTCGCCGGCGCGCAAGCTCGGCCGCCAGGTCATCCATGCTCACTAGCAGGCCGGCAGGCAGGCCTTCAACAATGGTCGTCAGAGCAGGGCCGTGGGACTCGCCGGCGGTGAGAAACCTCAACATGTGTGAGATGTTAGGAGTTACTTGAGGATTTCTTCATCGATGGCCAACGTGAAGGGGCTGTCCCCAAAGAGGAAAGTACCGCTGGTGTCGCTCAAAGTAACGACCCGGTAGCTTCCGGCGAATGTGTCGCCGACGCCAACCACGTAAGGCGTACCGGCTACCTCCACAACGGCCTGGCGACTCCCATCTGCCAGTGTTGTGATAGAGGTCAGGGAAACCCTGGTGCCTCCCGGGTCAAAGCCGTTGCCGGGATCCGTCGCTGTTTCTTCGCTGATCAACGGCTTGAATGGGTCGCGGGGCTGTGCGATCTGAAAATCTTCAATGACCCGAATCCCGGGAAGAAGCTCGCTCAATAGCAGGCCGTCATCAGTAGGACTTGCGTTGTCGGCAACTATGGAGCCTCCCGGCACCTCAGTGCTGCTAGAGCCAAAAATGCCGGGTGCCACGATCATCCACACAGAGGCGACCAGCAGCCCCATGATGACGATGAACAACGAACCACCTCGAAAGAGCTCTCGCGCCCTCAGGAAGCGCCCGGCGTCGTGGTATTCGAACTTCATCATGCGGCAGCCTCCACCAGCGAACCGTCCAGGTCGGTCAGCGAGAAGGCGGTCGCCGTAAGGCTTACCGACAGGAGGTTGGTTCCGTCTTCCAGAGTATTGGCACTGATACTTATGACATCCACTCGCAACAGCCGGGGAAGGTTCTCTAACTCGAGGAGCAGCGGGAGAACCCTGAAATAGGGCCCTTCGAACGTCATGTCGATCGAGATCTCGAACAAATCCGGGACGACGCTCGGCCCCGGCAACTGGGGGCTGAGCGAGAGCAGTTCCACATCCGCCCGCAGCGCACTCTCATTGAGCGTTTCGATGAGCGATGCACCATCGGGGGAAACGGGGATGGACGTTCGGAGCTCGTTGAGGCCGACCCGGAACTCACCCTCCTTGGCAGCCAGCGCCTCTAACGAATCCCGCTGGGCTTGCAGGGTCAGCTGCTCGGTCTCCGCAATAGCCCTCTGCTCGTCGAAGTCGTTGATGTCGCTCGATTTCCCTGACATGAACAGGAACCACCAGCCCGCAGTGACTATCAATAGCAGGCCACCTCCGATGAGAGCCGTTCTACGCATCAGGGTATGTCCGGGATTCTCTCGAAGATCCGATCCGACAAAGCGTCGGCCGAAAGCGCGGTAGTGGATCCGAAGTTGGTGACCTCGACGTCGGCTATGGCACTCTTGGTAAGGCCCGTTGCCCAGCTCGAGACCACTCCCGGATATTGCTCCGAATCCAACACCCGGATCCAGGCGGAGACGTCGGGCGGCTCGAACGCAATGCCCGAGAAGGAAATTTGACCAATGCCGGCATCCTCGGTCGAATCGGCACTAAACCGATTGACGCTGCCGGAATAGCTCGTCACCCACACCTTGTCGCGGATGCCCCGTCCGAGGTCTACCAACAGCCGGCCCCAGCTGACGTCGTTGACAAGAGCGAGGCTGAGAGTGGCGGCCTCTGCGTTGAACTGGTTCTGGATGTCCTCGGCTGCTGCCAACGCCGCGACCTCCGCCTGGAGCGCCTGGTTGGTGCTCAACTGGGCTTCGAGCTCATCGCGGGCGTCATCAACAGCGCCTTGACGCCATACCGTGATCGCGGCGAGCAGCAGGACAAAGAGCGCCCCAAGGCCCGCCATCATGAGCAGACGACGCCGGCTCTGCGTTTCCCTCTTACCTTCCCGGGGGATGAGGTTGATCGTTCTCATCAGCCCTCCCAGAGCGCCAGTCCGACGGGGATGGGGATCACCGGCTGCATGGCAGCTATTTCGCCCTCCGAGAGCTTGCCGGTGTTGAGCCCCTCTATCACCCGGGCCGGCTCGATCTTGGCACCGAGGACGCTCCCGAGACGGTTGGCGAGGTGAGGCAGCCGGGCGCCGTTGCCGGAGACAATGATGCGGCTCAGCGCCGGCTCGTCATTCTGGCTGAGGTAGAAGTTGACCGAGCCTCGCACTTCATCGATGAAGCGGTCTGCTTGTCGGTCAAGTATCGCTCGAGCCCGATCCTCGTCATCGTCGGTGGCCGGCGGGTCTTCACCCACGGGAGTGACTCCTACCTGACGCTTGAGCTCCTCGGCATCGTCCCAGGTGAGATCGAGACCGTCGACCAACGCAGTTGTGAAATCGGCGCCTCCCTGTTGGAGAAGGCGCACAAATCGAGGCTCACCCCCGCGAACCAACACCACTTGGG
>CAXMOO010000215.1:0-4793 GCA_964195005.1 uncultured Gammaproteobacteria bacterium
CTCGGGACTTTCCGCGCGCTATATACCTTTTCGATTTCTCGGCCTTGCCTGACAGTGGCGCGTATTAGGGGCCGAGAAATCGAAGTGCTGCCGCCGGAGTTCGAGGTGGGGGATGGCCGGCGCCGCCGGCGCCAGGCCCAGTGGGAACCCCTCTTTCACCGGAGGTCTTTCTTCGTTGATTCCTTGCTATTTCTTCTTTCGATTTTCTCGGCCGCGTTGCGGGCTGGGTCGTATTGGGGGCCGAGAAATCGAAGTGCTGCCGCCCGAGTTCGAGGTGGGGATGGCCGGCGCCGCCGGCGCCAGGCCCAGCGGGGACCCCTCTTTCGCCTGTCGCCTCGTTGTCGGTGTTTTCTTCCTCTTTGATTTCTCGGCCAGCTATCAGTGTGCGGCGCGGCTGAACCTCGTTAGCGTGCCATGCTGGTTGCTGGGCCTGCCGCCCTTCAGGTCTGGGTGATCTTTAGATCTGGCAGATAGGTGCGGACTGTCGGGTAAGCGAGCTCGACGTTTGGTTCTTGATTGAGCTTCTCCAGGATGCTTCTCCACATCGTGGTATCAATGTGGCGCCGGGACCTCACTGGAACGATGACTCGGCCCGTGATCATGACGCCGCTGTCCTTCACTGCGACGTAGGTGTTGGGCGTGAGGTGGGTATATCGAATCTGATACTCGGTGGCAGCCTCGCGGATAGCCTTGCGGGCCTCCTCCGAGGCCATGCTCGGTGCGTTCTCGGTGAGTGCCTCGGCCATCAGCTCCTCGGCCCGCTTCCAGTCGGATTCGAATGTGACCAGCATCGGAAGCTCGTGCCAGATGAAGGGGAACCCGGCGCTGAAGTTTGCCAGATGGGTGATAAAAAGCGAGCCGTTTGGTATGTGAACCAGGCGGCCCGTTGATTGGTCGGCGTCGACCCAGTTGCGAATCTCGATGATGGAGAAGCGTTGTGCTCTCACGTCGACGACGTCCCCCGCCTGGCCGTTGATCTCGATGCGGTCGCCGATTTTGAAGGGTCGCCGCAGCAGGATGTAACCCCAACCGGCAAAATTGCGGAGCACATCAGACAGGGCGATGGCGATGCCGGCGGATACCAGCCCGATCCAGGCACCGAAGTTGCTAACGCGGAGCCAGATAAAGGCGATGCCCAACAGGACGATCATGGTCCCGGCGTAACTGGAGAGCTTCTGTGCCCGATACCAGATCTCCGGGTCGTCGACCCGGCGTCGGACCAAACGCAGGATGATGAAGCGGGCGACAAGGGCCGCGGCCACTATGGCAATGGTCACGTATAGCCGGGCGTCCCAATCTTCGGCCCGGGTGAGGAAATCGCTCATTTCGAATAGGAGCGTAGGTGTCGGCGGCTATGTGCCCTAGGACTTACGAGCCAAGAGTCGAGGTTGGTGGGGTCATGTCTCGATGTTCGACCTTGCCGTCGGCGTGGAGGGCGAATCTTCCTTCGGTGCGATCATGGACCGGATCGGGACTGTCCCACGGCCAGCCCCCGAACTGGGTGGTTCGGTAGTCGATCATCGCCTGGCGGATCTCGTCTGCCGAGTTCATGACGAATGGCCCCATCTGAAACACCGGCGCCCCGATCGGCCGACCCTGGAGCAGAAGGAATTCAGCCTGCTCTGACCCATTCTTGATGGTGACGGTGGCTTCGGGGTCCAGCTGGACCGCCTTTTGCTTGGCAACGGTGGTGCCGTCGATGTCCACTTCGGTTCCTTCGAAGCAGTAGAGCATCCGGTTGACGCCGGGCGACGTCGCCGGGAGCACCCAGTTAGTTCCGGCCGGCATCTTTATCAGCCAGATGGCGAGATCCGAGTGCGGCTGTGAAGCCCATGAGTCGGGGGGAGGGGGTGGTCCGACCTTGCTTTCGAGTTGGCCGGCAATGACGTCGACGGTAACCCCGCCTGGGAACTCAACCGTGGGAATTTCCTCGCCCCACAGCATGGCGAAATAGGCAGGCACCATCTTGGAATGTGGAGGCAGGTTGAGCCAGATCTGAAACAGTTCCATGGTGTTGGCTTCTTCGCTGTGGATCAACGGGAACATCTCGGCGTGCATGATTCCCGAGCCGGCGGTCAGCCATTGCACGTCGCCTTCTCCGTAGCGGGCAGTGGCACCGAGCGAGTCGGAGTGATCGACGAACCCCCGCCGCACCACGGTGACCGTCTCAAAGCCCCGGTGCGGGTGCTGAGGAAAGCCCGGCACCTGGTCTCCGTGATACATGCTCCAGCCATCCTGGTAGGTGAAGTCGGTGCCCATTGGCCTGCCCTGCAGGAGCTCAGGGGCCGGGCCCTGACGATGATTGCCTTCCGGGTAGAAGTCGAGGTGGTGAACGGTAAAGAGGAATGGGTCGATGCAAGTCCACGGAAACTCGAGTTCCAGGTGTTCGAGGACGGCCGTCATGTGAGCAACGATAGGTCGGTTATTGGCTCAATCAGGTGTCTGCCAGGACCACCAGCGACGGTGACCACCAGAACGCCACCGTGATTCGCCGCCTGCGAGTGTGCACCGCGTCCCTCCCTTTCCCTGCTTGTCTTTCTTGCTTACGTTCAATTATCTGTCACGACCTGTCAGGAGCGGGTCGGGGGTTTGCAAGAAAACTGTGAGCAGAATCCCGTTGGTAACGGCCGGCGTAGGGGACCGAAAAAGATCGTTGCCGATCTGGTGGAACCCACAAGACCGCCCCGGGCGTCTCTACCATGAGAGGAGCAAAGGTGACCATTAATTCCCCACCCCGACTGCGATCAATCACAGGCCTCGTGCTTGCCCTGGCGTTAGTGGCCGCGGCCTGTGGCAGCAGTGGAGACGTCGGCACCACCACATCCACGACTCCGCCGACGACCACCACGACAACAACGCTGGCGTCGACCACCACTACGGCCCCTCCCACCGACACCACTGCTCCTCCTCCTGTTCCCCCGGCCACAACCAGCACGCTTCCCGGCGAGCCGACCGATATCGGTCCGCGGGCCGGTGGCGTATTGGGTGTGGTTGCAGTAGCCCATAACGATGTCCTCAATCTTCGCTCGGGACCCGGAACCGACAATCCGGTCCTGCTTCAGTTGCCGGGCACTACGGACAACCTGATTGCCTCTGGCAACAACCGCCTGCTGTCGCAGTCCATCTGGTACCAGGTCACCGTTGACGGCGTACCCGGGTGGGTTAGCAGCCGCTTCGTAGCCTTCCTCGGCGGCGTCGACGACACTACGTCGCAGATCGTGGCCCAATTCGGGACGATCCCTGTGGCACAGACGATGGCTGATCTCGGCCTGTTGGTTGCCGGGCTCGTGGCCTCCGAAGAGCCTCCATCACGTATCCGGATGACGGTGGCGCCGACCACCGGAGACCTGAGTGAGGTGACTTACGACGTAGTCGGGCTCGGCGACGACGCCGTGTTCGGGTTCCGGCTTCACATCTTCGGTGAGCCCACAGAGAACGGAGAGGCCTTCTCGCTCAAGAGCGTCGAAAGCATGGCCTTGTGTGGTCGCGCCGTCACCGCCGACGGCCTCTGCGTCTGATCAGCTCCCGCTAGGGTTCCGGCAGCCAAATCGCCTGTAACCAAAGGAGGCGCGGTGACGCTCGCAGACACCCTGAAGCTCGTCCACATCATCTCGGTAAGCGTGTGGATTGGCGGCGAGATCATGCTCGGCATTCTTTTTGAACGAGCTCAAAGGTCCCGCGATGAAGGGACGTTGCGCGGTTTGCTGTCTCAAGGGGGTTTCGTCGGCAAGGCGGTCTTCAATCCGGCCGGGATCATCACGCTGGCCGCCGGCATTTGGCTGGGGATCGAGGGCGATTACGACTTTGGCGAGGCCTGGATTTCGATGGGATTCGTTGGGATCGCCGTCGGTGCCATCCTCGGAATGGCCTTTTATCCCCGAGTCTTCAACCGGGGATTGGCCGGGATTGAGGCAGGCGGCATTGATGGTTCCGAAACCCGGGCCAGCCTCAAGTCGCTCCGCCTTGTGTCAACCATCGAGCTGCTCGTGTTGCTGGTAGTGGTCTGGGCGATGGTCTTCAAGCCCGGGGCCTAGAAGGCCGGGCGGCCACCGAGATATTTGCTTTGGGTGTACGCTGACCACACAATGATTTGGGCATTTTTGTTAATTGGAGCCGGCATGGCGGCCGTTATTGAGGGCGCTCTTTCCTTCAATTGCGAGAACATCATCCTGTCCCAGGACATCATCGCCTGCCACGGTGAGAGCTTCGGCGGGGTTCCCGGATCCTTCGCCAGCATCGGGCTCATTGTTCTCGGAATCTTCTTGTTTTTTGGCGGCATCCTCAACGTTGGGGCGCCCCGCCGTCGCTAACGGCCGTTCGGGCTAGACGCAGTCGTTTGGTGCCGGCGCGTCCAGGAACCGGGCGTTCATCCATAGCAGCATGTCGAGCGCATAGGCCACAACGGTTTCAGCTCCGTGTGGCTTGTCGACGTAGGTGTTGCGCTTGGCAACTCCTCCGAGCTCACAAATCTGGTCCCTCAAGCCGATGCTGGTTTCTGCCGGGATTGTCTGGTCGGCCTCACCGTGAAGGATCAAGACCGGTGCCGAGATCGGTGTTTGGGCGGGGACATTCTGTGCGACCAGGGAGGCCCACGGCTCCGTCGTGGTGATATCGGAGAACGTGAAGAGCGCTTCAAGCGGTTCGTAGGCCTGCTGAATGTCACTCAGGCATCCTTCCGTAACCACGCTCAGCAGCTCCAGGGCCTCGGGGGTAGCGACGGCGGCGGGGTCAGCCTCGGGGTAGACCGACGCGTAAGACACCAGTGTCATCATCAGGTAGCCCTGCTCCGGGCC
>CAXMOO010000216.1:0-4393 GCA_964195005.1 uncultured Gammaproteobacteria bacterium
ACTAGTGTCCTGCGTCGTAAGTTTGTGCTGATATCGCCGAGGACTCGGCGTTCATGGCAAGGACGCAGGACGAAGGCCTAGCGGGGCTACGTCGAGGACGAGGACGCAGCCAGGGGCGTCGAGGCCCGGCGAGATTCTGTGCAGGACTTGTGACGCGGGACACTGGCACCGCCGCGGCGGCCCATCGGTGGGGCCGACTCGTCAGTTGGCAGCCAGCAAGGAGGTGGCCGCCCGGCCCTCGGTGCAGCCATCGAGCAGCGGGCAGTAAGTACACCAGGGTCCGCCAGTCCGCTCCATTGATTCTTCTCCCGCGGCCCAGGCCGAGCGCAAGGCTGTCACCATTTCTGCGACCCGGCCGGCAAGCTCCTGGATATCCGCCAGCTGCGGCGTGGCCCGATCCCGTTCGCCGGTCTTCACCGAAACTGCCTCGACCCCGGCCGGCAGCTCATTGCGGTCCAATGCCCACAGCAGCGCGTAAAAGGTCAGCTGATCGTCGACGCCGCCCAGCATCCCGGTTTTCCAATCGACGAGCCGCGTGCCCGCTTCATCATCGAAGATTGCATCCACCCGTCCCCGGAGGACCACGTCGCTTACCGGTTCGACCTCGATCTCCACCTCAGCGCCGACAAAGCCATCGAGCGGGAAACGGCGGAAGCGGTCGTAGAGCATCTTGGTCTCGGCGACCAGGCTTTCGAGCTGGCTCGGTTTGATTCCCAGCTCGCCCATCCGCAGGTTCAGCCCCGGGGCACTACCGATCTCTTCACGGCACACCTGATCAAACGCCCCATCATCGATGCTCCCCGTCTGCAAATGACGAGCAAACACCCTGTGAGCCAGGCCGCCAATGAAACTCGGGCGTGAAGGAGGCCCGTATTCGCCGCGAAACCGGGCATTGCTGTTTTCCGGGCACCGTTGGAACGCCATGAAAGCCGAGGCCGAGACAACGATGCGGTCGCCGGGGGGAACCGACGGGAACTGGATCACGTCCAAATGGTATTGCACGACGATGCACGATCTAAGGACCCGCCACCGGTACGCTCCCCCACCATGGTCTGGGTGCGCAACGTGCTCATCGGCGGCTTCATTGGCCTGGTCGTTCTATTCGCCGCATTCTCAATCCGTTCCCTGGTGCGAAGTGGCGAAATTCTCCCTGGCGTAAGCGTGTCCGGGGTGGAGCTTGGTGGAATGGGCCGAGCCGCAACCGAGCAGGCTCTGCTGGGTCTGGAGGATGAGCTAGTCACCAGCCCCGTCGTGGTCTTGGTCAACGGAACCCGTTTTCAGCTCGATCCGCTGCAAGTGGGATTCAAGCTGCAGCGAGAAGACATCCTGCAAGCAGCATTCGCGACCGGGCGCCGATCGGGCCTATCAGAATTCGCCGACTGGGTAACGCGTCGTAGGTACCGGCTCGACGTTAAAGGGACGCTCGACGAGGCTGCCGCCGGGACACTGATCGACGCCTGGGAGGAAGCCGCCGCGGTGGCAGTCCCATTCAACGGTGCGGTGGCCTTCGTCGATGGCGCACTGGTGTCCGAGCCGGTGCGGCCGGGATTCGAGGTAGATAGAGAAAGAGCCTTCGAAGAGATCAAGCTGGCCTTGCTAGACCGCGAGGTTCGCGTCGCCACACTCCCGCTCGTGGAGGCCGCTCCATTGATAAACGACGCTGCAGTCGATGCCGCCATGGCCACTGCCACCGAGCTGCTGGCGGGGCCAGTTATTCTCAAGTCGGAGGACCCCGCCCTCACCGTGACGTTCGAATCACAGGATCTCGGCGCCGCCCTCACATCTGTTTTCCGGACCGAGCCCGAGCCGGGAATCGAAATCGGCTTCGATGCCGAGGTGATCGCGGCCCAGATCGCACCCCTCGTTGCCCGACTAGAGGCTCCTCCCCGCGACGCCGTCATCTTGATTTCTGAAAATGACGAGGTGCTGATAACCCCTGGAAGCCCCGGCACTTTGGTGGACGCCGATCTCATCGCCGCCGAGCTAACCGTGGCTGCCTACCTCCCCGGACGCACCGCCCCCCTACCCCTCGCCATCGGTGTGGAGCCCAACTTCTCCACAGCTGATGCGCAAGCGCTGGGAATCAAAGGCCTCGTGTCTGAGTTCACAACGTTTCACTCTTGTTGCCAGCCGCGAGTGACCAACATCCAGCGTATGGCCGATCTCACCTCGGGCACCATCGTCATGCCGGGCGACGAGTTCTCGCTCAACGAGCACATCGGCTTACGGACCGAAGAAAACGGATTCGTTGAGGCCCCGATGATCCTCCGCGGCGAGTTCGTGCCTGCGGTGGGAGGAGGGGTGAGCCAATTCGCCACGACATTGTTCAACGCTGTGTTCCTCGGCGGGTATGAGGACGTCTATCACCAGCCCCACAGCTACTACTTCTCCCGGTACCCCGAAGGCCGCGAAGCTACGGTTTCCTTCCCCAATCCTGAGCTGATCTTTCGCAACGACACCCGGTCGGCGATGTTGATCTACACCGAGCACACCGATGAGTCGATCACGGTCAAAGTGTTTGGGGACAACGAAGGACGAATCATCGAGGACAGTTTGTCGCCGCGCCGCACTTTTCGAAGCCCGGTGACCGAGTACCAGCCCGACTCCGGTGTCGAGCCGGGGACCGAAATCGTCAAACAGTCCGGCAGTACCGGATGGACCATCACGCTTTTCCGAATGATCACCTACTCAGACGGCACCGAGAAGGCCGAGGAGTGGGACTGGACCTACCGCCCCCAACCGCGAATCGTCCGGGTCCATCCTTGCGACGTGCCCGACAGTGACATCGCCTGCCCAACGACGACCTTGCCGCCCGAAACGACTACCACCGCGACTATCCCCTAAAGCTGCCTCCTCGTAGGGCAGAACCGGAAAACGCCATAGTCGAACCTCGACTCCTCATGTCCCCCAGACCAGGGCTCCCCATAACAGGTTTGGCTTGGCCCGTGGGACTGACACCTGAGCCCGGCCAGACCGCCGTAGCGAACCCAAACGTGCCCTGATTGAGATTGGGGGCGGTCGGTAGGATCGCCCAAAGCGAGGGGAAGGACGCCATGTCGCACGATGAGGACGGGACGACCAGACTGTTGGTCGAGCACATCGATGCTTGGAACAGTCACGACCTGGATCGGTTGATCGGGCTGTTTGTTGATGACTGTGTTTTCGAAGCCTCGGGGGGAAGCGAGGTTCAGGGTCAGCGATTCGAAGGCAAGCCAGCCGTGCGAGAGGCGTTCGCGGCGGTGTTCGAGCGAATGCCCGATGCCCATTGGGGCGGTGGCCGCCATTACGTGATCGACGCAGGCTATTGCGTCTCGGAATGGACCCTCACGGGCACGCTCGCGGACGACAGTCGGATCGAGGTCAACGGCTGCGACTTTCTCACAGTTCGGGGTGGCCAGATCACGAGCAAGAATTCCTATCGCAAGCAGCGGCTCCCAATCGAATAGACGGCTTAGCTCCCCACGGGAGCACACAGGTGCGACTTCAGGGGGGCTATGCAACGGCTCATAGAGGCGAGAGCAGAAGGATCCCGACTCAGGTTTGCCCGCTGCGCACCCCTCCGGGTCTTAAAAGGGACTGAGTCGTCTCCTGTCTAGTCGCGGTAGAAGACGAAGAATTCCCGGATGACGCCGGCGGTGGCGGCAGTCGTCGAATCGTCCCAGCCGTTTTCCCGCTTCACAACAACGCCGTTGGAAGCGACGTGGACATGGGCGATTCCCGGGTCGGCGGCGAAGATGGCTGCGGCGAGACGAGCGGGGAATGTCGAATCCTCAGCCGCGTCCGGAGCGGATGAGTAACCGGAGCCATCCTGCCCCGAAAGGCTGCGATCAGAATCGAACACCGCTGCATCGCCGACTACGGTGATCTTCGTGACATTGATGACCTGGCCCATGGTGCGGGTAGCTTACCGGGAGCCATCCCTGGTCTCGGTTGAACCGACCCGGTGGATCTGCACGAGGTTGGTTTCGGCTCCGCGGTTGGGAGGAATCCCGGCAACCATCACCACCGCTTCGCCGCGTTTCGCCAGCCCCGCCGCAAGCAGGGCCTCACCGGCGGCGAAGATGAGGTCGTCGGTAGTGACATGAAGATCGATGTGGCGCGGGCTGACTCCGGAATAGAGCGCCATCCGCCGGTAAGTGGGGCCGTTGTTTGAGAAAGCCACGATGTCGGCATCGGGGCGGTATTTGGAGAGCAACCGGGCCGTCGTACCGGTTTCCGTGAAGCAAGCGATGGTGGCAATGTCCAGATTGTGAGTCACTTCGACGGCGGCTTTCGTCATTGCTGAAGGGAACTGGGCAGCATGAGCGATGAAGCCACCCTTGATGCCGGTGGCGTGTTCCGGGCTCTGCTCAGCCTCCCGACAGATACGGTCCATGACCTCGACGGCTCGGAT
>CAXMOO010000217.1:0-4511 GCA_964195005.1 uncultured Gammaproteobacteria bacterium
GAGACGGGCATCACCACCGAACCAACCGTGGATTGAGGCAGGAGGGAGGTGGGAACCGGATTCGAGAGGCTTCGAGGCTCCCCCTCCTCCCCCAGGAGGACAGAGAGAAGAACTGCACCGGTACTAGCTTCCCAAAAGCGCTAGGAAAGGCTCGCCAACGTGAAACCCCGCATCGTCGTCCAACTCCATCCGCAGCATGCCGACTACGACAACATCCGGCGTCAGGTCGTGGCCGCTGAGGAAATCGGGATTGATGCCGTGTACAACTGGGATCACTTCTATCCGCTGTACGGAGACGCCGACGGCAAGCACTTCGAGTGCTGGACGATGCTGGCCTCCTGGGCCGAGGTGACGGAGAAGATCCAGATCGGGCCCCTGGTGACCTGCAACTCATATCGCAATCCGCAGCTCTTGGCGGATATGGCCCGCACCGTGGACCACATTTCTGGTGGCCGGGTGGTCCTCGGCATCGGTTCTGGGTGGTTCGAGCGCGACTACCAGGAATACGGCTACGAATTCGGAACGGCAGTAAGCCGCCTCGACAATCTGGCTCGAGACCTGCCGCTCATCAAGGAGCGGTTGGGCAAGGTCAATCCGGCTCCAGTCGGCCCGATGCCCATAATGGTCGGCGGAGGCGGCGAGAAGAAGACCCTGCGGATCACTGCCGAGCATGCCGACATCTGGCACTACTTCTGGTCTTCCGAAGAGCCCGAGACCTATCCTCGCAAGAGTGCCATCCTCGACGATTGGTGCGCCCAACTGGGACGCGACCCCTCAGAGATCCTGCGGTCGGCGAGCATCGGCACCGCCCGCCAGGCTCCGTTCGACGAGATCGCCGAGCACGCCGGAGAGATCACGATTCCACTCAACGGACCCGACTATGACCTGGCACCGGTCAAGGAATGGCTGGCCTGGAGAGACAGCCTCTAGTGCGGGGCACTAGCTACCCGGTAAGAGTCATTGAATGAGCCCGGCCGGCGGATCGACCACGATGTAATCGGCTGCCACCTCCGGCACGAGGGCAGCAACAAACGGAATCTCGAGGTCTCCATCCGCGGTCTTTATGACCAATCGATCCTGAGCGCCCACCACCACCGATTTCACCTCGCCGAGATGGTCGCCGGCGACGGTCCGGACCTCGCGCCCGATGAGGCTGGAGACCCAATATTCGTCTTCGGCCAGTCCCGGCAGCTGTTCCGCTTCAACCGACAACGCGATATTTCGCATGGTCTCGGCAGTGGAACGATCGGCCACTCCTTCGAAGGACACGAGCAAGTGCTCCCGGTGGGGACGCACGGATGCCACCGTCAGTGCCTTCGTTTCGGTGTGAATGGTGGCTCCGGGGGTGAATACCTCGGGCACCCCGGTAAAGACCGCCACCTCTCCCTTGATCCCGTGAGCCTTGCCGCAAGTCCCGACCGTCACCCGCTGCGGGAGCATCCCTTCAGTCGACGAACTCGACCTGGGCTTTCAAGCCCTCTTCGTCGGCGGCGGCCTGCGCCAGCGTACGGATGGCTCTGGCCACTCGTCCCCGTCGTCCAATAACCCGGCCCATGTCCGGTTTGGCGCAGCGGACTTCGGCGACGACCTCTTCGGGACCCTCCTCGATGATGTCGACGGACACTTCGTCGGGTTTGTCGACGATCTCCGACACCAGAAACACGACCACGTTCTTTACGATGTCACCCTTGGCCATTAGGCACCTTCCTCTTCGGGCTTTGCAGATGCCGCCTCCTCCGCGGGCTCCTCCCCGGAGGCCTCCGCGGCGGTTTCTTCAGCGGCTTCGGCAGCCGGCTCTTCCACGATTTCAGCTGCGGGCTCTTTCGTAGCTACCGTCGTCGGCTCCTCAGCGGCCTCAGCCGCCGGTTCCGCTTCTGAATCCGTCGTTCCTTCGTCATCTTCAGTCGACTCGACCTCGGCCTCTACCTCCTCAGCCTCACGCTGCCGTACCTTCTTGGACTTACGCTGCTTCTCTTCAGGAATCACCGGCTCAGCCACTACATGCACATCGCCTCGCAGGACCCGGAACTGACCCCAGGCACCTGAAATCTCCAAGAGCTTCCTCACCGCGGCGCTGGGCTGGGCACCGACCGTCAGCCAGTGAACCGCCCGCTCATTGTCGATTTCCACCACCGAGGGGTGCGGATGTGGGTCGTACCGGCCAATGAGCTCGATGAATCGACCATCGCGGGGCGAACGCGCGTCGGTAGCCACCACCCGGTAGGTGGGGTGCTTCTTCTTGCCCATCCGCATGAGGCGGAGCCTCACCGCCATCGCATCACCTTCTCTTTCGCTTCCTCTGTCTTTTCTGCCGCTGGAGGCCGGGCCTCATCAGAGCGGCTGCGGGGCCGGAATCGGATGTCATGCCCTGCATCATCTTCTGTGTTTCGTTGAACTGTTTCAGCAGCCTATTCACCGCTTGGGCGTTTGTGCCAGAGCCGGCCGCGATGCGGCGGCGCCGACCCCCCCTAATCATCTTGGGGTTGGCCCTCTCCTCGGGTGTCATCGACCGGATAATGGCCTCGACTCGGGCCATATCGCTCTCGTCGATCTGCGCCCCTCCCAGGGCCTCAGAAGCACCCGGAAGCATACCAACCAATTGGCTGAGGGACCCCATCTTCCTTATCTGCTGGAATTGAGTGAGGAAATCTTCCAGGTCGAATGAAGCGGTGCGCAACTTCTCTGCGGCCTCCTCCGCTTGCTCCTCGTCCCACGTCTCTTCTGCCTTCTCGATGAGAGTCAGGACATCACCCATGCCCAGGATCCGGGATGCCATCCGCTCCGGGTGGAACGCCTCCAGATCATCGACCCCCTCTCCGACACCGACGAACTTCACCGGACACCCTGTGACTTCGCGAACAGAGATGGCAGCACCGCCGCGGGCATCGCCGTCGAGCTTCGACAACACGACTCCCGTGAGCTCTACGTGATCGAGAAAGCCTTGGGCAACGTTCACGGCCTCCTGACCGGTCATCGCGTCGACTACCAGAAGGACCTCGTCCGCGGCAGCGGCCTTGTTAACCGCCGAAAGCTCACTCATCAACTCACGGTCGATTTGGAGGCGGCCGGCGGTGTCGACGATTACGACATCGACACCGGTCCTGGTCGCTTCCTTCAGTGCGGCCTTGACAAGCTTGGGGGGCTTGCCGCCGCGGTCGGTGTAGACCGGCACGTCGATCTGTTTCCCCAGCTGTTCGAGCTGATCTATCGCTGCCGGACGTTGCAGATCAGCTGCCACCAACATGGGCCGGCGGCCTTCATTCTTGAGACGCCCGGCGAGCTTGGCGGCAGAAGTGGTCTTGCCGGAGCCCTGCAACCCAACCATGAGGATGCGAAGTGGTGGGGCTTTGGGCCTGGCCAGAGTCGCGGCCTCTTCACCGAGTGTGCCAATCAACTCCTCGTTGACGATCTTGATGACCTGCTGGCCAGGGTTCAGGCTGGCATGAACCTCCTCACCAACCGCCCGATCCCGGATCCGGGCGAGCAGGTTCTTGGTGACGTCGAGGTTGACATCTGCTTCGAGCAGAGCCAACCGCACCTCGCGTAAGGCGGAATCAACATCGCTCTCGCTCAGACGGCCTTTGCCACGTAACTGGGCGAACACGCCGCCAAGGCGGGAAGTCAAGGTCTCGAACATCGATCCGGATTGTAGGAACCTCCCCGAGAACGGGGACCGGCCGTGTCAGGAGGTACGATGCGGCAGCCAGCCAGGAGACGTGTCAGTGTTCGATCTCGTCGTCAAGAACGCAGAGGTGGTCCGTCCCGGCCGGGAGACGGAACGGCTCGACATTGGGATTACAGACGGGAAGTTCACGCAGCTCGCGCAAGACATCGAAATATCAGAAGCCCGGGACGCGTTCGACGCCGGCGGGCTCCTCGTGTTCCCCGGCATCGTCGACGCCCACATGCACTTCGGGATCTACAACGAGCTGTCTGAGGACATTGGCACCGAGAGCAGGGCATCGGCGCTCGGGGGAGTCACCACCGGCATCAGCTACATCCGGACCGGTCTCCTCACCGCCAAAGGTGTCCGATGGGCCGATGACGCAGCCGCGCTGGCGGGCATCATCGGAGCTCCTGAGGAGGCCCTCGCCGACACCGTGACGGCTGCCGCTTCCTACGGTCGGAAGGAGGCCGAAGATCCGTTTGGCCGGACGCTCTGGCCCCATGTGTTGGAGCCCCCCTACGCCTGTGTCAAAGTCACCGGCGCCCTGTTCCACACCCAGGGGGGATTGCGGGTGGACGGCCATGGGGCAGTGTTACGAGACGGCCGACCGATTCCCGGTTTGTACGCGGCGGGGGGAGCCGCGGCCGGTATCTCCGGCAATGGGGCCGAGGGTTATATGTCCGGGAACGGGCTGCTCAGCGCCCTCGGCCTTGGCTACCTGGCCGGCCGTGACATTGCAGCCACCTGATTCAGAGGCTGAGCAGCCCGGGGGCCAATTCCCGCAAAGCAGCCCCCTCGTCCTGGCCGCCGGCGATGATCTGAAGACATACGTGATCGGCTCCTG
>CAXMOO010000218.1:0-7327 GCA_964195005.1 uncultured Gammaproteobacteria bacterium
GGAGAGATCACCCCGGACTATGTCCGATGGTCTATCACCGTCCCACTTTCCGAGCCCGGCTAGACCTGGAGCCGATCCTCGAGGTTGAAACGTTCTGCCAGGTCGCGCAGCGGATCCTTGTCGCCCAAGAGCCCATTCGGAACTACCCCGCTTCGGCTTTGGCAGCAGCCTCAGCCCGGGCAATGATTGTTTTCGCGACCCGTGCCACCGCGTAGTCGACCATCTTCCCGTCGACAGCGATGGAGGCCGATCCCTGAGCTTCGGCTTCCTCGAACGCAGACAGGACCTTGCGCTGATAGGCCACCACCTCGGGCGCAGGTGTGAACACATCGTTGATGACCGGTACCTGGGCTGGGTGGATCGCCACTTTGCCCACGTACCCGAGCCGACGAGCAAGCTCGGACTCGACACGAAGGGCCTCGAGATTTCGGAAATCCATGAACACCGCTTCCATAGGAAACGGAACGCCCGCAGCCCGTGAGCTGAGCAACACCTCGGATCGGGCGTGCATCAGCCCGGTCCCTTCAGGCGTCCATTCGACCCCAAGGTCGGCAACAAGATCACCCTGTTCACCGCCGCCAAACATCACGCACTGAACCCGGCGGCTTGCCCGGGCAATGTCGTAGGTCAGGCGAACGCCTAGTGCCGACTCGATGAGAGGTATTAGGGCGATCGAGTCCTCGGGCTTGGATTCAGCCTTCTCCAGCGCCGAAAGAGCATCGTCGAGCTCTCGGACAACCTCGGGATCCTCCGCCTTTGGCAAGATGACACCGACTGCCGTTGACTTCCCGGCTGCAGCAACATCGTCCCAGAGCAGTCCGGTTTCGACGGCGTTGGTTCGAACGAAATAAGGCACAGTGGAGCTCGGGAGACTGGCAAGGTTCTCTCTCGCCACCGGTTTCTGGTCGACCGAGACCGCATCCTCGAGGTCGACGATCACCGCATCGGTGCCCGAACGTACTGCCTTCTGGACCATCTCCAACCGATGTCCCGGAGTGAACAGCATCGAGCGAACCGGATTCATATGTTTCCTCACCTGACCGAGAGCCGTGCGAATGCAGGATAAAGGGTTCTCAGCCACGGCAAGAACTGCGACGTTTTTAGAGAGTTAGGCTGATTACCGGCAGAGGATCAGGGCTCGAACGGCGGCCCAGCTACGAACGAATCGATAGATCGGCTAGTGACTAAGACGGACGCCGGCGCATGAGTCCGGAGACCCTTTGGATCGGAGGCTATGGCCCCGAAGCAAGCGCCCATGGCGAAGGCCTGTCGGTATTCCGGAAATTCGTGGAGTCCGAGACGAATGGTGAGCTAGCCGTGAGGATCACCTGGAATATCATGGACGAGGGACGGCCCAATACCGACCTGTTCGAGCTCGTAGAGACCGGCGAGATGTTCCTCTGCTACTTCTCTTCGAGCTATCTCGGAGATCGAGTCCCTGAGCTGAACGTTCTGGAGACTCCGTTCCTATTCGAATCTCTCGGATCTGCCCACCGGGCACTCGACGGTGCTCTCGGCGAGGCGCTACGCCAGGCAGTCCGCTCCTCGACCGGGTTTGAGGCGCTCGGGTTCTGGGACAACGGATTTCGCCATCTGACCAATCGGCATCGCCCAGTGCGTACGCCCGACGACTGCCGGGGCATGACCGTGCGCATGCAGCCGAACCACATCCATGAGGAACTGATCCGATCTTGGGGCGCCGAGCCGGTGGCGGTTGAGTTGAGTCACGCTATCCGGCTTATCACGAGTCTCGAAGTCGACGCCCAGGAGAACCCGCTTGCCAACACCATCGCCTACGGGGTGGATCAGGTCCATCCCTACGTCACGATGACCGGTCATCTCTATGGAGCTAGGGGTCTCTTCGCTCATCGCCCCAAGTACGAATCCTTCCCCGCAGACGTTCGTCATGTGGTGGAGGCGGCGGTCCGCACAGCTGTCGAGACCCAACGCAAGGCGGCAGATGACCTAGAGACCAGGCTCCGGATCAGGATGGAAGGGGAGGGGGTCGACTTTGTCGACCTCACCGATGCGGAGCGAACCGCCTTTGTCGAGGCTTCGGCGCCGGCGATCGCCCTCGCCCACCAAGGTGTCCATGAAGGCCTCTTTGAGCTGGTGCAGTTATGACGGAGGGCCCCCCCGGTCGCATCGTGGTCGTGACCGGTGGTGCGGTGGGCATCGGGCGGGCCACGACCACCGCTTTCGTTGATCTGGGCGACTTCGTCTATGTCCTCGACATCGATCCGGACGCGGGATCCGAAATTGCAGTTCTCAGCGAGCGCTCCTCATTCCTTCACTGTGATGTCACTTCTCCTGAGGAGGTGACAGATGCGATGAAACTGATTGGCGAGGAGTCGGAACGCGTCGACGTGCTCGTCAACAACGCCGGCGGCTTCCCGTCGCAGCGCACCATGGAGGACACCTCGTTCGAGGAGTGGCATCGGATCCTCGACCTCAATCTCACGTCGGTGTTTCTGACAACCCAGGCTGCGCTGCCGCTACTGCGTCGATCCGAGTCAGGTCGCATCATCAATCTCGGATCTCTGGCCGGTCAGCTGAACACCTGGCGCACTGCTCCACCTTATGTAGCAGCGAAGGCCGGTGTTCACGGTCTCACTCGCTTGATGGCATCTGAATTGGCCGAGGACGGTATCACCGTCAATGCATTGGCACCGTCCGCGGTTATGACCGAGCGAATCGAGAGTTTGCGTGATGAGGCGGAGAGGGAGGCTACGGCGGCCACGATCCCCTTGGGCCGCTATCAAAGCCCTGAGGAGATCGCCGCTTGGGTTCTATTCCTGGCCTCATCCGAAGCCGGGTTCATGACTGGTCAGACAGTCTCCGTAAACGGCGGTAGGTTCATGACGTGAGATCAAGGAGGCGGTGATGGCAGGGCTGATCAAGTTCGATGAGGCGGAACCGGTGGAGCGTGGTGATGGGATTGAAAGCGTGCGGTTGACCCCATCGCCGCTGGAAGACCAAGGCTTCACGATGGGTGTGACCAGTTTCCCGCCCGGGACCAGCATCCGTCTCCACAGCCACAACACCGTTGAGCAAGTGACCGTGATCGAAGGAGACGCGTTGGCAGAGCTGAACGGTAAGCAGGTACCGGCCAGGCCATTCGACACTACGCAGATCGCTCCAGGAGAGTTCCATCGCTTCATCAACAATGGTGCGACCACCTTGCGGATTCTGTGGGTATACGGCAGCACCCATGTCACGCGGACCTTTGCCGACACCGGGGAGACCGTCGAGCAATTTGCCCAGTGACGCTCCCGCTTGAACGCCTTGAAACTTTCGTCGTTCAGCTGCTGACAAAGCTCGACGTCCTCCCCGAGCACGCTGCGACTACGGCTCGCCGTCTTCTCGAAGCCGACTTGCGCGGACGCACCGGGCACGGCTTGATCCGAGTCCCTCAATACGTGACCAGGATCGAGGCTGGTGGCCTCAACCTTCGACCGGAGATTCAGCTGTTGCGGGAGACACCCGTTAGCGCCGTCGTCGACGGTGACAACGGCCTTGGACAAGTTGTTATGACCATCGCCGCGGAAACGGCTATCGACAAAGCAACCCGTTCCGGGATGGCCTGGGTGGGCACGGTCCACTCCAACCATGCGGGTGCCGCGGGAATCTACACGGCACTTGCCTTGGATCAGGGCCTCGTTGGTATCTATTTAGCGGTGGCAAGTGCCAACGTGATGCCACCGTGGGGTGGCCGCGATCGTGTACTGGGCACCAATCCGATCTCGATCGCTATACCGGCTGGTGCCGAGACTCCGCTTCAGCTCGATATCGCGACAACCGTAGCGTCGCACGGGACAATCAAGGTGGCTGCCCAGGCTGGAAAGAGCATGCCTGAAGGCTGGGTGATCGACGCCGAAGGCGACCCGATAACCGATCCGAAGAAGGCTGACGAGGGATTCCTCATGCCGATCGGCGGTTACAAGGGCTCAGGCCTGAGCATGGCAATCGGTTTGCTAGCGGGTACCCTCAACGGCGCTGCCTTCGGGCCAGAGGTGATCGACCATCGTGCGGTTCCCGATCAGGCGGCCAACACCGGACAGGCGATCTTCGTCATGCGCCCGGACCTCTTCCGTGACCTGGACGAGTTCAAAGGTGCCATGGACGCTCATCTCCGCGCAATGCGAGTGTCAGGGCCGGCCGGCACCGTCCATATACCAGGTGATGGTGCAGTCAAACTCGAAGCCGAACAAAGAAGCAAGGGTGTTTCGGTCCCGCCGGCTTTACTCGGCCAGCTCCGTGATCTGGCAGATCGGTTCGGCCTCGACGACCGACTCGACGAAGCAACTTGAACGTTGCCGCGTCAGTAATCCCCCCAACCAAAGCACCGGGAACAGTATCTTGTTGTGATCCTTCGAGGCCTGGCCCATAAAGTAGTCGTACGGTACGTGCTCAGGCCTCCTGTGGGCCTCAACCGCCGGGCGACTGGCCGGAGTCGCCAGGTGGCAGTGGATGTCAATGGTGGTCATGGAATTCCGATCGCTCGACTCACAGAAGTGGCGGTGACCATAGCCTCGCCGCGCCGGCATCGAGAGCGTTCATGACCGCGCCCCTCAAGGAATTCATCTGGGAGTCCGGTGACGAAGCCTTGGAGGACCGCCAGCTGCGGCGGCCGGCCATCTACGTCCTCCTGGTGATAGTTGTCGGAGTGCTCGGCTTCAACTGGCCGGTCATGGCCACCGGCATCAAGTCGATCTCGCCGATCTGGATGGGGATCTTCCGTGTGAGTGGCGCTGCCATCGTCGTGGCCGCCATTGCGGCGTTAAGCGGGAACCTCAGGGTGCCGCCGCGGCGCGATCTTCCCGTTATCGCTTCCCTGGCGGTGTTCCGGCTGGCCGCTGTGTTCCTCCTGGTCTTCACGGCACTCGAGCTGGTGCCGGCGAGTCGATCGGCAGTCGTCGTCTGGACCACTTCGTTGTGGACTGTTCCCATCGCCGCCGTCTTCCTCGGGGAGCGCGTGTCCCGGCAAAGGTGGCTCGGGCTAACACTCGGGGTTACTGGAGTCATCGTCCTCTTCGAGCCGTGGAGCCTCGCCTGGGACGATCGCGACACAATCGTGGGTCATGCGCTGCTGATCCTTGCCGCCATCATCAACGCCAGTACCGCCGTGCACATTCGCGGCCACCGGTGGACGATCACCCCTCTACAGGCTCTTCCCTGGCAGCTCGCCAGCGCCACGTTACTGCTGCTGCCTCTCGGGCTCGCGCTCGAGGGCTGGCCGCCAATCGATTGGTCGCCGCAGCTGGCCGGAGTAGTTGCCTACCAGGGAGCCCTGGCATCGGGAATCGCCCTATGGGCTTCCATCGTCGTCTTCAGGAATATGGCAACCGTGTCGGCCAACCTCACTCTGATGGGAGTTCCGGTCGTAGGAGTCGTCTCCTCCATCCTGCTTCTGGACGAACAGGTCACGGCGACCCTCGCCCTCGGGTTGGTGTTCGTAGTCGCCGGAGTCTCACTGAACCTGTTCTCCAACCGGGGCCCGCCACCGACTAACAAATCTCAGCACGCATCACAGGCGCTCAAAACCAGCGCGATCATCGAGTAATAGCCAACCGCTGCGGCCAGCTCCACTGCGCCGGCATCTCCCAGGCGGCTTCGCAGCGTCTCGAATCTTGCGTCGGCGACTGCTCCGGACCGACACAGCTCCCGAACGAAGTCGACCAGCTCGGCGTCGTCGGGAATGGCGACGCCGGTCTTCTCCTGCACAGCCCGCAAAGTGCCCTCCGCTACTCCGGCATCGCGAGCCAGCGGAGAGTGGCTTTCCCACTCAAACCCACACGCCCGCTCGATCGCGACCGCGCATATATCGCCAACTCCCGCTCGGCGTCTGAGAGGGTTGACTGGTAGCGGACGACTGCACCGAGATCCCCCGCGGCCCGGGCAATCTCCGGCCTATGGAGCATCACGGCAAAGGGCCGAAGCATCTTCCCGCGAGTCGCGGAAATGTGATCGAAGGCTTCGACTTGGGCGGGCGAAACCTCAGAGCGCTCCTCTATGAGCGGGATACGTGACATCAGTGGACTCCTGGTTCGGGCGGGCTCACAATAATGATCGCCCGGGTACTTCGATCTCCGCCGAGTCACCCGGTGGCTCGGAACCGGACGTGGTTAGTCCTTGGCCGCCCCGGCCAGCAGAAGCCCTTCGGGAGTACGTTGCAGGGGCAGCTCGACTACCTGGCCGGTTTCCGCCGAAAGATCGGCTGCCAGGTAGACCTCCATAGCGATCCGCGCCAGTTTGGCGTCGACCATGACCCCGCGGTCGTAGGCGACGGCCTCGAGGAAGTGAATCGTTTCCCTCTCCATCGGCCCGGCGTAGACGTGGTCCACGTACTCACCGGGCATTGTGGAGAGCGGGAACTCCACGCCATTCCTGGTCGTGTTGAGCACAATGTCCTTGTGGCTCGCGTCCATCATCAAGACACCGTCGGTGCCAACGAACTCGATCCAGGTCGCCGAGTAATTCGGGTACCCAACCGGAAGGGACCAGCCCGCGCCGATGGTCACGGTGACTCCGTCATCCATGGTGATAATCATCACCTGGGTGTCCGGCACCCCTTGATCGGCTTCACGGGCCCCCCATGCCACCTGGGAGTAGACGCGAACCGGGCGCCGCGGCTCTAGACACCACAGGGAAAAGTCGATGTCGTGAGTGGCCTCCATCGCGGCAGGAGACAATTTGGTCCGGGACCCGATTTTTTCCCCGAGCGACCTGGTGATGTGACGACTGATGAGCACGCTGACCGGGTCCCCGAGTGTGCCGTCGCCAACGCTGCGCTTGACGAGGGCCTGCTTGGAGTTAAAGCGTTGCGAGTACCCGATAGTGAATTTGACGGCGTTCGACTCGGCCAGCCCGACCAGCTCGTCCGCCTCCTCGAGAGTGATGGCCATGGGCTTTTCCAGCAGCACATGCTTGCCTGCCTCTAGGGCCGCTTTCGCCATCGGATAATGGATGGTCTCCGGCGTGGCCGAGATAATGAGAGCCGCAATTGCCGGATTGGCGACCAACTCCTCCCAATTCTCGGTTGCATTGCTCGCTCCGGTGCTGGCTGCTACCTCTGCTAGTCGTTCAGGTTTGATCTCGGCCAGGTGAAGCGAACTGACCAGAGCGCTGTTCGCAGCTGCGGTCGCCCGGATGCCGCCGCACCAGCCGGTGCCGATAATGCCTAACTCGATTGGTTTCATGCTCATAAGCCTAGAAGCCGTTCGGCATTGTTGCCGCTAATGAGAGCAACGTCTTCCGCTCGCAGGCCCTTCACCCCGTTGAGCAGACCAACTGGATCGCTCTCGCCCATGTCGTACGGATAGTCGGT
>CAXMOO010000219.1:0-9000 GCA_964195005.1 uncultured Gammaproteobacteria bacterium
GGTCTTCGGCACAGGACAGGTCACGAGTGTGACCAGCGCGGACTCGGGCCTGGTGGCAGTCGGCAACGAGGGATCGGACGGCGGTGACGACGCGGCTGTGTGGACTTCCGTTGATGGGATCACCTGGTCTCGCGTTCCCCACGACGAGGCGGTCTTCGGCGAAGCGGGGATGCAGAGTGTGACCGTGGGAGGGCCGGGCTTCGTGGCAGTGGGTACGGCCGGTTCGGGAGACGATCCTCACGCGGCAGTGTGGACTTCCGTTGATGGGGTCACCTGGTCCCGAGTTTCCCACGACGAGGCAGTTTTTGGACTCAGACTGGGCGACGAGAACGGGATGACCGGCGTGACTGTGGGAGGCCCGGGTCTGGTGGCGGTCGGATCGGACGGGGACGCCGCGGCGGTGTGGACTTCTCCTGACGGGATCACGTGGTCCCGGGTACCGAACACCAACCTGACCTTCGGCGCAGGAGGGATCTCCAGTGTGACATTCGGAGGGCCGGGCCTCGTGACAGTCGGTGCGTCCGATTCGGAGGACGATGTCCACGCGGCCGTGTGGGTGCTGGTACCGGAAGACTGATCGGTGCAGCTACCAACCGCATGTTGATGTGCCCGCCCCTAACACAGATTGTGTAATTGCCAACGAACTAAGGAGAAAGTGACATGAGACGTTCGGTTGTGATCGGAGCTGTATCGGTAGTGGTAGTCCTGACCGGGTGTAGCGGCACCACCGGGGACCCGACCGCTACCTACGACGGGAGCGGGTGTTCCTATGAGGGACCGACCGAATTCGACCTCGACTCAGCCGTTACGTTTACGTTCATCAACGAATCAGACACCACCAATATGGGTTTCGGAGTTTGGTCAGTCCCTGAGGAAGCCACTGCCGATGACATTCTCGAAGAAGGTATTTTCGTAGTTGTAGGAGGCGGCCCCCCCGTCGATCCAGAGAAGGGCTTCTATGCAGCGTTGTTTGCTCCAACCGCCATTGACAGCACAGGAACCTTGAGAGTCACTCTTGATAAGCCGGGGCAACATGCTCTCAATTGTTACGACGGCTCGACCGACGGCGGGGACCACGCAATCATGTTCACCGTCTCAGACAACTGACTCAGGCGAGGAACTCCAAGGAGTAGTTCGACCCCGCACATATCGAGCGGTTTTAGCCGCACACATAAAGCGGTATCGGGGAGCATATGTGTCCCTGCTCACCCAAGAAGACCTCGACCAAGCTGCCCACTCGCTCAACACTCGGCCTCGACAAACCCTCGACTGGATGACACCATCAGAGAGACTCGCCGAAGTGCTGCAATGACCCCTTGAGCTTCGCAGCACCTATCGAGCGGTTTCCAGATTCGTTGCTCGACCCCTAACCGGCGGCCTGTTCCACGAGGGTCAGCATCGTGCGGACCCCGAAACCGGAGCCGCCCTTCACCTGATAGTGCTCGTTGTCGGGCCAGCGGGCCGGTCCGGCGATATCGAGGTGGACCCAGGGAACGTCGCCCACGAAATGCTTGAGAAATAGGGCGGCATTGATCGACTGGGCAAAGCGGGGACCACTGTTCTTGATATCCGCGATCTCCGATTCGATGTGCTTTTCGTACTCGTCGTGAAGCGGCAACTGCCAGACGTCCTCACCAGCAGCCGCGGCGGCAGCCTTCACTTTCTCGATCGCCTCGTCATCGTTGCCGAAAAGCCCGGCGATTTTTTCGCCAAGCGCTACCAGGCAACCGCCTGTGAGGGTGGCGATATCGACGATCAAATCGGGTTCTTCCTCTGCCGCCAGCGAAAGGGCATCCGCCAGGATCAAACGACCCTCGGCATCAGTGTTGAGCACTTCCACCGTGGTGCCGTTGCGGGGGGTTAGGACGTCACCGGGCCGCTGGGCGCCGCCGCCCGGCATGTTCTCAGTGAATGGAGTGACCGCCATAACGCGAACGGGAGGAGCCAGGGCGGCGACCGCTTGCATGGTGGCGAGCACCGCGGCTGCACCGGACATGTCGGTCTTCATCGCCTCCATCCCGGCGGGGGGCTTGAGCGACAGGCCACCCGAATCGAAAATGATGCCCTTGCCCACCAGAGCGATGAACCCCCGGGGATCCTCCGGCTCGTAGCGCAGGACCACCATCGCCGCTGGGGCGTGCGACCCGGCGGCAACGCCGGCCAATCCTCCAAAACGCTCCCCCTCGAACTGATCGGGCTCATATACAGTCAGCTCGAGCCCGCCCTCTTCGGCAATGCGGCGGGCATGAGCCACCATCTCGACCGGCGGCTTAGCTCCCGGGGGCTCATTGATGAGGTCGCGAGCCAGCGTCACCGCTTCAACCACCACTCGGGAACGGGCCGACTGGGCGGCGGCATCGTCGGCCCCGGCGCCGACGAATCGAAGCTCCTCGGTCTTCAACGGCTTTTTCTCGGTCTGATACCGGTCGAAGCGATACTGGCCGAGCAGAAAGCCCTCGGCGGCTGCGCCGGCCGCCCCATCCATCAGCTGATGCAGGGTGGTCGCCACGGTGGCGTCCTTAGTGGTCTTCTTACCGGCTGTGCCGGCCCCGCGGCGAACCTGCTCGAGATCGGGATCAGAGCCGAGACCTACCAGCAATACTCGCTTGAAATTGAGCCGGTCCCTGGTCGGCACCGAGGCCGTCGTACCGGCCTTGCCCTGAAAGTCGGCATCGTCGAGAACGTCGACCAGATAGTCCCCTAGCTCCTCGGCCAGCCAGTCGGCTCCGGGGCCCCAGGAGCGGTCGGCCAACACCGGCAGCACCAGCACATCTGCCGCTTCGGATGCCAGGTCTCCCCCGGCAGTGACTTCGATCACTATTTCTCCTTGGTTCTGGAGGGGCGCCACTCCGGCGCAGCTGAGCGGGCAAGAACGTAGGTCAGATCCGCGAGTCGATTGAGGTATACCGGCACGCCGCTTCCGTCCAGCCCACCACTGCGAACCAGCGAAACAACCCTTCGCTCCGCCCGGCGTACCGTCGCTCTAGCCACCTCGAGAGCAGCCTCCAGGGGGCTCTCGCCGGGAACGACGAATTCTCGTGGGAGCTCCTTCTCGGCCACAGCCTCATCGATCCAGCCCTCGAGTCGCCCCACCATTTCGCTGGTCGCCCGGCTAACACCGGGTTCGAGTTTGGAGCGTTTTTGTGGTGAGGTGGCGAGTTCGGCCCCGACGACGAACAGGTCCCGCTGGATCGCGAGCAGACGTTCGGCCAGGCCTTCCCCGGCCAGCACCCGGGCGACGCCGAATGCTGCAACCGCTTCGTCCACCGCGCCGTATGCCTCCGGTCCTGGATCGTCTTTCCACACCCGGCCGCCGTAGAGCAGGCCCGTCTGGCCTTCATCCCCGGTCTTGGTATAGATCTTCACGAAGCCACGAGTGTACCGGCCAGCCTGGCGGCCCCCGCTAAAAGGCCGGCACCCTCGTCCACCAGCGCCCGGCCGGCGACTGCGGCTCCCATCGCAGTCAGCGTTGCCAGATATGAGAGGCCGGTAGCCGCCATGACTCCGGGATAGGACGGCTCTTTGAGAGAGAACCAAACCGCCACCATCAACAGCAGCGAAGTGACGGCCAAGGCCACGAAGGCCCAACCCACCACCGCGTCCTCCCAGTCCCGCCCGGCCGCCACCAGCAGGAACACCATCTCGAGAACAATCCCCACGAGGGCCGCCCCATCCAGTCGCTGCAACGCCCAGCGCGGCAGAGTGGGGTCGATCAAGTACCAGTGACCAAGCAACATCTCCCCCGTAATCCCGCCGAGAGCAAGAGCGCCCGACACGGTGGCGAGTATCCCGCCGTCGGAGACCGAAGCCACCGCGTAGAAGAGCGCCGCGGTGACGAAGGCCGCCACCACCGCGTCCGAACGACGGGCCACAGCGAAGGCGGCGACGGCGGCGGCAGTTGCCACCCCGGCGGTCCAACCACCGCCCGCCCACCAACCGAGCCCGCCCAGCAAGATGACGACCGAACCCGCCAGCCAGTTGAAACCCGGACCAACCACCCGCCACCGGGCAACCAGGGCGGCCACGGCAGCGAGCCCGGCGGCCCAGGTGGTCAAAATCAGGGATGGACTGAGCTCGATGCCGGGGGCTCCTTGGGTCGCCTGGGATTATACGAATGCCCGATAGGGTGACTCCATGGACCAGGACCCTCGAGCCGCCGCTCGACCGGATATGGCCGCGCTCACATGAAGGGGGCAGTCGTCATCCTCGGCGTGCTGGCCGCCGTGAGTGCCGGCATTGCTGCTCTGTTCAAGTTCGGAGAGCTATTTGCGATCCTGGCCTTCCTTTTCATACTGGCCGCGGCAATATATGGCCTTTTCGCCCCCCGGCCCGTATTAGGCGGCATCCTCGGCGGAGTGGTCGTGGTGTTCGTGGCGAGCACTGCATTCGTGGGCCTGGGGATTTTCCAACTGGTCCGCGCTCTCACGGACACCGAAGGGCCGATCGATGCACCGGACCCGGTGGCGCTGGCCTCGGCTGATGCCAAAGTTGACGAGATCAAGGACTCTGTCGCCTTCCGACTCGAACTCACCGAAGATGAGATGACCGCCTATGTGCTCGATGGCTTGGACGGAGAAGGGGACAATCCGCTCCGATCGGTGAGCCTCGACGTTGTCGACGGAGCCGACGGGGAACAGGGCTCATTGCTCTTTGACGCCGAATTCAAGAGTGGGGGCGTCGGGGCCAGCGGCGCCGTGAGCATCAAATTGGAAATGGGGGCTGTCCAGGTGGACCTGGACGACATCTCCCTCGGAGCCTTCTCCATGCCCGGCATTGCCGAGAACGCTCTCGAAGACCTTGTCGAGCGAATCGCCGATTTCAACACGACTCTGGCCGAAGCTAAAGCCGACGTGCAGGCAATCACGATCGGCAACGATCGGATCGTGATCGTGGGGACCCAGGTGGGGACCAACCTGCTCACCTCGCAAGCCCTGCTCAGCGGCTTGCAGCAGGCAGCCGCCTCTGCGGTCAACGCGCTCGACCCACCGCCCGAAAGGCTCGGCGCAGGCCGCGTCAACTCAACGAGCGAAGGAAGTGGTCCGTTCTACGTAGCGCTGGGAGATTCGCTGGCGGCCAACGTGGGTGTCCTCGAGCCGCGCGACGGGTATGTTTCTCGCTTCCATAACGCCGTCGAAACTCGTGACGGAACCATCTACGGACTTGGCAACTTCGGGATCCCGGGAGAGACAACCGGAACTCTGATCCGGGCAGGCCAGCTCGATGATGTGATCGCCTTCATCAAAGACAACGAGGTGGCATACGTGAGCATCGATATCGGAGCCAACAACCTGCTCGGGCACCTGGGCTCGGACGCTTGCAGCGAGACTCTCACCAACCAGGCGTGCCAGAGTCGACTAACGAGCGCCTTCGACGGTTACGGTGCGGACATGGAGTTCATTTTCGATGAGATCATCGACGCGGCGCCCGACGCCACCGTGATATTCATGGTGGCGTACAACCCCTTCAGCCTGGGACTGGGGACAGAGCTCGAAGCGACCACGGACGCCACGCTGAGCGACTTCAACCAGATTGCAGCGACCATCGCCAGCGACAGGGGGATCCTGATAGCCGATGCTTTCACCCCGATGGTGCGTACCACCGGCTCTACCACCCACATGTTGGATGCCGAGCCTGATATCCACCCCGTGCCGATCGGGTTCGACATCCTGGCCGGGTCCCTCCTCGACGCACTGGGCTGAACTCAGGGGTTGATGGCCATCAGCTCGAGTTCGAAAGTGAGTGCCTGGCCGGCGAGAGCACGGTTGCGGTCGATAGTGGCCGAGTCTTCGGTCAACTCCACCACGACGACTTGCTGCCCCGTGCTGGTCACAAGCGAGTCACCCACTTTTGTGCCTTCGGGAAGTAGAGCGATATCGACCGTTTCTATAAGGCCAGGATCGCTTTCGCCGTATGCGTCGACCGGCTCAATGCGCACTGTTTTGATGTCCCCGACCTTCATGCCCCTGACTCCGGCGTCGAAGCCCGCTATCACTTCCCCGGCACCGATCACGAAATCGAAGGTCTGGTCTTGCTCGCGAGACGAGTCAAACACACTTCCATCGTCGAGAGTGCCGACGTAATGGACTGAGACCGAATCACCTAGTTCTGCCACCGAGGCACCCCCTCCACAGGCTGCGGCGACGAGCGCCATCACCAGAACGAGTTGCAGGCGCCTCACGACCCGAGCCAGCCACTTATCCGGCCAGCGACGGCCTGTGGAGTAAGCCCAAATTCTTCAGCAAGTCTCTGCCAGGGGGCGGATGCCCCGAAATGATCGATCCCGATATTCAAACCGCCATCGCCGGTGATGCGCTGCCAACCGAACGTGGAAGCCGCCTCGACTGAGGCCACCGGCAGCGCCGGGCCCAAAACGGTGCTCCGATAGTCATCGTCCTGCTCCAAGAAGGCCTCCCAGCACGGCAAGCTCACCACCCGCAGCGAGACGCCCTTATCTTCAAGCAGAGCTGCGGCCTCCAGGGCCACCCACACTTCAGATCCCGTGGCGACTAGCACCGCATCCGATCCGTCGCGCACCACATAGCCCCCGCGGTGGGCCAGGCCCTCCTTTCCGGTCCGGTCCATTACGGGCAAGCCCTGGCGCGTCAGAATCAAACAGGTGGGGCCATCGGTCCGGTTGAGAGCTATTTCCCAAGCCTCGGCGGTCTCTCCGGCGTCGGCCGGGCGCACGACCCACAAGTTAGGCATGGCCCGGAGAGATGCCAGCTGCTCAATCGGCTGGTGGGTGGGGCCGTCCTCGCCAAGTAGTACCGAATCGTGGGTGTACACCCAGATGCTGGGAGCGCGCATCAGGGCCGAGAGCCGAACTGCCGGCCGCATGTAGTCATTGAAGATGAGGAAGGTCGCTCCGTACGGGCGCAGCCCGCCGTGAATCGCCATGCCGTTGACCGCGGCTCCCATGGCGTGCTCACGGATTCCAAAATGAAAATTGCGGCCCCCCCGGTCGGCAGGCCCGAAGTCGCCCGAGGCATCGATAAGCGTGTTGGTCGAAGGCGCCAGATCGGCGGAACCTCCGAGCAATGAGGGAAATCGAGCGGCGATGTCGTTAATCACCGCTTGTGAGGCTTTGCGGGTGGCAATCGACTGGCCGGTCTCGTATTCGAGTGGGCTGGCTTTGACGACACCCGCCTCCCAATATGACTTCCACTGAGCCTCAGCTCCGGGATCGGAATCGAAGAAGTCAGTTCGACGTTGTTCCCAGGCCCGGCGAGCCTCGGCCCCACGAGCTCGTAGCCCGGAAAAGGCCTCATATGCCTCCGGCGGAACGTGGAAGGGCTCTTGGGTAGGCCAGCCCATCGCTTCTTTAGTGAGCCGGATCTCATCCTCGCCGAGCGGGCTCCCATGAGCCTTGTGACTGTCGACCATGTTGGGTGAGCCATGGGCAATGTGGGTGTGGGCCACGATGAGCGAGGGTCGATCCTCGACCGCCCGAGCCGCAGTCAGGGCTTCAGCTACTGCGCCGCGATCATGGCCGTCGATGTCCTCGATGTGCCATCCGAAAGCTCGAAAGCGGGCAGGAACGTCCTCGGTGAAGGCAAGGTCGGTGCTGCCCTCGATGCTGATCTCGTTGTCGTCATAGAGATAGGTGAGCCGGCCAAGGCCGAGATGACCTGCCAGGGAGCCACTCTCGGAGGAGATCCCCTCCATGAGATCGCCATCGGACACGAGCCCATAGGTTCGATGATCTATCAGCCCATCACCGAAGACACTACGCAAGTGCTCTTCGGCGATGGCAAACCCCACTCCCGTCCCGAAGCCCTGACCTAGCGGCCCGGTGGTTGTTTCGATGCCGATCTCGGGCTCCCGTTCAGGATGGCCCGCAGTCGGATAGCCGAACTGGCGAAAGTTGCGCAACGCATCGAGAGGAAGCGGGTAGCCGCTCAAATGTAGGAGCGAATAAAGCAACATTGAGCCATGGCCATTCGAGACGACGAATCGGTCGCGATCCGGCCAGGTGGGATCCTCCGGATCCACAACCAGGAAGTCGGCCCAGAGCACCGTGGCCAGGTCGGCCATCCCCATCGGCATACCCGGATGGCCAGAATTGGCGGCCTGCACGGCGTCCATCGCCATGGCCTTGATGGCGTTAACTGCGGTCTGTTGAGTGCTCAAGCGTCCTCCTGGGGGAGGTCAGGCTATACCTCTTGTCGCTGCTCGGCCGAAGGCCGGAGGTGGGAGCGGTTCCCTCCAATTGCTCCTCCCCCTCCTCGCCTTCGCTTCGCTCAGGCGGTCCTCCCCCAGGAGGACAGAAACTGGAGCCGAGAAATTACAACGCGGCTACAGCCTCGCGGGCGTGATAGCTGGAGCGGACCAGGGGACCGGCCTCAACGTGGCCGATCCCGAGCCGCTTTCCTTCGGCGCTGTAGGCGGCAAACTCGTCGGGATGTACGTAACGATCGATGGGCCGGTGCCGACGGGTGGGACGCAGGTATTGGCCGATGGTGACCACGTCGACGCCCACCGCCCGGAGATCCGCCAATGCCCCCAGGACTTCGCCTTCTGTCTCGCCCATCCCGACGATGAGACCCGACTTGACGAGCCCGGCCGGATTGTGCCACTTGGCACGGGCGAGAAGAGCGAGCGAGCGCCCATAGTTGGCGGCGGTGCGAATGTCGCGCTGGAGCCGCAGTACCGTTTCGGTGTTGTGGTTGAGCACCGTGGGTTTGGCCGCCATCACGATCTCGAGCGCTTCCTTATCGCCCTTGAAATCGGGAATCAGCACCTCAACATCACACTCGGGAAGTCTCCGGTTTATCTCCTCGATCGTTTGGGCGAAGATACCGGCCCCACCGTCCGGCAGATCGTCCCGGTTCACCGACGTCATCACCGCGTGCTTTAGGCCCATTTGTGCAACCGCCTCAGCCGCTCGCAGGGGCTCAAGAATGTCCACCTCGCCCGGCTTTCCGGTCTTGACATCGCAGAAGCTGCAGGCCCTGGTGCACGTGTCGCCGAGCAACATCAGAGTGGCCGTACCGGAGCCCC
>CAXMOO010000220.1:0-3206 GCA_964195005.1 uncultured Gammaproteobacteria bacterium
CCAGGGGCTCCTTGCCCCGGGAGAAAGCGTCCGGTGCGTTCATCGGTCGGCTGCCCGGCCTCAGCGACGAGGTGGCCCCGCAGGTAGGTGGCCACGGCTCCTCCGAGCATGGTCTTTCCGGCGTAGGGCGACCAACCAGCCTTGGAGATCACATCCTCATCAGCCACCGTCCACCGCAGCGTCTCATCAATGAGCACCAGGTCGGCGTCGGCCCCGGTCGCGATCTGCCCTTTGCGGGGGTAAAGCCCGTATCTGCGGGCCGGTTCCTCTGCGTAGAGCCGGACAACGTCCTCGTAGGAGATCAGGTCTCGATGCGCCGCGTCGACCAAGAACGGAGCCGTCGTATCCAGGCCCGGCAATCCAAAGGGCGCATCCCATATGCCGACAGCCTTCTGGGAGCGAGTAGAAGGAGCGTGGTCGGTTGACATGTGGCTGAAGACTCCACTTCTGACGAGGCTCCACATCTCAGCCTCTTCGCCATCGGAACGCGCGCGGGCGGGTGGCGTGAACTTTCGGAGCGGCCCCTCCGTGAGCACCTCGTCCTCACGCAGAGCAAAATACTGCGGGCATGCTTCGGCCGACAGGTCGGCGCCTAGCTCCCGGGCCCATTGAATGATGCCGGCGACTTCCGGGGTGCTGACATGGGCAATCGTCGCTCGCACCCCGCGGCGGGCCGCCAGGACTCCGACCACCGCCACCGCCACCTCCTCGGCCGACCGGCTTCGCCATTCGATTAGGAGGCCGTTGTCGCTTCGGCCCTGCTCCTTCAGCACAGCCTCGGCGTGAGCAGTGAGGTTTTCGTCCTCGCAGTGAATGAGGCACACACCCCCGAACCCGGCGATATCGGCCAGGGCCGCGTCGAGATCCCCGGCGTTGAGTCCTGGCACGCCGTGGGTAGTACAGGTAAAGATCTTGAAGAAAGCCACGCCGGCTTCCCACAGGTCGCCGAGCCGGCCAATCCGATCCGGCCAGGTGTGAGCCGCGAGCCCGAAGTCCACGTTGGAGCGACCTTGCAAATACCCGACCTTCTCCGTGAGGTCGGCGACTTCACGGATCGGGTGGGAGTGGGTGTGCTCAACGATCGTTGTCACCCCGCGGGCCACGGCCGCCGCGGTCCCGGTCGGGAAGTCCTCTCGCTCGGAATCCCCGGGGTCCATCAGATGAACGTGGGTATCAACCATGCCCGGCAGAACCAGTAGCCCGGTGGCATCGACGACGGTCTCGGCAGGCTCATCCTCGGGGCCGACGTTGACGATCCGACCATCCTCGACGTACACGTTGGCTTGCCGCTGCCCCTGAGGCGTAACAACCGTGCCGCCCTTCAAGGCCAGGTCTGTCACCCCAGATCCCCGATTACCTCTTCAGCGACTGGCGGATCCCACCATGGTACGCCGCCCAGGTCGGTGAGGATGATTCCGGCGGCGTTGTAGCCGGGGCCGCCTGTGAAGCTGCCCCCGGGGTGCTGCGAGGCTCCGCAGAGATAGAGCCCGTCGATGGGTGTCTGGTACCCGGAGAGAGAAGGGTGGGGCCGCTCGGTCTCCCAGTTACCGGGGTGGTACGAGCCGTGATGGCGGTCACCGAATCTCATAGAAGGAACTCGTTCCTCTGTGTCCGCCGGGGTATGAGCGCTCACCGCCAGCAAGCAATCCTCGAAGTCGGGCGCGTAGCGTGCATATGTCTGGCCGATGGCCTTGACGCGTTCGTCGGTCGCCGTCTGGTCCCAGGCGGCGAACTCGGTGTCCGGAGACGATGGAACGAAATGCCAGCCGAACGAGGTGTGGTAACCCGGTGGTGCTTGCGCGGGGTCGTGCACCGTTGGAAAGCTGCCATGCAGCGCGCCAATAGGCGATAGCCGCTTATTGCGAATCGCCTCCATGTCACGCACCAGGTCATCGCTCGACTCGTATCCCACCGCCAGGTTGAGGGCCCGAGGAAGGTCCGGCGCCGTGGCTTCGGCGGTGAAGCGGGGCAGCCGGGACAGGGCGTAGTGAACGCCGAACAGGGCCTCGGGATTCCAGTCGTACCCCTCTAGTGCTTCTGCCAACGAGTCGTCAATGTGACGCCGGTCCACCATCTCCAGCATGGTCATGGGTGCCGGAACCGAGCTGGCCACGAACCGCTCGGCCCGGACGCTGCGACCGTCCGCAAGCGTCACACCGGTAGCCCTTCCGTTTTCGATGTCGATTGACGCGACCTCGGCACCGGTGACCACGCTGCCTCCGTTCTCGTATACCACCGCAGCCAGCGCCCGGGCCGCTTGATAGCTACCTCCCACGATGATCCGGCCGTCATGGGAATTGGGAAGGGCCAGGGCTACCACGTAGCCGGTGCCCGGTACGTCGAGATTCGGCAGATACCCGCGGATAGAAGCGTTGAATCCAACCAGTGCCCGAAGTGGCTCATTGGCGAAGGCCTCTCGCACCACGTCAAGCGCCGACTGCTCCTTCAGGGCCAGGTATCGGCGGCCGAGCGAGCTGGCCGACATCCGCTCCTGGAGCTCGTCTGGTGGGAGGGGTGGAGCGAATCGGAGCGGGCCCTCGATTCGCTCGACGATCTCCGTGAACTCTTCGTAGAGGCGGGCGTAGGTTTCGGCGTCTGCGGGATTGAGCCGGCGGATAGCTTCGAGACTCGGGCCGAGATCCCGGTATGTGACGAGAGCGTCATCACCAAACGGGAGCCCGTTCTGAACTTCGGGGTGCACGGCCTGCAATCCATGCCGGTCCAGGTCGAGGTCCTTCCAAATTCGATAATCGGGCGTCCAGCGAACGAAGAAAGCGTGCAAGTTGTGCAGGAACAACGGAAGGGTGACCTCCTCGGTGGTGACGCCACCGCCAATGGTGGGGCCCGATTCGAGGACAAGGGAGCGCACTCCGGCTTTACCGAGATAGGCAGCCGAGACCAGCGAGTTGTGGCCGGCTCCGATGAAGATCCCATCAACAGATTCGGGGAGCGGCTGTGCTTCAAGCATGGGTCCTCCAATCAAGGGCGCCCCGACCGACCAGGGTTCCCGCTTCGAGACGGGCATGAACGCCCAGGACTTCCTCCGGACCCGCCACCTCACCAATGACGGGACGAATCGCCCCGGACGCAACCAGCTCGGCGGCAACGGCCACTTCGCTCTTGCTGGCGTAACGGGAGCCGAGGATGCTGACTTCCTTAAACACCATGAGCCGGGGATCGAGGTCGAGCGATTTATCCCGGAACGT
>CAXMOO010000221.1:0-5213 GCA_964195005.1 uncultured Gammaproteobacteria bacterium
ACGCAACGAGCTCACTCTCAACCTCTAACTCGACACACCCACAACCTATCACCCACCTGCGACACAACCACCGTTGCCTCTGGCGGCTTTCAGTGTCTGAACAGGTCGGCTACCTTTATTTAATTCCAGCGCCCGTAGCTCAATTGGATAGAGCGTCTGATGACGGATCAGGAGGTTGGGGGTTCGAGTCCCTCCGGGCGTGCTACAGAAAGGCCCCTTTCAGAGGGCCTTTCTGATCGTCCGAATCGTGATTCCTTGTTCTCGAACGCACTCCTGATAACGAACCGAAGGCGGCGTCATTGGGATGTCCGCCTCCGCGGCCCGGGCGGCAACCCGCTTGCCGTGGGCCGTCAGTAGGTCTTCGGCAATGAACAGTTCTATGACTTCCTTGGACTCGAGGGCGGCCTCGAGTTCCCGCTCCTCTTCAATAATGAAGGTGCCGGTCCTGTCACGCTCGGACCTCTTGCGCAGCCGTACCAGCGCTTTGATCCGGGAATTAGTCAGGCTTTCGATTTGTGACATCGACCGGAGTATGCAGCGCAGGTGAGTGGCGCTCAACTCGCCGGCGGACAATCACATGCTGCTTAGCGGGCGATTCCGATTCTGTCGGCGCCAACATTGTTCCAGTCGCCGGTGAGTGGCAAGTCGGCAAACGCCCCGAAACTGAACCTCAGATCGGGTGGGACACTCTCGTTCGAGCTCAGTAGTTTCCACAATCCCTGCACAAATACCCCGACCGTGTCGATGCCATCGCCGTTCCAATCTCCGGCCACCGGCCGGTCGGCTGCCTGACCGAAGTCGAACCGGAGATCGGATGGACCCGCCGTATTGGAGTTCCGTAGCAGCCATTGGCCTTCTCTATAGACCCCAATGGTGTCGAGACCGTCACCATCCCAATCGCCCACTATCGGCTTGCCCCCACCCTGTCCGAACTCGAATTCCAGATCGGCTGGACCAGCGGAGTTCGAGTTTCGGAGCGCCCACCGGCCGCCGCGGAAAATCCCGACTGTGTCGACCCCGTCACCGTCCCAATCTCCCACTACCGGCACGTCGCCGGCTTCCCCGAACTCGAACTCCAGATCGGCCGGGCCCTCTGAGCTCGAGTTCCGCAGCAGCCACGTGCCGGCGCGGAACACTCCCGGGGTGTCGGTGCCAGCTTTAGCATCGGGCGGAAACACCGCTGGCAGACCGTCCCAATCACCGGCCACGGGCCGGTCGCCGGTGAGCCCATACGACAGCGAGGCGTCCGCTTCACAACAGTCGTTGGTATCCCGTTGTTGGAACAGCCCTTCAAAGAGCCCGTCAGTGAAAAGCTCCACAGGGGTCGATGAATCCGCGGCCACCAGATAGCGGTAGATCCTGAAGAAGGCCCGGTCGTGGTCGGGGATCAGTACGCGGAAAGGAATTCCCTCACACACTCTGTCGGATTCACAGTGGATGTCGAGCCGAAAACGATCCTTGGGCTCGGCGTCTATCAGCCGCGCGACAAAGCTCTTGGATGGATTGATTTCCACGGTGGACCACTCCGGATGGACGTAGTCGGCCGGCGCAACAAAAAAGCCCACAAACACCGCGAGAACCGCAGTCGAAGCCATCAGCGTCCTCGCCCAGGGCAGGGGACGCTCACCCGGAAGGGTCGCCATGATCGCCACCCCCATCATCAGGCTCGTGGGCACGGTGAATCGGAAATCCTCAAAATGGTAGAAGAAGGTCGACACCATCAGGCCCAGAACCGCCAGCCAATAACCGCTGATTATCGGAGATGCCAGCACCTCGCGCCATCGGAACACGGCGAGCACGACCAGCAGCGGCAACAGGGCCGCGAAAGCGAAACTCCAGGCGTCCGAGTAGAAGTCGAACATGCTGAAGTTGAGTCTGACCAGGACGAGCTGATTGGGCACCCTGGCGTGGGGCACCTGCGCCAGCCACAGCTTCGAGAGGGCAACGGTCACTACTGGAGCGATGATTAGAGCTCCCCCGAGCCAATAGTCCAGCTTGCGACGCCAGACCGAGACGGCGAAAACCCACACACCGGCACCCAGGAAGCCGGCCAAACCGTACAGCTGCGTCAGCCCACCCAGGGTTGCGGCGGTCGTCGCCACGACCAGCCACCTCCGGCTTCCCTTGGTGGCATACGGATAGAGAGCGACCGCCGCCAAGACCATCAATGCGGTGGCCATCTGATCGGACAGTATCCACTTCCGGGAGAACCCGACAGGTGACACGGCCAGCACCAGGACAACCACGCCTGCCTGGTACCACGGAATGCGCTCCCATCGGGCCAGCAAGAGGACCACGGCCAGTGCGGCGATCACGGCGAAGGCGATCACGATGAAGATGACGTGACCGTTGGCTCCGATTAGGTAATCGAGGAAGGTGACGGTGACGAACCCGGGGTTGCGGGCTACGGGCAACTCGGGGATGGCCACGCCATCGACCCAGCGGGCGACGGTGAAGCCCTCCACCAGCCAGGCAAAGCCGTCGCTGGAGACGAACGAGTAGGAGTTGAGCAGATCGCCCCGCACCAGCCTGATGAAAGCCAAGTAATAGGCGACGCCAATCGCGGAGAGCACTCCGAGAATGGGGCGCAGCTCAGGGGGCTTGGCCAGAGTCTCACGCAAGGTGTCATCAGACTCTGGTTCAGGGTCGGACGCCGCGTCCAGCTCCTCTTCAACGCCAATATCCACCGGCACCTCTCATCGCGCCAGGAGACTACCGACCGCCTCACCCTTGTTGCTGCCGCCTGCTTGAGAGAGCGTTTCAGAGAGAGTCTTGTCATGGGGTATGGCGTGTGTCTTTGGGAAGCTGTGGGGGTCGATTCGGCAGCCGCTTTCGTGGATGGCGACCTGGCCATGACGCCAGCACATGCTGGTGAGGTTCTTGCCGCCATTGCCGGACGAGCTCGCGGTCAGCCGAGCGCAAGCTGTCGAGTGCATTGAGCAGACGACGGGATTCGCTGCCGCCGAACCAATTCTGTCTCCGGACCGGCGGCGATCTCTACCAGCCCGCCATGGTTGGATCTATCAGGACCTGGTGACGTAGATTCATGGTGAAATCCCGTTACGATCGGGGTCCCCCAAAGCGGAGAAGAAATCGAAATGACTGAGGTGCCCTGCCTTACGGCGGTCATGCCGTGCTACGACGAGGAAGCGACCGTCGGCGAGATCCTCAAGCGCGTGCTCGCCTCGCCCTTCATCGCTGAGGTGATCGTCGTGGACGACGGCTCCGGTGACCGGACCCTCGAGATCATTGAGAAAATCGCCACGCTCGAGGATCGCGTTCGGGTCATTCGCCAGCCGTTCAACATGGGCAAGGGCGCGGCCTTGCAGCGTGGTTTCCTCGAGGTGACCCAGCCCTACGTCGTTGTGCAGGACGCAGATCTCGAGTACGACCCGGCCGAGTATGAGACGTTAATGGGGCCACTGCTCGACGGCCGGGCCGACGTCGTCTTCGGCTCCCGTTTCCACGGAGGGGGCCATCGGGTCCTGTACTTCTGGCACGCGGTCGGCAACAAGCTACTCACGCTGGCCTCTAACGTTATGACCAACCTCAACCTGTCGGATATGGAGACTTGTTACAAGGCCTTCCGCCGCGAGGTGCTCGACTCGATGACGCTTGAGGAGGCCCGTTTCGGCATCGAAGCGGAAATGACCGCCAAAATGGCGGTGGGCGGATGGCGCATTTGGGAGGTGGGCATTTCCTACGCTGGTCGCACCTACGCCGAGGGCAAAAAGGTCGGCATGATGGACGCTATCCGCGCCGGATGGTGTGTGTTCCGCTACTCGCCTGCAGGAGAAAGGCTGGCGCGGGGCAGGGCCCGTCGTACCGGCCCGCAGTTCGCTCCAGATGATTATTCCGCCGGGCTGGAGGCTTCGCTGCAGAATCTCGATCGCTGCGTCAACTACCCGGACTGGATAAGTAGCCAAATTCTTCCGCACCTGCGGGGACGTGTGCACGAAATCGGAGCCGGGACCGGCACCATGGCTCAACGCCTCCTTTCCCACGGCGAGCTCGTGGTCTCGGAACCGGATCCAGGCTTCGCCAAGGAGTTGGCGCGAACCTTCGCGAACCAGCCGGTCACGGTTGTCGAGGCCAGTCTGCACGAAGCCGTCCGGAAAGTGGACGCCGACACTGTGGTGCTGGTCAATGTGCTCGAGCACCTGGAAGACGACGCCGCAGCGCTACGCGCCATCTACGAGAGCCTGCCCGCCAGTGGCCGCTTGGTGCTGTGGGTTCCCGCCCACGACGCGCTCTACAGCGAGTCGGATCGCCTCATGGGGCACTATCGCCGATACTCGCGCGCCGGCCTGGTAAACGCGTTGAGTAATGCCGGGTTCCGAGTCCTCAAGGCTTCCTACACCAACACGCTGGGTGCCGCCCTGTGGCTTGGCTATTCCCGAGTGCTGGGACGCCGCCCCACCGAGGACCGATCGGCCGGCCTCTACGACCGGTTCCTGGTCAAGCCGATGAGGCGCCTCGAGGCCGGCCGCGAGCCGCGATTCGGTCAGTCGTTGATAGCGGTGGCGGAGCCCTCGTAGGAGTCTGCTGAATGATGCCGTGACCGAGATCGGCGGCCAGCCGCGCCAATCGCCAGGACAAGGTTTCGTTGTCTTCCTGGAGCGGAATGGCGGGGTCGAGGACTCAGCTCGGAGGCTTGGAGTCTCGCGCAAGGTGTCATCGGACTCTGGCTTGGGATCAGGCGCCGCGTCTAGCTCCTTCTCAACGTCCATGTCCACCGGCACCCTCGCGTCGCGCCAGGAGAATACCGACCGGGCGCAAGCGCCTCAGGCCTTGTCTCGGCACGTAGGCCGCAGTCATAGGCGTACCCGAGTGCATGGCTCAGGACTGTTCTGACGGTCTTGACCGTGGCCGGAGCCAGTCCACCCTTTCCCGCCCCGTCTTCTGCAGGTGGATAAGCAAGTCGTTGATCTGCGCTGTTTGGAGTCGCTGAATCGGAACGTACCCCAAACTCGGCAGTACGTGGTTGCCCATGACACTCCGGTAGCCGTCCTGAGTGGAGGTCTTCAAGACTGACTCCAACCGTGGCGACCACCGCTCGTGAACGAACTCGGCCAGGGTCATCCGAGACGGGAGGATGTAGTGGCCGCGATTTGACTCGTTGATGATGGTGGCCCGGATCGCCTCATGGGGCACTATCGCCGATACTCGCGCGCCGGCCTGGTAAACGCGTTGAGTAATGCCGGGTTCCGAGT
>CAXMOO010000222.1:0-12013 GCA_964195005.1 uncultured Gammaproteobacteria bacterium
CGCAGGTCGAGCAGCACGACGTTGCCGCGGTGGGTGGAGCAGCGCTTGATCTGGTCCTTGAACGGCCCATCGTGCTCCATGTAGAGCTCGGTCCGTTCCTTGACATCTGGCAGTTCGAGAATCTGGTCGATGTCGTGGTCGCGGCAGTCGTCGATGAGGTTCATCATCAGTTGGTAATTGGAGATACGAAAATCGCGGAATCGACCAAGCCCCGTTCTGGCATCCATCACGAAGTTGAGCAATGCCCATTTCTCGGGAAAGATGATGTCGTTGAGCTCATACCTGGCTGAGTCGGCCCTATCAACCGCTTCCATCATGTCGGGGGCAATGTTGGGGAATTGCTCCGCCCCGCCGTAGTGGTTGAAAACCACTCGTGATGCGGAGGGAGCGGCGTCATCGATGATGTGATTGTCGGCCGGACCGTCCACCCGAAGCGTTTCGGAGTGGTGATGATCGAAAGCCAGGTGAGCTGTGGAGACGTACGGGAGGTTGGTGGTGATGTCTCGCTCGGTGATTTCGATGAGCCCGTCTTGCATGTCCTTGGGATGAACGAACAGGATGTCGTCGACCACATCGAGTTCCTTCAGCAGCACCGCGCATACGAGTCCGTCGAAGTCGCTCCTGGTGACTAAGCGATATTTTTCAGACATATGACCTCATACCCTTCATGGGCTCAACTGAATGATTCGGTAGGTTGGCCGGGCCGCTTTAGTAGAGCCTTCCGGTACCATCCTCAAGTCCCGTCGACCGACTCCGAAGAATCTGGATGCCCCGTATTTCCTTTGTAGCTTGTGCCCTGGCGGTCGCGCTGGTTGCCGGCGCTTGTGACGGGCGGACCGGCTCATCAACTACCCGTCCCTCGACTACTTCTGTCCCCACTTCAACTTCAGCTTCAGCCCGGCCTGCCACCACCATGCCGGGCCCGGCACCCACACAGACCACGGTCGACGACACTGTGGCGGCGGCAATCAGAGCCAAGATCGACGACTTGATTCTCAAGGCACAGCAAATTCGTGGACTGGCCTTCCTCGAGCCTGTGGAAGTGATTCTTCTCGACGACGCCGACTACCAGGTTCGGATCATTGAGCTTCTCGCTGAGGAGCTCACTGAGGAAGAGGTCGATGCCCAGACTGCGTTATTTCGCCTCCTGGGAGTGATCGGGCCCGAAGCCGACCTCCGCGATACCTATGACACGCTGTTTTCAACTGGCACCGGTGGCTTCTACGACCCTGATACAAACGAGCTCGTCGTCCGAGTGGATGGCGAAGAGCTGGGGCCGCAGTCCGCGTCTGTGGTCGTTCACGAATTGACGCATGCTCTGCAGGATCAACACTTTGGGCTGCTCGACAGTTCCGAGGATCTGGAAGGCGACCTGGCTTATGTGGCCACCGCCGTCATCGAAGGTGATGCTTTGTTGCGGGAGTTGACGTATATCGAGAACCTGGAGACGTCGGAGCGGCTCGCGTGGGCTGCCGAATATTCTGCCTCGTTAGCCGAGGTTGAGGCGATACAGGCCGATCTGCCCGGCTATCTCGTCAGCAGTTTGCAAGCCCCCTATCTTGACGGGTTCTTCTTTCACCAACGAGTCGGGTTGGACCGGGTGGACGATCTCTTTGACGACCTTCCCGAGTCGTCAGAGCAGATACTCGATTACGACAAGTACCTGGACGATGAACAACCCCTCCCGGTTGATCTGCCCGAGCTCGAACTGGACGGGTATGAGACATATCTCGACTCCAGCATGGGTCAGAAGGATCTCGAGCTCCTGTTGAGTGAAGTGATCGGTCAGAAGCAGGCCGAGGTGGCTGCAGCCGGCTGGGGTGGAGACCGCATCCGCATCTACAACAGAGGCAGGGACGATGCTGTCTTTGTACTGGCCTACCGGGGCGATTCGACCGCAGACGCCGCCGAGCTAGTGGCAGCGTTCAGGGAGTACCAAGAGGCGATGGTGCCATCCGACAGCTTCTCGTTGATTGAGAGTGATGGCGCCGAAGTGTTGGTGGTGTTCGCCAGCGACAACACTCTCAACTCTCAATTGCGGACCGCGTTCAGCGGTTAGTGCCCCGACCAGAGCACTAGCCATCGATGGTCGGCAGCTGATCGGGCATTAGCGGATTCGGCCGATTGCGGTGATAGGTCTCGAGGGTGGCGGCGTCACATACCGAACAGAGATGGACCGTGCGGATCCCGACCACCGATAGTTGTGTGCCCCTGCTCTTCTCGACGATCGCCTTTGGCACCGCTTGCATATCGGTGCCCCCGCATCGCTTACAGACCGGATCGAGACTGCGATCCCATTTCTCCCCACACGCCTCGCACTGCAGGTGGATCAGTTCGCCGTCGCGGTCGCCTGACAGGCGTTCCGTTTCTCCGCAGGCCGGGCATTCGGTTCCGGTCATGGGGGCCTCTGGATGCGGAGTCGGGTGGAGTATATGGTGGGGGAATGGACGGGGACGGAACCCTCGACGACCTGGGCCGCGAGCTGAGACAGCGGGTGGGGAATGAGATGCGACTCGAAGCCGAGATGCTCGAGCAGGACGCAGCCTCTGTCGAGATGCGCCGCAGGGAGCTCGGCGACGTGGCCGTCGAGCTGATGAGCCGGGGAGATTTGGTCACGGTAATAGCCGGCGATAGGCAGATTCAGGGCCGGCTCGAGTTTGCCCGGGGCGAAGTTGCCTCACTCATGACGAGCAGCGGGTTAGTTGATGTCCACCTCACCCCCGGCGTCGTCTTGCGGGTCGATGAGCGGAGCAGTGCGGGTGGCAAGTCGCCGCGGAGCGGGTCTGAAACAATGCGAGCCCGTCTGCTGGAGCATGAGCTGTCTTCCCGCCGGGTCACCGTGTGGTCCCCGGCACTTGCAGCCGAGGTGGCAGGGCTCATCGTCGCGGTTGGGAAGGATCACGTCATCCTTTCTGACATCGACGCGGTGGAATGGGTGTTACGTCTGGAGGATGTCGCCTGGGCGTTGGCCGACTGAGCCTTACCCGGCCGGAGTCTCAGACGCTTCTTCCTGCCCGGCTGCGGGGTGGACCGGAAAGCTCCTCACGTACTCCATGAGCTCGTCGCGAAAGAAGCGAAAAGAGCGGGCTCCCGGCAACCGATAGGCGGGCAGCTCGCCTTCGCGGGCCATTCGCCGCACAACATCGACGTTCATGTTGAGCAGCTCCGCCGCCAGGGCGGTGTCGAGAATGGGTGGCATCTCTTCTGGCATGTCTATCCGTACCTTATTTTGCTGAGTTTTAAATGACTTGACATAATATAACATGATACAATCCTGAGCGAGGGACTGTGGCCCGGTCCCCGGATTCAGGCCCGGTGAGGCGGGTTTACAATGTCTGGAAGGCAAGCACGTGGGGTCACCACCTTGGGGTCAATGTTCGAGGAGGCGGAGTGGCTTTGACTGATTCCGCGACTGAACGCAATGTCGCACCGGCGTCCGCGCCGCCCCCCAGACGGTCACTACTCGGCAGGCTTTCTCTCGGCCATGTCGTGATGATCCTGGCCGGCTTGCTTGCGCTGCTCCTCAATCTGGCTTTCCTTCGATCAGGCGACGATGTTCTGCGAGTAGTTATCGCGGCCCGCGACCTGGCCGCGGGTGAGGAGCTGCTCGTCGCTTCCTTCGAGATCGCTGAGGTGGGCGACATAGATTCCATCTCCGGGGGCCTGCTCACCGAGCCCCAGGCCGAGAGCCTTGTCGGCTCGCGGCTGGCAAGGGCGGTGGCCAGGGGCGAGCCTTTACGACCTTCAGACTTGCGCCCGGCTACAGCAGCGCCGGGACTCCGGGAGATGTCGATCGACATCGACTCATTACGCGCCGTTGGCGACCGGCTCAAGGCGGGAGATCTGGTCGATGTCATCGCCACCGTCGACGACGAAGCCCGATATGTGGTCACCGGGATAGAAGTGATCGAGATACTTGGCACGAGCCCTTCGTTCGGAGGATCTAGCGAATTCGCCGTCGTCGTGGCGGTGGACGACGGCCAGGCGCTGGAGATTGCTGCAGCCACGAGCGCCGGCTCGCTGGACCTGGTTCGATCGACCGGGGCGCCGTCGCCCACTCCGGGCATCACGGGCGGACGTTCATGAGCGACGTATCGATCGGCATAGCCGCCTCGAGTCGTGACTGGTCGCTCGGCCTCCACCGGTTTGTTGCCGACCACGGTGGCGCCAGGGTAAGGGTGCGGGTGATGCATCCGGAAGACGCTTTCGATGAGGCTTACGACGTCCTGGTTATTGACGACATCACATCTTTCCTGTCTGCGCATTTTGTGCGCGAGGTCCAGCGGCGGGATAGGAAGGTGCTCGGAGTTTTTGAGGAGACGGCGGGGGAGCGCCGCTTACACTCACTGGGGGTTGATGCAGTGATCAGCACCGTCGCGACGCCGGAGCAGTTCATTGCGACGATTGTCGATCTTGCGGCCTCGCGTGAAGTTGATGAGGAGTTCGCCGAGCTGGTCGCCGGTCTGGATGAAGGTGACGACAGCCCGGCCGCCCCGGACAAAGGCCGGTTGCTTGTGGTGGGTGGGGCTGGTGGCGGCGTGGGGGCAACGGAAATAGCCGTTGCGATCGCCGGCGAGTTGGCGGATCGTCGCCTCCGGGTGGTCCTGGTTGATGCTGATGATGTTTCGCCAAACGTTGCGCAACGCATGGCGATGCCACTTCATCCCAACATCCGCACCGCAATGGATAGCCTGCAGCACCACTCCGGCAACGTTAGTGAGGCGTTGGTACCGCATCCGTCGGGTTTCTTTGTTCTGCTCGGCTTGCCGAATGTGCGCGACTGGGCCGAGATACGGTCGGGCGATGCGGTGGACGTGATCGACACGCTGGTTGATTCAGCTGATGTCGTCGTCGTGAACGTCTCTCCAATGGTTGAGGAGTCGATGGCAGGGTCGCGTGGCGAAGGGCGATTTGGTGTCACGCGCCACCTCATATCGCTGGCCGATGATGTGGCCCTGGTGGCGGGACAGAGCCCGACGGCGATCGTTCGCACCATCAATTGGGTGGCGGATACGCATGCTCTGCTCGGACAAACCTCTCTGCACCTTGTGGTGAACCGATTCCAGGATGGAGTCTTTGTCCGGGGCGAGATTGAACAGGAGATGCACGACCTAGTCCGTCCGTCGTCAATCACTTTCGTTCCGTACGACCCGAAGATCGCCCGGGCGGCTTGGGAAGGGACCCGGGTTGCCAAGAGCGGCTTTTGCAAGGCTGTGGCAACAGTGGTCGATCGTGTTTTGCCGGTGGCGACCAAACAACGGACGGGCTCATGAGCACCACGGCCTACGAGACTATCCGTCAGGCGGCCGTCTCTACGGTTGAGGACCTGCGGCTCGATCCGAGTATCGACTGTGATGAGGTTCGAGCAGTTGTAACAGACGCTGTCGAGGAGTATCAGCGCAAGGCCCATCTGGGCCACAGCCGGGCGCTGGCAGACCGCAATGACATGGTTGAGCGGGTGCTCAGTGCCATCACCGATTATGGCCCCTTCACGGAGCTCTTTACGCGGAGTGACATCGAGGAGATCTTCATCGAGGGCTCCCGGGTGTCTTTCATCGACGGCTCCGGGCGTTTACGCGGTGTGACCGCGCCAACCACGGAGCCGGAGAATCGGCACATAGTGAGTCGACTGCTTGCTGAGACCGATCGGCATCTCGATACGGCAAGCCCCATCGTTCAGGCCAGAGTGTTGGGTGGGACCGCCAGGTTGACTGCAGTTATTCCCCCGGTTTCCGACGCGCTTTCAGCCACACTGCGACGCTACGCCCTCCGGCGTCAGACCCTTTCTTCTCTGGTTGAGCTGGGTTCCATGACTCCCGCCGCGGCCGGCTTCCTCTGGGCATTGATGCAAACCAACGGCAGTGTGCTGGTGTCAGGGCCTCCAGGTGCCGGCAAAACGTCGCTTCTCAGCTCTCTGATAGCGGCATCGCCTGCCGGCAGTTGTATTCGATGCGTCGAGGAGGTGCGGGAGCTGTTCGTTCCGATCATTCACGGCTCCTATTACGAGGCCCGGCCGCCGTCGATGGACGATTCCCGCGAGGTTCGCTTGCGAGACCTCGTCAAGGTGGTCCTGGCCATGCGACCGGATCGCATCATTGTCGGAGAGGTGCGCGGTTCAGAAGCCTTCGAATTGACCCGGGCATCCAATGCCGGCTGTGGGTTTGCTTGCACCGTCCATGCCAACTCGGCCCGGGAGGCTCTCAGCGCAATTGTCAACGCGGCAATGATGGCAGGCGAGAACGTGGCCGAACCGGTTGTTCGCAAAGTGTTCTCCAGCACTCTTGACGTAGTTGTGCATCTGGATCGCGACCAGGTCCCCCTCGATGGTGCCGATGGCTTGCGGCGGCAGGTGGTTGAGATTCTGGCTGTGGTCCCGGCGATGGGGGACGACTTTTCGACCGAGCCCCTGTTCGAGTGTGATTCGATCGGCGATCCGTTGCGGTGGACGGGCGCCCTTCCCCCGGCTCACACCACGAGGATGATCGAACGGTCGCTGCCGCAGAACTTTGCTTTGCGCGACATCCTGGAGGGTCGCCGACTTCCTCCCCTATGAACCTGCTCGCTGCCGCGGTCACCGGAGTGTTTGTGTATCTGGCGGCCGGATTCCTCACTGGAAACCCTCCGACGTTTACCCGGTTGCGGGGACGGCGGAGCAAAGATGGCCGGGCCAAGCTGTGGCTGACCCAGGCCGGCGTGGATCTGACTCCCCGGCAGTTCTGGGCTGGTTCGGCAGTCGTCGGGCTTGCGGCGTTTGCCGCGTCCTGGGGATTGAGTGGCGCATGGGCGGTAGCGCTGGTTCCCGGGATCTCGACCGGGCTCTTGCCGCGGGCCTACTTCAGTCGTCGGCGAACTCGTCGTCTCGGTGAAGCGATCGAGGCGTGGCCTGATGGCCTTCGCGACCTCGTCGCATCGATCAGTGCCGGACGGGCCCTTCCCGGGGCGATCGCGGCAATGGCCGAGAACGGGCCGGCTCCTCTGAAGCGAGCATTTGGGCGTTTCCCAACCCTGAGCCAGATGTACGGGGTCCCGGCGGCGCTCAAGCTGATCCGTGAGGAGATGGGGGACCCGACCTCCGACCGGGTGATAGAGGTGCTGCTCATGGCTTACGAACGGGGAGGCCCGACGGTTACGCGAATCCTTACAGATCTGTCCGAGGCTGTTGTCCAGGACCTGCGAACACTCGAAGAGATTCGCACGGCTGAGTTGGAGCAAATCATCAACGCCCGGGTGGTGTTTGCCCTGCCATGGCTGGTTCTGCTCTTGATGACAATTCGTGGCGACCAATTCCGCGACTTCTACCAAAGTGCCCTCGGTGTTGTCACAGTGGCAATCGGGGCCGCGCTCAGTTTGCTGGGAATCTGGATCGTCTCCCACCTCAGCCGCGAGCCCGGAGAGCCGCGAGTTCTCGGGGCGGGCGGCCCCGTGCTCGGCGGTGAGGACCTATGACCGCGCTACTGCCGGCGGTCTTCACAGCTCTAGCCGTATCGATGGTGGTCAGAGCCCTTCTTCCACCGCGGAGCCGTCTCAGGTCACGAGTAAGTCCATATTCGATAGTGGCCAGGGCGAGCCTGGACAGGACGGTGGACTTCTTCGAGCCCGATGCCGTCACCTTGTCGGGGACCACCATCCAGCGGTTGTTCGGCCCACCCATCCAGGCGGCGGCCCGTGGCTTGGGAAAAATGATGGATAGCGGTGGCGAGGAGCTCCTGTTGCGCAGGTTGCGCCAGGCCGATGTGCTGCAACAGATCCCCGACCATCAGCGTCTCGCCGAGTATCGACTGCGTCAGTTGGCATCCGCTTTGCTCGGTGCCGGCGGTGGCCTCGCGGCCGGCCTGGTTCTCGGCAGGGGGACCGTGCTCATATTGACGCTGGGACTTCTTGGTTTCCTCGGCGGCGTCACTCGCTGGCGAGGCAGGATCGATGGAGCCATTGAGCAACGCCGGGAACGCGCCCGGATTGAGCTCTACACAGTCAACCAACTGTTGGCGATGCGCACTCGTGCCGGGGGCGGGGTCATCCAGGCTGTGCAACACGTCGCCGAGCGCGGCGACGGGGTTGTGGTTGGCGACCTGCGAGATGCGCTTCGTCTCCATCGTGGAGGCCTTCCTGCCTTTGATGCGTTTACGCGTATTGCCGACATGACCGCCGAGCCGTATGCGGCCCGGACCTATCGGGTCTTGGGTGCCGCCGAGGAGCGAGGGACAGATCTCGCAAGCGCCTTGCTGGCCCTGAGCTCCGACGTGCGCGAGGCGCGACGCGATGCGCTGCGACGCCGGGCCACCAAGCGACGGGCCGCCATGCTGATCCCCATCATCGGTCTGATGGCGCCGGTCATGCTGCTGTTCATCGTCGCCCCGATAACCGATCTGGTGTTCGGAATTACCCGCTAGGAGGCGGGTTCCTCCGGGAAGCAGTTCGTGACTAACTGGAGCGAGGGCAGCATCTGTTGGTGGATGGTCGGGTTGCTAAGACACTCCATTCCGCAGTCGGTCCGGTGGATAACGACGAGCTCCGGCTTTGGGGTGCCGGACGGTCAGTTTCAGCCGAACGCGGCGTTCCGGTCGGCCGCACCCCGGCTCGCGGCGGCCCAGTAGCCATACGTGCCCTGCTCGAGGAATTCGCGGGCCGCTTCAGCCACGGCGCCGATACCGACCAGGTTGAAACCGCCGCCGACGGAGATACGTTTGACCCCGAGCTCTGCAAGTTCCGTAACGGTGGGAGCGCCCGGCAGTGCGAGCACGTTGACCGGAAGATCGACCGCTTCGACGAGGCGCCGAATATCGCCGGCATCGGTGACTCCCGGCGCATACAGGACATCGGCTCCCGCCTCCTGAAAGGCTTGCAGCCGCGAGATGGTGTTGTCCAGATCGGGACGGTGGTGCAGGTAGTTCTCTGCCCGGGCGGTGATAACGAGGCGCACCGGACCTTCGTGAGCAGCCGCGGCGGCGGCCGTCACCCGGGCGGCGGCTGTCGCCGGGTCATATATCGGGTTGTCGTCGTCACCGGTGTGATCCTCAATCGAAAAGCCGGCCAGGCCCACCTCCGCCGCGAGACGGGCGGTCTCGGCCACATCTGCAGGCTCGTGAGCGAAGCCGTTCTCGAGGTCAGCGCTCACCGGGAGCTCGGTGGCCGCCACTATGGAGGCTGCGTGGGCCAAAGCTTCTTCTCTGGTTACCCCGCCGTCGAGCCGACCTAGGGTGGCGGCATGGCCCGAGCTGGTGGTCGCCAGAGCGTGGAAGCCGAGCGAAGCGAAGAGCTTGGCCGACCCGGCATCCCACGGATTCGGTAGCAACAGCGGCGCGTCCCCATGGTGTAGCTCGAGGAAGTGCCGCGCCCGGGCGGCCTGGTCCGTCATGGGGTCACCCTAGGAGGACCGGCCTCCTAGGTACCAGCGGAGGGAGCCGACTGGCAGGCGGGACACATTGAACGGTTCGGCTCACCGTCTCGGCATGCGATCATGGCCTCCGCCTACCATTACCCGACCCCCTGTATAGGAGGACGTCTCGGGTGGAAGAGGGTCGATCGGCTGCAGCGATACAGACGCAAATGTGGTCGCCACCAGACGCAAAGGGAGATTTCGCCGACGTCTACACGGCCGTCGAGAGTGAAATCCGCCGCATACTGGATGAGCGGGGGCAGTCGATTCCCACAGTTCCGAGTGGCATGTTCGGAGATTGGCGATTCCAGGGCGAGTACTTCCAGGCAACCAGCTCCACGCTCATTGTTATCAGCTCGCCGCGAGCCCACAGCGAGTACGTCCTCAAGGTGCTGCGTGAGCCCAACTACCGGCTGCAGGACAGTTCAGGCCCGATATGGTCGAACGATGCCGGCCATATGCTCTTTCCCTGGAGTGGTGCTGCCGACGACGACCTCGATGCGGGTATCGGCTTCCAGCACGACAGCCTCTTGGGAGAGCTATCCCGCGGAGAGTTGTTCAACCCGGAGCACTCGCCATACGTTGGCCTCGTAGCCGTCGAGCAGATCGACGTGACCGCTGTGCGCCTGCGGCCCATCGACGAGTGTTCGGTGCCCGATCGAGTCTTCCCCGGGCTGCTGATGGAGAAGGTGCCTCTCGTCGCCTCCGTTGCCAACGTGATCGCCGACTGGCCTGATCTCTGGCCGGAGTTCTCGACCAGCGATATGGAGAATCTCTGCGCAGCCGGTGCCCTCGCCTTCGATCGAGGGAGCATAAGGGCGCCCTCCAGCCTGCAGGAACGTTACGGGACTGCCGAGTTCTTTCGTCATTGCCTGGTCTTGGAGACACCGCAGCAGGCTGCCCGGATGGGTGAGCTGCCCCAGTACAGGAACAACCCGGCGATTGTGGCGGCCTCCGATCACGCCAAGAGGTTGGTCGGGGTGTTCGAGCAGTTCGTCGACGAGCATGCGGATCGCCTTGGCGAGGCCGGTCGCACGGTGGTCATCGGCCACGCCGACACCAAGCCGAGCAACGCCGCCATTGCTGCTAAGTCCCGTGATGAGGTCGTGCAGATGGTCAAAAACCCCGAGCTGCTGCAATTCGTGCTGCTCGATGCCCAATCCCTGGCGGTGAAAGCGGCCATGCTCCATGGGACCGAAGAGGGGGGCGTGTATTACGCCCACTGGCCGTTCGTGCCCCGAACCCAGCAGTTGGCGTTCAGCTTGAAGAGCCTGCTCGGCCTCGGTCTCGACGATATGCACGACCACGCACTCGATATCGTCCTGCAAAAGGGATTTGGTACCACCCTGGGCGAATGGGACCGATGGTGGCTGGCGTTCTACTACATCCAGGCCGCCTACAAGATGGGCGGCGTAGAAACGCTGGTGAATGCGGACAATTACAATGCCAAGTCGCCGGCCGAGATCAAGGACGACCACCGGCTGCAGCTGGTCATGGAAGCGTATCCGGCCAAAGCGCTCGAGCTCGCCGAACACGCTCTGAAACTGGCCCGCACGTGATCGCCACATGATGAGCGGGCATTACCGCTGGACTCCATGGCCGATGACGATAGGCGGACGGCCATGTCCCCAAGGCGCGCCTAAGCGGCAATCCCCAGCCGTCCCAGACCACTCGATGTGTGCCTTATTGATACTTGGGGCATGCTGCGGGGTGTTCCCGTAGCGGTGAGGCCAGCTAATCGGTGTAGGTATAGGCGTGGCTCTTGAGGTCGGGGATTTCTCCAGCTTTCTCTACTCGATGTATGCCGTTGTGTGCGGGTTCCTGTCAGGCCCGTTGTTGCACCGATTGGTTTGATTCACAGATTCCCATGGGCCGTTTGGCCCTGTGCGACTGCCCTGACCAACTCATACTTACCTGTGTCGACATGTGCTGTGTGTCGGCCGTGAGGTGTTGAGATGAACGTTCTGGTGATCCTTAACGATCCGCCTTATGGAACGGAGCGCAGCTACAACGGGCTGCGGCTTGCTTGTTCACTAGCACGAGGGGATGAGGAAAGCGTGCGGGTCTTCCTCATCGGCGACGCTGCAGCCTGCGCCAAAACGGGGTCAGAGCGTGCCGAAGGGCTACTACCACATCGAGAGGATGCTCAGGACAGTGCACCGGCGCGAAGGCGTGATCGGTGTCTGTGGTTCCTGCATGGATGCTCGCGGCATCACCGACGGCGAGCTCGTTGAGGGATGCCACCGCAGCAGCCTCGGTGAGTTGACCGATTGGATACCGTGGGCGGAGCAAGTTCTGACCTTCTAACCGCCGCCTGAAGCTCAAGCTCGCCGTTGCCGTACAGCCGCACGAGTGCGGATGTCTTTGATTCGGGCCAAGCCGCACAGAACGACACCCGTGGAAAACATGCTCCCCCTAGTCGGAGGCGTCCTGTAACCGGCAATCTACGCTCCCCACACCACTCCATATGTGCTGCCTGAGTATGCGTCGCCCAGAAGCTCACTGGGTTTGAGCGGGACAGTGACTTGCCGGCACTAAAGCAGATACGTTCAGGCAACGAGCGGAACGTCAAGCCTCTGCATGTTTCTCATCCAATAAGGGTCCCCAACCAGCCGAATGCATGACAGGGTCCGATGC
>CAXMOO010000223.1:0-7254 GCA_964195005.1 uncultured Gammaproteobacteria bacterium
GTGCCCGAATCCTCGGCGGCTTGCTGCATGGATTTCTGGGCATGTGCCGTGAGGACGATCACTCCGATGTCGGAGGTCTCGGGGTCGGCACGCACTTCGGCGAGGACATGCCACCCGTCGATTCCAGGAAGACCGATGTCGAGAGTGATCAGGTCGGGCCGATGAGTGCGGACAAGTTCAAGACCTGTTTCTCCGCAGTCGGCGAAGAGCAACTCGACCTCCAGCGCAGCGAGGGTCACCCGTAGTAGGTGTTGCACCACCGGGGAATCCTCGATTATGAGGACCGTTGGAACGGTGGCGTGGCGTGGAGGTCGATCCATGGGTGTTGGATCGGCCAAACGAGCGGATACCGAAGGACGGTATTCCCGAGACCCGAGGTATCTAGTGCTCCGTCCAGTGAAGTTCGCGATGTTGAGGGCGAGTCAGAGGCGGCGCTGGGAAGGACGCAGGACGAAGGCGCACTTGACGTGCGTCGAGGACGAGGACGCATCCAGCGGCGCCACTGGCCGTCCTGAACGCGAAAAACGTCACTGGTCGGGGCACTAGTCCCGGGGCGCTCCATCGAAGCGCTAACTGCCCTTGGCCTGCTCCCATAAGGCGTTGAAGTCTGCAGCAGACCGGCCCGCCAGATCACCGGCTTCCTCGACCTTGCGAAAGCGCTCGCTGAACCTGTCAACGGCCTGGCGCAGAGCCATTTCCGGATCGATGTCGAGGTGGCGCGAAAGGTTGACCACGGTGAAGAGCACGTCACCGAGCTCATGAGCAACGCCGTCCTCCTGTTCAAGCGCCTCGTCGAGCTCGGCCACTTCCTCGCGCAGCTTCGCCATCACTTCGGATTGATCGGGCCAGTCAAAGCCAACCGAGGCCGCTCGCCGCTGCAACTTGGCGCCGCGGGCCAAGGCCGGCATGTCGACAGGCACATCGTCCATGAGCGAATCCCGGTCCTTCTCCTGCTGTTTGATCCGCTCCCAGTTGACTTCGACCTCGTGTGCACCATCGACCTCAATCGGCTCACCCCCGTCCACTCCAAACACATGGGGGTGGCGATGGATGAGCTTGCGCCGGTGCTGCTCGGCCACATTGTCGATCCCGAACACGCCCGCCTCCGATGCCAGGTTGGAATGAAACAGGACCTGCAGCAGTAGATCGCCGAGCTCCTCCTCCAGATGGAGGTAGGCCGTGACGTCAACCTCACCCGCCGGCGCCTCGGGCACAAGCTGACTGACGACTTCGATCACTTCGTAGGCCTCCTCGATGAGATGGCGGACCAGACTGTGATGGGTTTGCTTGGCATCCCAGGGACATTCGGCTCTGAGCCGACGGCTGACCTCTACGAGCCCAGGCCAGCCCACCATGCCCGGGTCGACAAAGACGCTGGTACGGGGCCCCACGTCCACATGATCGAGCTCGCCGAGCGGAACCTGGCGCACCACTGCTTCCGACCCTCCAAGGCCGGAGGCGAGGGTTACCAGATGATCCGGCTCGAGCACCTCCAACAAGGCTCCCTTGAGCCCACCGGCGACGAGCGACGTGTCAACCTGGGCAAAGACGGTGGGCAGGCCCAACAACAGCGGATAGGGCAGCGAACGGGCGTCCAGCACCTGCAAGCCGCTGGCCAACGGATCGACTCCGACAGCTACGAAGAGCTCGTCGAGGAATGAGGAGCCACTCCTGACCCGGACCGCGACGCCCGCCTCCTCTGCCCGTCGCCGTATCTCGGCCACGGAACGCTCCCCGACCCCCGGGCTTCCGGGGACGGCATAGACCACGTCGCCTTCCCTTCCGGCTGCCAGCACCCGATCGGCTATCGCCGAATAGACCGCGTCGAAATCCTCCGCCTCCAGGTAGATGTCATCGCAGGATTCGATCTCGCGCATTCGCGACAGCTCTAGAGCCGCCGGGTGCTCCAGAGTGCGGGAGATCACTCGTTCGCATTCCCTCAAGAGACCGGCGAGGTCTGGAGACAGCCGATCAAGACCTGCCGGTCCCAGGCCGACGATGGTGATCACTCCGGATAGACCAGTGGGTCGGGGTTCACGCGCCACACGCCGAATCGCCTCTTCACTTTGACGTCGGCGTTGCGCAGTGTGTCGTTGGCCCAGTTGGTAGCGGCCGACAGATCGCCGAGCTCTTCAGCGAGCAGCGGCCAGAGCAACCCAACTCCTGGCACCACCCGGGCCTGGGTTTCGAAATAGCCGAAGTTGGCTCGCGGGTCCGAGTGGCTCGCGGGAGGAAGCCCGGCCAGGATCGCCGCCGCGTTGGCTGAAACTTCTTCGGAATCGAGCGTTATTTGAAACTCCACTTCGGCAGCCTTCAACAACACCCGGTCGCGAATTTCCCAGTTCAAGGCATTCAGAAATACTTCCCTGGCGACTTCGAACCCGTCGGGCTCAACTGGTATGTCCGATAGCGACAGGCTGAAACCGTCCACCGTGGCGACATTGGTGCCCCCACTACACGCCGCTGCGAGAAGACTCACCGTCAGCACAACGCTGAAACGCTTCATCATCCTGAGCTCTTTTCAGGCCACATGGTGCAAATGAATTCCGTCAGGCTCTCGGGGAGCCCTCCCGGTGCCGGGATAAAGGCCGCGTCACCGCGCAAAACCGCTCCCGGTGCGAGCCGTTCGAGACGGACCTCCTGGGACACAGCCAGCGACACCGGCCGCAACTTGATCTCATTTCGCATCTTGACGACATCCTCCAGCCCGACTCGCAGTGCCTCGACCCGGAGCCTGGCAACCGCGATGAGCTGATCGGCCTCCGACGGAAGTGGACCGTAGCGTTCTCGCCACTCTGCGGCAACGTCGTCGACCTCGTCTTGCGAAGCGGCAGACGCCAACCGGCGGTAGGCCTCGAGACGGGCCGGCTGATCTGCCACATAGGTCTCCGGAAGATGAGCGGTGATCGCCAGATCAATGCGTACCTCGCTCGGCTCCTCGACCTCGGGAGCGGTCCCCCGCAGCTCATGAACGGCCTCGGCCACCAGCTCGATGTATAGGTCGAAACCGACGGCCGCCAGGTGCCCGGATTGCACCTCGCCGAGCATGCTGCCGGCGCCGCGGATCTCCAGGTCTCGCATGGCCAGCTCAAAGCCGGACCCGAGGTCGGTGTGCTCTCCCACCGCCTCGAGCCGGCGATAGGCCTCCTCGGAGAGTCGGTCATCTGGAGGGTGGAACAGGTAGGCGTAGGCACGATGATGGGAACGACCCACCCGTCCCCGCAACTGGTACAGCTGGGCGAGTCCCAGTAAATCAGCTCGCTCGACGATGAGCGTGTTGACCGTCGGCAAATCCAATCCCGATTCGATAATCGTCGTGGCAACAAGGACGTCGTACTCGCGATCCCAGAAATCCAACATCACCTGCTCGAGCTGCCCCTCGCTCAGTCGCCCGTGAGCCACAGCGTACCTGGCGTTGGGAACCAGCTGCTTGAGGCGGGCCACGGCGTGATCGATCGACTGAACCCGATTGTGGACATAGAAAACCTGGCCTTCTCGCAAGACCTCGCGTCGAATGGCGGCCGATACCGAAGGAGTGTCGTAGGGCCCGACGTAGGTGAGAATCGGCTGGCGATCCAACGGGGGCGTCTGGATGCGGCTCACATCCCGGACGCCGGTGAGAGCCATCTCCAACGTACGCGGGATCGGCGTCGCAGTCAGCGTCAGCACGTCGACCCGCGACTGCAGCTCCTTTATCCGATCCTTGGCCGAGACACCAAAGCGCTGCTCCTCATCAACAATCAGCATCCCCAGCTTGTGAAACACCACGTCATCGGAGAGCAGGCGGTGGGTGCCGATGACGATGTCGACCTCTCCGCTCGCCAAACCGGCCAGGACTTCCTTCTGCTGCTTTGCGGTGAGAAACCGGCTCAGCACCTCAACCCGGACGGGATAAGGGGCAAACCTTTCGCTGAAGGTCTGGTGATGCTGCTGAGCCAACAGGGTCGTCGGCACCAATGTCGCAACCTGGCGCCCGGCCTCCACCGCCTTGAAAGCCCCCCGGATGGCCACCTCGGTTTTCCCAAATCCAACGTCTCCGAAGATCAGGCGGTCCATCGGCTCCGAGCTCTCCATGTCACCCTTTACGTCGGCAATCGCCTGCAATTGATCCGGGGTCTCCTCGAACGGAAACGTGGCCTCGAACTCTGACTGCCACGGTGTGTCCCGGCCGTAGGCAAACCCGGAAATGCTCGCTCGCTCCTTGTGCAAAGCCACTACCCGTTCGGCAACTACCGCCAGCTCACGGCTAACCCGGGTCCTGGTGGCCGACCAGTCTGCTCCGCCCATGCGGGACAAGCGGGGCGCTTCTCCCCCGCTGTACGGCCGAACTGCGGCCAGCTGGTCGGTGGGAACGTACAACTTGTCGGCCCCGGCGTACTCGAGAAGCAAGTAGTCGCGCTCCACACCGGCCATTGCCTGGGTGACCAGGCCTTCGAATCGGCCGATTCCATGGCGATGGTGAATCACATAGCTGCCTTCCACCAGGTCTCGATAGCCTTCGGCGCTGACCGGGCGAACCCGGGTGGCGTGACGATGGGCCCGGCGCCGGCCGGCCACTTCCTGTTCTCCCACCACGGCCAGCGAAAGCTCAGCAAAGACGAAGCCCCGATGGATGCCCTCGGCCACTACCGCCGATTCCTCGGCCTGATCCACCCGCGGTAATTCCAGCCCCTCCTCGGCGAGGACTTTGGCCACCCGATCGGCCGCAGGGGCTCCGTCCATGGCCACCACTACGTCGATCTTCGACGCCCGCAGCCGAGAAATCGCCCCCACCACCGAGCCGGCATCTCCCCCGGTGGCATCGAACCCCTGGATTTCAAAACCCCGATCTGCCGGGCCGGCGGCCAGGCCCGGCGCCTCGAGCACCTGGCGGTCGATGAGCAGGCCTTCCAGCGGGAGATAGAGCAAGGGGTGCTCGCCGGCAGCAGGAGCCTTCTCGCCCCACGTCGGCGCCAGAGCCTCGGCCAGCTCGGATTCCTCGGTTCGCAGTTCGCGACTCCGATCGTGGCAGCGCACCGGATCCACCACAACAACCTGGGTTGACGAGTTGAGATCATCCAAAACCGCCTGCTCCTCCGCCAACCACGGCAGCCACGACTCCATGCCGGCGAACAAGACCCCTTCCGCCAGCCGATCCCACGTGGAGGCTGCCCATTGCTCCGAGATCAGAAGGTGGCGAGCCGCCTGCCGAATCTCCGGCGTGGGGCGAAACTCCCTAGCCGGGTATGCCACCAGGACCGCCTCCTCTGCCGAGCGCTGCGATGTCACCTTGAAATCGCGGACCGAGTCCACCTCATCTCCCCAGAACTCGAGACGCACCGGCATTTCCGCCTGGGCAGCAAAAACGTCGACAATCCCGCCGCGCACGCTGAACTCGCCCCGGCCCTCCACCCGATCTGACCTGTGATATCCGTGCTCGGCGAGCTCCTTGGCCAAAACTACCGGGTCCATGGTGTCTCCCGGCTCCAGCCGAATCGGCTCAACCGGAACCGGGCTGGAGCGCTGGGTGATCGCCCGCACCGACGCCACTGCCACCAGGGATTCTGCCCCCCGCAACCGATGGCGGACCTCGGCTCTGCGGGCCATGGTTGCGATGTTGGGGGAAACGTGCTCAAAGGGAAGGGTCTCCCAGGCAGGGAGCACCTGCGTGTCATCCCAGAAAAGCTCGAGGTCGTCTGCCAGATCATCGGCCTCCTGGTCGCCGGCCACGACCGCCAGAACCGGCTTTTGGCTTGCCAGCGCCAGGCCTGCCAGGAAGAAGGCGCGCAGAGGCGCCGGCACTACATATCGGCCGGGGACGGAAGGCATCTCTCGGGTGGACCAGCGGTCCACGAATGCGCCCAACTGCGCCATGTGACGGAGGATGCTAGTGCCCCGACCAGTAACGTTTGCCGCGTCCAGGACGGCCGGTGAGGAAGGCTTTCAGGAGGCTGTCCCCCGATGCCCGGCGACCTGGCGAGCCGACTCCTCACCACCGGTTGCGAACGCCTCGAGAACGTCTGCCGCCTCGCGGGCGAGGATCTCGGCCTCCACTGGGTCGTCGAAACGCTTCAGCACGTAGTCGGCGGGATCCTCCGAGCCGGGAGGTCGACCAACCCCGATCCGGAGCCGCCAGAAGGCCTGGCTCCCGAGAGAATCAACAATCGACCTGACGCCGTTGTGGCCGCCGCTGCCCCGGCTGTCGTGCACCCGCATCTTGCCGAAGGCCAGATCGATGTCGTCGTGAGCCACCAGCAGCCGGCCCGATTCGAAGTAGCGAATCAGCGGACCAACCGCGCGACCGGACTCGTTCATGAACGTGGTTGGGATGGCCAGCCTGACTTTGACGTCGCCACAGAAGCCATCTGCCACTTGCACCGGAATGCCGCGTGGGCCCGACCGAAAGTCGGCGCCTATCTTGTCTGCCAGGACTCGCACGGCGTCGGCCCCAATGTTGTGCCTGGTGCCCTGGTACTCGGCACCAGGATTCTGCAGCCCTATGAGCATCAAAGCGCTATCAGCCTTCTTCGGCTTTAGCCTTTGTGCCTTCTGCGCTATCGCCCTCAGCACCCTCTTCACCAGGCTCGGCAGCACCTTCCTCGCCTTCCTCGCCTTCCTCGAGTTCCTCGCCCTCAAGAAGCTCTTCTTCCTCGGCTGCTTCGGAGACCACTGCGGCAGGGACCGAAACCGTGACCAGGCCGGCTTCCTCATCGTCAAGATATTCGACTCCATCCAAGCGGGGAAGATCCGACACGCGCAGCACGTCGCCGATGGTCATATCGTTGATATCGATTGTGATGCTGGGCGGAATGTTGGTTGCCAGGGCTTCAATGTTGACATTGGCCTGGATGGTCTCAACGATGCCACCGTCGTCGCGCACTCCGAGCGGTACTCCCTCATACTCAACGCTTACTTCGGCCGTCACCGTCTCGGTCAGCGAAATGCGGATGAAGTCGAGGTGGATGATGTCACCCGGCACCGGATCCCGCTGTACTTCCCTGGCGAGCGTGGTCACTTCGGTGCCTTCGACATCGAGGTTTATGACGGCATTCAGTCCCGCCTCGGTGTGAAGCGCTCCGTACAACTCACGTGCGTCGACTGATACCGACGTGGAACCGGTCTCGCGGCCGTAGACAATGGCCGGGACCATCCCGGTGCGCCGCATACGGCGCGACTCGGCGCTGCCCCAGCTGGCCCGCTTGGTCGCTTGAAGCTTGTCTTTGGCCACTGTTGATCTCCTCGGCAACAGTCGGGATCGGCGTAACAATAGCCCCC